>NZ_FJUR01000001.1:362500-662500 GCF_900067135.1 Rhizobium sp. 9140 | reverse complement strand
CGAAAGCAAGGGGAAGCCTTGAGAATTCGGGTGAAATGGCAGGGGGCTGTAGGCCGGTGCGGTTCCTTCCCGACGCCAGCTGTGCTAACGGCAGCGGCATCCGGCCGGCCGGGCTTTCGCGTGGCCCTCCGGCTTGCCTGCCCGTCCTCGCCTCCCGTCCTCGCCCCTTCTTCCTTGCTAGGAGCCTCCCATGGCCGTTGCCTCCAAGAACATTCCCGCCCCCGATCGCGTTGCCCTGCGCACAGCCCTTCTCTCGGTGTCCGACAAGAGCGGCATCGTCGAGTTTGCCCGTGCGCTGCACGAAAAGGGTGTGGCGCTCGTTTCGACCGGCGGCACGCACAAGACGCTGTCGGAGGCCGGCCTGCCGGTGCGCGACGTGTCCGAACTGACCGGGTTTCCCGAAGTCATGGACGGCCGTGTGAAGACATTGCATCCCGGCGTGCATGGCGGTCTGCTGGCCATTCGTGACGATGCCGAACACGTTGGGGCCATGGAGACCCATGGGATCGCTGCGATCGATCTCGCGGTTATCAATCTCTATCCGTTCGAGGACGTCCGTGCCAAAGGCGGGGATTACGCAACGACAGTCGAGAACATCGATATCGGCGGCCCGGCCATGATCCGCGCGGCCGCGAAGAACCACGCTTATGTCACCGTTATTACCGATCCCGCCGACTACGAGACGCTGATCGCCCAGCTTGGCGACGATGCAGCAACGACATTCGCCTTCCGGCGCCAGATGGCCGCCAAGGCCTATGCGCGGACGGCCGCCTATGACACGGTGATTTCGGGCTGGTTTGCCGAGGTGCTGGACACGCCGATGCCACGGCATCGCGCGATCGGCGGCGTGCTGAAGGAAGAAATGCGCTACGGCGAGAACCCGCACCAGAAGGCGGCTTTCTACGTGACCGGCGAAAACCGTCCGGGCGTCGCCACCGCGACCCTGTTGCAGGGCAAGCAGCTTTCCTACAACAACATCAACGATACCGATGCCGCCTTCGAACTGGTGGCCGAGTTTCCGCCGGAAACGGCGCCTGCCTGCGCCATCATCAAGCATGCCAACCCCTGCGGTGTGGCGACGGCAACGACGCTCGTGGATGCCTATCGGCGTGCGCTCGCCTGCGACAGCACGTCGGCCTTCGGCGGCATCATCGCGCTGAACCAGGAACTGGATGGCGCAACGGCCGAAGAGATCGTGAAGCTCTTCACCGAGGTCATCATCGCCCCTGCGATCAGCGACGAGGCAAGAGCGATCATCGCTCGCAAGACCAATCTGCGCCTGCTCGTCACCGGCGCCCTGCCCGACCCTCGCCTGCCCGGCCTGTCCGCAAAGACGGTGGCCGGCGGTCTTCTCGTGCAGACGCGCGACAATGGCATGGTCGAGGATCTTGACCTCAAGGTCGTCACCCGCCGCGCGCCGACGGCGCAGGAACTCATCGACATGAAGTTCGCCTTCAAGGTCGCAAAGCACGTCAAGTCGAACGCCGTCGTCTATGCTAAGGATGGCCAGACGGTCGGTATCGGCGCCGGGCAGATGAGCCGCGTCGATTCCGTCCGCATTGCTGCGATCAAGGCCGAGGAGGCCGCGCGGGCGCTCGGGCTCGACAAGCCGCTGACGATTGGGTCGGCCGTGGCGTCCGAAGCCTTCCTGCCGTTTGCCGATGGTCTTCTGTCCGCCGTTGCGGCCGGTGCGACCGCCGTCATCCAGCCGGGTGGCTCGATGCGCGACGAAGAAGTGATCGCCGCAGCCGATGAGGCCGGTATCGCCATGGTCTTCACGGGCATGCGCCATTTCCGGCATTAAGCCGGCACGAGGCGAAAAACCTATCCTGTCCGGTCGCCCTTGTCGGCCGGATAGGGCGTCGTCAGGAGGATCAGCAGCCCAATGACGAGGAACGCGATCAGCGCCATCATGCCGACCCGTGCGGAACCGGTGGCAAGCGTCAGGGTGGCGACGCTGGCCGGTGCCAGGAACGAGGTTGCCCGGCCCGACAGGGCATAGAGGCCGAAATAGCGGCCGGCCTCTTCCGGTACCACGCTGCGGGCGAGGTAGGAGCGGGCGGAGGCCTGCACCGGGCCGAACGCGATGCCGACCAGCAGGCCGAAGAGAATGTAAGCTTTTTCCGCGGCCGTGCCGAACAGGCCGCCGCTATCGGCGGTCGAGAGCGGCACCAGCCCGAACAGCGTGAAACCCGGCCCTGTCGAGACGATGCCGACCGTCGCGACGATCAGGCTCGACAGACTGAGAATGACGATGGTCTTGGAACCCAGCGCCGTATCGAGTTTGCTGGCAAACAGACACCCGCCAATCGCCACGACGTTGAGAATGATGCCGTAGAGCCCAAGCTCAAGCGTCCGCCATGCGAACATGCCGGCGGCAAACGTTCCACCCAGAGCCAGAAGCCCGTTGACGCCATCCTGAAAGATCATCCGGGCGATCAGAAACCTCAAGATGCCGCGCCGTTGCCGCAGGCCGAGGACCGTGCTTTTCAAGTCGGCAAGTCCCTCCGCGATCGCATGCCTTGCCGATGTCTTTGTCTTCGGTGCGTCCGGCGTGAACATGAACATCGGGAGGATGAAGA
The DNA here is from genome assembly GCF_900067135.1 of Rhizobium sp. 9140. NCBI lineage: Bacteria > Pseudomonadati > Pseudomonadota > Alphaproteobacteria > Hyphomicrobiales > Rhizobiaceae > Rhizobium > Rhizobium sp. 9140. The sequence continues at coordinate 659,918 of NZ_FJUR01000001.1, read as the reverse complement.
GCGCATACCAGAGGGCCGCCAATGGACCCGTGATGCGGGCGTCGGCGCCGGTTGCGGGATTGAGGCCGAAGAGCGGGGCAATGCCGAGCGCCGTCAATCCCGTCTCCGGACTGCCGGCGAGAAGTGCCACGACGGCGATCAGCACGATCATGCCGCCGAGATAGCCGATGCCCCAGGCGATGTTGGAGATCCGGCCGGTGTCTGCCGGCGGCACGAGCCGCGGCATCATGCTGTCGTTGAAGACGATGGAAAACTCGGCCGCAATCGACGCCAGGACGATGCAGGCGAAAGACAGGACCAGCGGAGACCCGGGGACTGCGAACCAGAGCGCCGACAAGGCCGTGATCTTGACGACCGCGAAGCCGGCGATCCAAGGCTTTCGCGCGCCCGTCGCGTCCGCCAGAGATCCGAGGATCGGCGACATCACCGCGATGACGAGGCCGGAGACAGTGAGCGTATAGCCCCACATCGCCTGGCCCGCTGCCGGATCGTCCGTCAAGCGGGAGACGAAATAGGGGCCGAAGATGAAGGTGATGACGACAGTGAAGAAGGGCTGCGCCGCGAGGTCGAACAGCATCCAGCCCCAGAGGCCCGCGCGGCCGGTTTGCCCCCGACTTGCCCTGTCTCGGCTTGCCGGCGCTGGTGCCCCCTCCACCGTCTCCGCCATCAGCCGGCCCTGTCTTCGGCGAGATCGCTCAGCAGGCCCGCCGCCACGGTGATCTTGGCAAGCGTCGTCTCGCCCTTCTCCGTCATCTGCATGAGTTGCGTCACGACACGGTTGAAGCGGTCGGCGTCTCCTTCCTGCCAGGCGATGACCGGTTCCTTCTCGCCCTTGCGCTGGGTCAGGGCGGCGATGGTGATGGCGCGGCGGGCATCGGCGATATCGCTGACGCTGCGGGCGAGCGCCATCGCCTCATAGGGGTCGGTGGTGATGATACGCTCGGCCGAGGCCAGCAGCCGGCCGACCTTGAGGCTCTGCGTCACCGCGAAATAGCTCTGTGCGGTGCGGGCAAGGGACGTTCCCGCGACCGACGAGATCTGCATGATCTCCGGTACGAGGGTAATGAGGAAGAGTTGGGCGATGTCCTGCGCCAGCTCCTCCGGAACGCCCTTTTCCACAAGGGCCGCCGCGCGGGCCTCGATCTCCGCGACTGCCTCCTCCGGCACAGCGCCATGTGCGGCCGTGGTCAGCTTTTCCAGCGCCTTGCGCAGCGTGTCGATCGCCTGCCCGAGAGGGCCGGTGCTGGCTCGGGTCCGAAGCGTGCGCTCGGTGACGATCGCGAAGATGCGGCCGACATCCTGATAGAGCTCGTTCTGCACGGTGCCGGGCACCACGTTGTCGAGGGCGTCGATCGCACGGTAGAGGCGCGGCAGGTCGTAGCCGTCGCGTGTCAGCACGGCGGCCTTGACCACATCGGCCGGCAGGAAGCCGGTCTGGTCGATCATGGTCGAGACGAACGCCGGCCCGCCGCGATTGATCACGTCGTTGCAGAGCAGCGTGGCGATGATCTCCCGGCGCAGGCGGTGGGTCTCGATGTCGCCCTGATGCGCCTTCTGCATCTTGCCCGGAAAGTAGCCGATCAGCGTTTCGTGGAAATAGGGGTCGTCGGGCAGATCGCTGTCGACGATTTCGTCGAAGAGCACGATCTTGGCATAGGAGAGCAGAACGCCGATCTCCGCCCGGGTCAGAGCCTTGCCGGACTGGTAGCGCTCGCTGAGCGCGCTGTCGTTCGGCAGAACCTCCACCTTGCGGTTCAAGAGCCCTTCCGCCTCCAGCCGCGTCATGAGGCGGGCAAGCGATGTGCGGTTGGCGGCACCCTGCATCTCGGTCAGCGAGATGGCGAGGGATTGCTGGTAGTTGTTATGGAGGACGAGAGACGCGACCTCGTCGGTCATCGAGGCGAGCAGGGTGTTGCGTTTCGCCCGTGTCAGGCGGCCATCGCGCATGGCGGAGGCCAGCGCGATCTTGATGTTGACCTCGACGTCGGAGGAGTTGACGCCGGCCGAATTGTCGATGGCGTCCGAGTTGCAGCGGCCGCCGGCAAGGCCGAAAGCGATGCGGCCGCGCTGCGTAACGCCCAGATTGGCGCCCTCCCCGATGACGCGCGCGCCGACCTCGTCCGCCGTGATGCGGATCGGGTCATTCGCACGGTCGCCGACATCGGCGTCGTTCTCGGTCGGGCCACGCACATAGGTGCCGATGCCGCCGAACCAGAGAAGGTCGACACGCGTCTTCAGGATGGCCGTCATGATCTCGAAGGGCGTCGCCTGGGTCTTCTCGAGCCCGATGGCGGCCGCCGCTTCCAGGGTCAGCTTCACTGATTTCTCGGTCCTCGGAATGATCATGCCGCCCTTCGACAGCACGGAGCGGTCATAATCCTGCCAGCTCGAGCGTGGCAACGCGAACAGCCGCTCGCGCTCGGCAAAGGATGCGGCGATATCGGGATCGGGATCGATGACGATGTCGCGGTGGTCGAAGGCGCCGATGAGGCGGATCTGGCGCGACAGCAGCATGCCGTTGCCGAACACGTCGCCCGACATGTCGCCGACGCCGACGACGGTGAATGGCGTCGTCTGGATATCGATGTTCATCTCGCGGAAGTGCCGCTTGACCGTTTCCCAGGCGCCGCGCGCGGTGATGCCCATCTTCTTGTGGTCGTAGCCGGCGGAGCCGCCGGAGGCGAAGGCATCGTCGAGCCAGAAGCTGGCGTCCTGCGCAAGCCCATTGGCGGTGTCGGAGAAGGTGGCCGTGCCCTTGTCGGCGGCGACGACGAAATACGGATCGTCACCATCGAGCCGCAACGTATTCGCCGGGGGTACAATCTCGTGATCGACGATGTTGTCAGTAATCGACAGCATCGTGCGGATATAGGTCTTGTAGGCCTCGGTGCCGACGCGGAAGATCTCGTCGCGCGTGCCGCCGGCCGGCAGAAGCTTCGGAAAGAAGCCGCCCTTGGCGCCGACGGGTACGATCACGGCGTTCTTGACCTGCTGCGCCTTCACCAGACCCAGCACTTCGGTGCGATAGTCCTGCGCCCGGTCCGACCAGCGCAGGCCGCCACGGGCCACCTTGCCGAAACGCAGATGCACACCCTCGACCTCGACGCCATATACGAAGATCTCGCGGAAGGGCCGCGGTTCCGGCAGGCCGTCGAGAAGCTTCGGATCGAACTTGAACGCCAGCATGATACGCGGCTCGCCCGCTTCGTCGCGCTGGAAATAGTTGGTGCGCAATGTGGAGAGCACGGCGTTCATCATGCGCCGGAGGATACGGTCTTCGTCGAGGCTGGGGACGGCGTTCAGCGCCTCTTCGAGGCTCGTCTGGAGGTTGGAGACCGCGCGCGTTCGCGCCTTCTCCTCTGTCGTCGGATCCATGCGCGCCACGAAGAGGCGGAAGATGTCGGCGGAGATGACGGAATATTTGTTGAGCGTCTCGGCGATCAGTCCTTGCGAATAGGGAATGCCGGCCTGCCGGAGGTAGCGCGCATAGGCGCGCAGCACGGTGACGTCGCGTGCGTTGAGACCGGACAGCAGGATCAGCCGGTTGAAGGCGTCGTCCTCGATCTTGCCCGTCCAGGCGGAGAGGAAGGCTTCTTCCAGCAGTGGTCCCATGGACGAGATGTCGAGCGCCTTTCCATCGCGGTGGATCAGCTCCATGTCGTGGAGAACCACCAGCCGCTCGCCTGCCTCATCGGAAACGGAGAGTTCGTGGGTCTGTTCGCTGATGACGCGGAAGCCGAGATTTTCAAGCAGCGGCACGCGCTGGGAGAGCGAGACGGCATGGTCGGCATGGAAGATCTTCAGTTCGAGGCGATCACCGCTCGATGAGTCCTCTCCGGCTACCTCCGATTGCGCATCCTGCGGCCGGTTGCGCTCGTAGAAGGCGATGCGGATCGGGTCGTCCGTCCGGGCGGCAGCGATATCGGGCAGGTCGGCATAGGCCTCGGCGGGGGTAAAGGCCGCTTGATAGCCTTCGTTGGCGCTTAGCGAGACGCCATCGCGGCGGGCCAGCAGATGGAAACGATCGGACCAGCGCGTGACGATCTCGCGCACGGCATCTTCCAGCGAGCTCTGGGCGACCCGAGGCGTCGCGCCGCCGGAACGGCCGATGATGAAGTGAACGCGGGCAAGCCCCCCGGCCGGAAAGGCCGGATAATAGGCCGAAACCCGTCCTTCATAGACGTCTTTGAAGACATCGCCGATGCGCTCGCGCACACGGGAGTCATATTGTTCGCGCGGCACATAGACGATGAGCGAGACGAAACGATCGAAGCGGTCGATGCGCGGCAGAACGCGCACGCGGGGACGATCGGCAAGTTCGTTGATCTGCTCGCAGAAGGCCTGCAACTCCTCAACGTCGATCTGGAACAGGTCGTCGCGGGGATAGGATTCGAGCGTGTTGATCAGCATTTTGCCGGAATGGCCGTGCGGATCGAAGCCGAAATGCTCGATGACACGCCGCACCTTCAGCCGCAGTAGCGGAATATCGGAGGCCGAGCGCGTATAGGCGGTCGAGGTGAACAGGCCGACCACGCGCAGCTCGCCGATCACCTTGCCCTCTGCATCGAAACGCTTGATGCCGATGTAATCCATATAGGCACGGCGGTGGACGACGGCTTTGGTGTTCGCCTTGGTGACGATCAGGAAATCGGGGCCTTGCAGGAAGGCGAGGATTTCAGGCGTTGTGACCACGGCGTCATGACCCTGCCGCAGCACGCGCACGTTCGGATCGGAGAGGATGCCGAGGCCATGGCCGGTGCCACGATCGAGCGTCGCTTTTCGGCCATCGCCGGAATAGCTGTATTCGCGCATGCCGAGGAAGGTGAAATTGTCGTCGCGCAGCCATGTGAGGAAAGCCAGCGCCTCCTTGCGGTCGGCGTCCCGATCGCTCGCCGTCTGTTTTTCGAGTTCGCTCATGGCTTCGCCAAGCAGCGCCTTCATCGGCTCCCAGTCGCCGACGGCCTGATGCACCTGCGCGAGGACGGTCTCGATCGCCGCCACCAGCGCCGTCGCCTCCTCTGGCACGAGGTGGCTGAGGTGGATCTGGATATGGCTGACGCGATCCGTCGGTTCGCTCTCCTCCTCCGGATCGAACAGCATGGGCTCGGCGCCCCTCGCCACCACGAGGATCGGGTGGACGGCGAGCGAAATGTCGCGGTGCCGGCTCGTGACTTCGCTCATGACGGAATCGTAAAGGAACGGCATGTTGCGATCTGTGACGCAGAGGACCGAGACCGGCGTGCCGCCGGGCTTCACGCTTTCCAGATCGGTTACGGTGACACGGGACGTGTCTCTCCTGCGGGCGGTCACTTCCTGATAGGCGTGCGCCGCGGCTGCCGCGAGCATGCCGGCATTATAGGCGGCAATATCGTCCGGGCTCGCGCGTCCGAAGAGGATGGCGGGCGCCAGAAAGGGCTGATCGAGACGTTCCGCTGCCTGCTCGATCTCACCGATCAGCCGCGTTTTCCTCGGATGATGTCGTGTGCCCATGATGTTTCGTCCTCCAGCCGTTGTTTTTACGTGAACCTAGCAGAACAATTCGCATTTGCGACCGCAAAGCCTGCCTGTTTCTTCCAAAGCACGGCCGTGGTGTCCGCAGACGATGGGCAGAGCGGATGGGATACGTAATCTCGTCCTCTCGAGGCACCTGCTCCTCTTCCCATGCGCAGTTGACAGCGGCATGACCGTCGGGCGATCTGGCGGGAGAACCCGAAAGAGAGACCTGCTGCATGTCCGAGGCCGCTGCCGGTGCCGTCATCGTCATTTCCAGCCACGTTATGCGCGGCTCCGTCGGCAATCGCGCCGCCGTCTTCGCGCTGGAGACGCTGGGTTTCACCGTATGGGCCGTGCCGACGGTCCTCATGCCCTGGCATCCCGGTCACGGGCGCTCGACGCGGATGGCGATCGACCCGGATACGTTCGATGCGATGCTGGGAGAGCTTGCCGTGTCCCCCTGGGCAGGCGAGGTTCGCGCCGTTCTCTCCGGCTATCTCGGCAATGCGCAGCAGGTCGAGGCGGTGGCGCGGCTGGTCGAGACGCTGAAGACGCGAAATCCGCATCTTATCTACGCTTGCGATCCGGTGATCGGCGACCGCGGCGATCTCTATGTGCCGGAACCGGTGGCCTCGGGCATCCGGGACAGGCTGCTGCCTTTGGCGGGGCTCGCCACGCCGAACCGGTTCGAACTGTCCTGGCTCTCGAATGCGGCGCTCGACAGCAATGCGGCCATTTTGGACGCCGCGCTGGCGCTCGGGCCATCGCGCATGCTGGTCACATCGGCGATCGCCATGATGAACGGCAGCACGGGCAATCTCTACCTCTCCGGACATCATGCGCTGCTGGCCGAGCACCGGCTGGTGGACAATCCGCCGAACGGGACGGGCGACCTGATGGCCGCGCTGTTTCTGGGACGGCTGCTTGAGGGGAAGAGCGAGGAGAAGGCGCTGCAGCTTGCCACTGCCAGCGTGTTCGAGATGGTGGCCCGCTCTGCACGGCGCGGCGCGGACGAGCTGACCCTGCAGCAGGACGCGCATTGCCTGACCGGGCCGATGTCGCTGGTGCAGATGCGGCGTCTGATGCATCCGTCGCAGACGCGTAGGCGCTGATACGGGGATTTGCGGGCCGGCGTCGTGCCCAGCGCCGCAAATTAACCCAGCTAACCGCGTTACTCTTGCCTCATCGGGCATTCGGCGCTTAAACACGAGGCAGCAAAAAGGGCACAGGCACATGTATCATTTTCCCGAGCACCTGCTGGGCGGTTATCAGAAATTCATGAACGGCCGGTTCACCGAGCAGCAGGCCCGCTACAAGACGCTGGCGGACACCGGACAGCAGCCGAAGACGCTGATCGTTGCCTGTTGCGACTCCCGCGCCGCGCCGGAAACCATTTTCGACAGCGGACCGGGCGAACTCTTCGTGGTGCGCAACGTCGCCAACATGGTTCCGCCCTACGAGCCGGACGGGCAGTATCATTCGACCTCGGCGGCGCTCGAATTCGCGGTCCAGTCGCTGCGCGTCAAAGACATCGTCGTTATGGGTCACGGCCGCTGCGGTGGTATCAAGGCGGTGCTCGACAGCAGCGCCGAGCCTTTGTCGCCTGGCGACTTCATCGGCAAATGGATGAACATGCTGAAGCCGGCGGCCGAGCAGATAGCAGGCAATGACATGATGACAGCGGCTGAACGGCAGCGAGCGATGGAGCATGTGTCGATCCGCAATTCCATCGTCAACCTGCGGACGTTCCCCTGCGTCCAGATCCTCGAGCAGCGCGGCAAGTTGCAGCTGCATGGTGCCTGGTTCGACATTTCGACGGGAGAGTTATGGGTGATGGACCCGAAGTCGGGTGATTTCTCCCGGCCCGGGACCTGATACGCGCCGGATTATCGTTTCAAGAAAGGCTGCACGGTTCGAACCATTGTAGCCTTTCTTGAACATGAACATGAAAAAGCCCCGGAACACATCGGCGCCGGGGCTCGTCCGTCAGAAAAATCCGATAATATCAGCCGTCGATGTCGGCCGCGATCTGGGCGATGGCCTGCTGGTAGACGCTGGCCGCGTTCCAGCCCTGAATGGCGCCGAAATTGGCTTGGCCTGGCTGATATCCGCCCCCTGCCCGCCAGCCGTGGCCGCGCAGGAAGTTGGCCGTGGAGGCCAGGGCGTCGGCCTTGGAGCGAACCATGTCGACATGGCCGTTGCCGTCGCCATCGACGCCGTACTTCACGACGTTTGCAGGAAGAAACTGCGTTTGCCCGATTTCGCCATGGGCCGCACCGCGCGCATCCGTCGCGAGATCGCCGCGCTGGACGAGCGTCAGGGCCGCGTAGAGCTGGTCAGTGAAGTAGTCGGAACGGCGGCAATCATAGGCAAGCGTCGAAACGGCAGACAGCGTGTGCTCCTTGCCGAGGAAGTTGCCAAAACCAGTTTCCATGCCCCAGATTGCGATCAGCGGGCCGGCCGGCACGCCATAACGCTGTTCGATGGACGCGAAGAGGGCCGCGTTCTGGGCCTTCATCTTCTTGCCGCGCGAGACGATGGTCGCGCCACCGCGCTTTTTCATGAATTCGTTGAGCGAAAGTTTGAAGCTCTTCTGACCGCGATCGGCGCGAATGGTGGCCGTGTTGTACTTCACATTGGCAAAGGCGCGGTCGAGGACGGCGGGGCTGATGCGGCCGGAAGCTTCCTGCCTAAAGTCCTGAACCCAGGCGTCGAAGCCGGCAGACGTATTGCCACAGCTGGCGGCAAATGCCGCCTGCGGTGCGAGGGCGGCGGCTGCGGCCAGCGCAAGGCCTGCCAGTGCGAACGTCTTCTTCAGCATAAAAAACCCCGTAGCCCTGCTTCTGATGGCCAACAACCTTGCCGTCTGGCAGAGGCAGCGCCTTGATGTTTCACGTGAATCCGTCCGTGAGCGTCCGTCTTCAAATTGTCGGTAACCCGCCATTCCTGTCCCGGCGGCGGATTACCTCGTCTCTCTGCCGTCTATCAGGCAGCCTGCTTCTTGGCTGTGATCAGCCCTCGGGCGACCAGTAGTTCCGCGATCTGGATCGCGTTGAGTGCGGCACCCTTGCGTAAGTTATCGGACACAACCCAGATGTTCAGGCCGTTTTCGACTGTCGCATCTTCACGAATGCGTGAAATATAGGTCGCGTCTTCACCGGCGCTTTCGTAAGGCGTCATGTACCCGCCATTTTCGTGCTTGTCGATAACGAGGCAGCCGGGAGCTTCGCGCAGGATATCGCGGGCCTGATCGGCGGTGATCTCGTTCTCGAATTCGATGTTGACCGACTCCGAGTGGCCGATGAAGACGGGAACGCGCACGGCCGTGCAGGTGACCTTGATCTTCGGGTCGAGCATCTTCTTGGTTTCGGCGAGAACCTTCCACTCTTCCTTCGTGTAGCCGTCTTCCATGAAGCTATCGATATGCGGGATGACGTTGAAGGCGATGCGCTTGGTGAACTTCTTGCTCTCGACCGGATCGGCGACGAAGACGGCGCGTGTCTGGTTGAAGAGCTCGTCCATACCGTCCTTGCCCGCACCGGAAACGGACTGGTACGTCGAAACGACGACGCGCTTGATCTTTGCGAAGTCGTGCAGCGGCTTCAGTGCGACGACGAGCTGCGCCGTGGAGCAATTCGGGTTGGCAATGATGTTGCGCTTGGTGAACTGGGTGATCGCATCGGGGTTCACTTCCGGCACGATCAGCGGCACGTCGGCATCATAGCGCCATGCCGAGGAATTATCGATGACCACGCAGCCCTGCGCGCCGATCTTCGGGGAATACTTGAGCGAGACAGCGCCGCCGGCCGACATCAGGCAAATGTCAGTGTCGGAGAAGTCGTAGTTTTCGAGGTTCTTGACCTTCAGCGTCTTGTCGCCGAACGACACTTCGGTCCCGTGCGAACGGGCCGAGGCCAGCGCCACGACCTCATCGGCCGGGAAGCCGCGTTCGGAAAGGATGTTGAGCATTTCGCGCCCGACATTGCCGGTGGCGCCTGCTACGGCGATCTTGAAACCCATTGTCTTGCTCTCTTTCTCTTCTCTCCGCGGAAGCTGGGGGAGAAACCCGAATCGCCGGCGGCTCGGGCTTCGCGTCCCCGGCCGTGCCGGGGAGAGAGCGGTGGGCCAGAGACGTCAGACGGTTTTCGTCGTCGTTTTGGCCGTGTTTGTGAAAAGTGCGGAGTTTGCGAAACGTGCAGACACAGGTTCTGGCGCTCCTGCCGAAGCAAGACCGTTTGCGCGGTCGATGATGGACATCCGACGAAGCATGAACCCTTCCCTTTCCGCTGCTGCTCTTATTCATTCTGCCGGTAAAGTCAAGGTTCTTCACGCGCAGAAACCCGTCGATCAAGGCCGGCCCTTAGACGAAAGTCATAATCCGAAAGCCTCTCTGCCCGATGACCTCCCGATCTGGCATTCTTGCCCATCGGCGCATCCCGTGAACCGATCGAGGAGGATCGGTGGGATGCATGCCTTGGTTTTGGGAGGACAGAGAGAATGGCAAATGTGACATCCATGGGCCAGACGAAGGCCGCACCGATGACCGGGGAGGAGCGCAAGGTCATCTTCGCATCCTCGCTCGGCACCGTGTTCGAGTGGTATGATTTTTATCTCTACGGCTCGCTCGCCGTCTATATCGGGGCAACCTTCTTCAGCCAGTATCCCGAAACGACGCGCAATATCTTCGCGCTGCTCGCCTTTGCCGCCGGCTTCCTCGTGCGGCCCTTCGGCGCCCTCGTCTTCGGGCGGCTCGGCGATCTCGTCGGGCGCAAATATACCTTTCTCGTCACCATCCTCATCATGGGTCTCTCGACCTTCCTCGTCGGCATCCTGCCGGGCGCGGCCTCCATCGGCATTGCCGCGCCGATCATCCTCATCCTCTTGCGCATGCTGCAGGGCCTGGCGCTCGGCGGAGAGTATGGCGGGGCTGCCACCTATGTGGCCGAGCATGCGCCACATGGCCGGCGCGGCTACTTCACGTCATGGATCCAGACGACGGCGACGCTCGGACTGTTCCTGTCGCTCATCGTCATTCTCGGCGTCCAGTTCGCGCTCGGCAAGGAGGCCTTTGCGGCCTGGGGCTGGCGTATTCCATTCCTGGTCTCGGTCGTGCTTCTCGGCGTGTCCGTCTGGATCCGCCTCAAGATGAACGAGTCGCCGGCCTTCAAGAAAATGAAGGCCGAGGGCAAGACCTCGAAGGCACCGCTCAAGGAAGCCTTCGGCACGTGGAAGAACGCCAAGATCGGGATTCTCGCACTGTTCGGCGCCACCATGGGCCAGGCCGTCGTCTGGTATTGCGGTCAGTTCTATGCGCTGTTCTTCCTGCAGAACATCCTGAAGGTGGACGGGCAATCAGCCAATATCATGGTCGCCATCTCGCTGCTCATCGGCACGAGCTTCTTCGTCATCTTCGGCCTGCTCTCCGACAAGATCGGCCGCAAGCCGATCATCATGGCCGGGCTGCTGCTCGCGATGCTGACCTACTTCCCGCTGTTCAAGGCCATGACCTGGACCGCAAACCCGGCGCTGGCCGAAGCGCAGGCGACCGTCCGCGCAACGGTGACCGCCGATCCGGCAGACTGCACCTTCCAGTTCAACCCAACGGGCACGGCGAAATTCACGACGTCCTGCGACGTGGCGACAGCCTTTCTGACGCGCAACTCGGTGCCTTACGATATCGTTTCCGGCCCGGCGGGCCAGCCCGCCGCCGTCAAGATCGGTGACGCGACCGTGCCGAGCTACGATACGGTGGCTGCCGGTGCGGATGCCAAGGCGAAGGCTTCGGCGTTCGAGAAGGGCATCAATATGGCGCTGCACGATGCGGGCTACCCGCTTCAGCGGGGCGCGGCAAAGGTGCCGGACAGCAAGCTCGACGGCTTCGTCGCCGCCAATCCGGAACTGTCGCTCGATCCGGCAACGGTGCGCGCCTCGGCACCTGCCACGATGACGGCCGACGAACTGGTGGCCGCCAAGCTGCTGACGGCCGAGGAAGCCGCCGGCGTGACGTCCATGCCGGTCTACACGGTGGCGAATGGCGGCACCTATTCGATGGTTGCCGATCCGCAGCAGGTTAACTGGATCGGCACCATCGCCATCCTGACCGTTCTCGTCATCTATGTGACCATGGTCTACGGCCCCATCGCCGCCCTGCTGGTCGAACTGTTCCCGACCCGTATCCGGTATTCCGGCATGTCCCTGCCCTACCACATCGGCAATGGCTGGTTCGGCGGCCTGCTTCCGGCCATGGCCTTTGCAATGAGCGCGGCCAAGGGCGACATCTATTACGGCCTCTGGTACCCGATCATCTTTGCAGGCATCACGCTGGTCATCGGCCTTCTGTTCCTGCCGGAAACGAAGGATCGCGATATCCACGCCATGGATTGATCGAGATCCTCCATAGGCAAGATATGAACCCGGCGAACCCTCTCGCCGGGTTTTTTCGTCAGACGTTCTCTTGGGTCGGAAACTGCGTCTTGGGTCGTGGCCAGCCATTTTCGTCGAGCCGGAAGACCCAGTTCTGACGGGCGAAGAGGAAGGCGATCATCAGGGCGCTCCAGAGACCGACGAGCAGGCCGGCGGCTACGTCGCTCGGATAATGCGCCCCGACGACGACACGGGTGACGCCGATGGTGAGCGCGCCCAACGCAAAGAGGATCCGCAGACGCGGGGCCAGCATGGCAAAAGCCCCGAAGAAGGAGCCGACGGCCGCGGAGTGACCGGAGGGAAAGCTCTGGAACAGCCACTCCGAGGCGAAGGGCGTCAGGCTATAGGCCCCGAGATCGGAGAAGGCCTCCGGCCGGGCGCGGCCGATGAAGAATTTGAGAATGTGCACCACGGCGCTCGCGGTTCCGATCGTCACGAGGAAATAAAGCGACAGCCGCCGCGCCGCCCGCGCCTTCTCGGCAAAGCCGTGGCTGCTGACGACGCGTGCAAGGATATAGGCAATGATGACCAGCGTTGCGGAGCCGTAGATCATCCAGGCGAAGGTGCCGAAATCCGTGATGCGCGCGTTGAAGGCGACGAAGGGTTCCGGTAGTGCCTGCGCCGATTGCGACAGGCGCGGATCGAACGGCACGAGCGCGACCACGAGGAGGATGGCACCGAGCAGAAGCCAGACGGAGGAGGAGATCGGCCTGTTCATGATGTTCCTTGTCTGTCTCCGTCTGCACGATCTTGCGGAAAGTGTTTTCGCGTTTGCTGAAGTCAACCGCCAGACATGAAAATGCCCCGGTCTCTGCGGGGAGCCGGGGCATTTGTGGGTTCATTCAGGCATATCAGGCTGAAAGTGCCTTGAATTCGGCCAGGATCGCATCGCCCATTTCGGTGGTGCCGACCTGCCGCGCGCCGGGTGCCATGATGTCGCCGGTGCGGATGCCCTGATCGAGCACGTTGGCGATCGCCTTTTCCAGACGGTCTGCTTCGGGGATCATGTTGAACGAGTAGCGCAGGCACATGGCAAAGGACGCGATCATCGCGATCGGGTTGGCGATGCCGCGGCCGGCAATGTCGGGGGCCGAGCCGTGAACGGGCTCATACATCGCCTTGCGCTTGCCCGTGGTCTCGTCGGGCGCGCCGAGCGAGGCCGACGGCAGCATGCCGAGCGAGCCGGTGAGCATGGAGGCGACGTCCGACAGCATGTCGCCGAACAGGTTGTCGGTGACGATGACGTCGAACTGCTTGGGCTGGCGCACCAGCTGCATGCCGCCGGCATCGGCCAGCATATGATCCAGCTGCACGTCGGAATATTTTTCCTTGTGCGTGGCGGTGACGACCTGGTTCCAGAGCACGCCGGACTTCATGACGTTACGCTTTTCCATCGAGCAGACGCGGTTCGAGCGGGTGCGGGCAAGCTCGAAGGCGACGCCGGCGATGCGCTCGATCTCGTAGGTGTCGTAGACCTGCGTGTCGATGCCGCGCTTCTGGCCATTGCCGAGGTCGATGATCTCCTTCGGCTCGCCGAAATAGACGCCGCCCGTCAACTCGCGCACGATGAGGATGTCGAGGCCCTCGACCAGTTCGGGCTTTAGCGACGATGCCGCAGAAAGCGCGGGATAGCAGATGGCCGGGCGCAGGTTTGCAAACAGCTGCATGTCCTTGCGCAGGCGCAGGAGACCGGCTTCCGGACGCGCCTCATAGGGTACGTCGTCCCACTTCGGACCGCCGACGGCGCCAAAGAGCACGGCATCGGCGGCCATGGCCTTGGCCATGTCGGCATCGGAAATGGCGGCGCCATGGGCGTCGTAGGCCGAACCGCCGACGAGACCCGTGTCGGTGACGAAACCTGCGCCGGCTTCCGTGTTCATGTGCTCGATGATCTTGACGACCTCGGCCATGGCCTCCGGACCGATGCCGTCACCCGGCAGAAGAAAAAGTGTGCGCGTGGACAAGGAGGCCTCCCAATAGCTTTGACCGAATGGATTGCGGATCTTCCGCGATGTGCCGGTTCTTTAGCGCATGTCGTGCGGCAGGAAAATGCCGCCTCGCCAAGAATAAGACCTGTCGTGTCAGGTTTTAGCGAGAGCGACGGCAGAGAGACCGCCCAGCCAGTCGAGATAGCGGGCATAAGCGAAATGGAGCGCGATGCCGACGAGCACGAACAGGGTCCCGACCACCGGATCCTTGCCGGTGACGAACAGCAGGACCTGGCCGATCATTGCCAGGATCGTTCCGAAGATGAAGACGGGCAGGGAGTGGCGGCCGATCATGACCAGCGGATTGTCGAGGCGCAAACGTGACAGACGGTTGAACACCGGGGTGATGGCAAGGAGGTAACCGAGCGCGAGAACATGAAGAAGGCGGGTCAACGACAGGAAGGTCTTGTCGAAGCCGGTCAGAACCGCTGGCAGGCCATGGGAGACATCGATGGACCACCAGGAGAACAGCACCCAGGCGAAGGAGACGCCAACGTAAAGGGCCGCGACCGAAACGAGAGCCGGGTGGCGCGGCAGAGAAAGGCCGGTGCGGCTGCGCATCATGGCGACGAGGCCGATGGCAAACAGGAACTGCCAGGAAAAGGGGTTCAGGAACCAATAGTTGTGGTCGAGGAAGTTGATCGGCACGATGTGGAAAATGCCGGCGAGGAGCCAGACCAGTGCCGAGACGCCGATGAGGAGGGTGGGGCTGATCTTTTGCAGGAGCAGCATTCCAGGGAGCATCAGGAACACAACCGCATACATGGACAGGATATTGTTATAGCCGAACTGGTGACCGAGCAGGACCATGGCCACCACGCCCTGCTCCGTATTGTCGACCATGGGGCGGATGTTGATCTCGCCGATCAGGTCCTGCCGGTTGAAGTAAAGGGCGCCGCCGGCAAAGATCGCGAGCGTGATGATGCTCGACATGATGTGAGCGATGTAGAGCGTGAAGGCGCGGCGCCAGATGCGCAGGCTGAGCGCCAGCCGGTTGCCGGGCAGGAACTTGCGGCCATAGGCAAGGCCGGCCGACAGCCCGGAGATCAGCACGAAGGCTTCCGCCGAATCCGAAAAGCCGAAGTTCTTCGTCGTCAGATATTCGAGATACTGGCCCGGCACGTGGTTGATGAAGATCATCAACAGGCAGATGGCCCGGTAGGTATCCAGACGCGTGTCGCGTTCGCCCGGAACGGCGACACGATTTAAGGCCGGTGCCGGCGCTGGCGCGGACACCGGCTGCAACAAGGGCGGCAGCAGGCCCGGAGACGCGGTGCGCAGCACCGGAGGTGTTTCTTGAAGCATTCGAGGTCTCATGCGGATCTTGGCGCCCCAGCCCCTCAACCTCGCCGATATCGTTCAGGCTTCGTTGCAGACCGGCCCGGGTTCGACCGGGCCGGTCTGCCATTGGTGGCTAGAGCAAAACGCCATCATGCGCGTTTTTTGTGACAGCCGTATCAACCGTAACTTCAAACGCACCGTTTCCGTCGCCGTTGTCATCCCCTGTTCTGGCCACGGCGATCTCGTGCACCTTGCCGTCGATGGTCAGCCGCGCTTTGAAGCCTTGCCAGTCCGAAGGAAGGGCGGGATCGACGATCAGTCGTTCGCCCTCCTTGCGCAGGCCGAGGATGCCTTCCACGGCGACGCGGTAGAGCCAGGCGGCCGAGCCGGTGTACCATGTCCAGCCGCCACGGCCGGTGAGATCCCCATGGCCGTAGACGTCGGCGGCCACGACATAGGGCTCGACCCGGTAGACATTGGCGTCTTCGCGGTTCAGTGCATGGGTCACCGGGTTCAGCATCTGGAAGGCCTTCCAAGCATCGTCGCCGCGCTTCAGGCGGGCGAGCGCCAACACGACCCAGGTGGCTGCATGAGTGTACTGACCGCCGTTTTCCCGCACGCCGGGCGGGTAGGCCTTGATGTAGCCCGGGTCCTGCTCGGTGCCGGAAAGCGGCGGGGTGAACAGGCGGATCAGGCGGTGCTCGTCATCGGCAAGCTCCGCAAGCACCGCATCCATGGCCTGCGTGGCGCGGGCCGGATCGCCTTCGCCCGAGAGCACGCTCCAGGACTGGGCAATCGAGTCGATGCGGCATTCATCCGACATGGCCGAGCCGAGCGGCGTGCCATCGTCATAATATCCGCGGCGGTAGTGCGTGCCATCCCAGCCTGCCGTTTCCAGCGCCTGCTTGAGACGCTCGAGATGCGCGGTCCAGGCGGTAACGCGGGCGGCATCGCCACGCGCTTCCGCGATGCTCGTGAAGTCGCGCAGCGTGGAGGCAAGGAACCAGCCGAGCCAGACGCTGGTGCCGCGACCCTCGATGCCGACGCGGTTCATGCCGTCGTTCCAGTCGCCGCCGAGGATCAGCGGCAGGCCGTTTTCGCCGGTCCGCTTGATCGCGAGGTCGAGGGCTCTGGCGCAATGCTCGTAGAGGCTTGCGGTGGTTTCCGAGACCTTCGGCTGGAAGAAGCTGTCGTGCTGGCCGGGCGCGAGCGCCGCCCCCTCGATGAAGGGAATGGTCTCGTCCAGAATGTCCGTCGTGCCGGTCACCTCGCAATAATGCTGGGTGGCATGGCCGAGCCAGACGACGTCGTCGGAGATCAGCGTGCGCACGCCGGCGCCGGAGCCCGGCAGCCACCAATGCAGCACGTCGCCTTCCGCAAACTGCCGCGCGGCAGCGTTGAGGATCTGCGTCCGCGCCAGTTCCGGCCGGTGCACGATGAAGGCCAGCGTATCCTGCAACTGGTCGCGGAAGCCGAAGGCGCCGCTTGCCTGATAGAAAGCCGAGCGGGCGAGGATGCGGCAGCCGAGGCTTTGATAGGGAAGCCAGCGGTTGATGAGGTTGTTGAACGCCTTGTCCGGGGTCTCGATTTGCACGACGCCGGTGAAGGCTTCCCAGAAGGCGGTCGATGCTTCAAGAACGGCATCGAACGTGTCGGCCTTGGCGGCTTCCAGATGTTCGAGCGCCTGTGCGCGATTGTCGCTGTCGCCCATGTAGAAGACGAGGTCGCGGGTTTCGCCCGGCTTCAGGGTGAGGTCGAACGAGACGGCCGCGCAGGCATCGCCATCGATATCGGAGCTGCCGGTGAGAACCGCGCCGTCGACCACGGCCTGTGGTGCCAGGATGCCACCCGTGCGGCCAAGGAACTCGCGGCGGCTTGCGGTAAAGCTCGTCGGGGTTTCGCTGACGGCGAGGTAGGCGGTCCGCCCGGCATAGTCGATGCTGTAAGGGTTGGTTGCCGACATCATTCCCGCGACCTCGTCATAATGGCTGACGACGAAGGGGGCGGTGCGGGCGCGGTTGTTGCCGAGCACCCATTCGACATAGCCGTAGAGACGCAGGCGACGGGCCTCGCCGGCGCCGTTCGCCAGGCGCAGGCGGGTATATTTTACGGGCAGCGTGCGATGCACCGTCTGCGTGGCTTCCACCGTCAGACCGTCCTGACCGCTCGAGAAGGTGGAGACGCCGAGGCCATGGCGGGTTTCGAAGGTCACATCCTTGCGACGCGAGAGGGCGCCATAGGGCGTGACGACCGAACCGCTGGTCATGTCCTTGATGAAGATCGCCTCTCCGGGGCGGTTGCCGACCGGGTCGTTGGTCCAGGAGGTCAGCTGGTAGTCGCGCGAGTTGCGGCTCCAGGTGAAGGCCGAGCCTTCGGCCGAGACGTGGAAGCCGAAGATGTCGTTGGAGATGACGTTGATCCACGGATGCGGCGTCGCCTCGCCACCGCGCAGGCGGGTGACGTATTCGCGGCCGTCGGCCGAGAAGCCGCCATAGCCGTTCCAGAAATCGAGCCCCTCGCCGGAGATCACGGCCGGTTCGGCATCGGTCAGGGTCGGGGCTGCCAGCATCGGGAAGGACCCGGTGGCCGGCTTGTCCTTCTTGATGCTCGGCGTCGAATAGAGCGCTTCGGCGCGGGCCATCTGATCGGAGATCTTGCCGTTGCGAGCATGGAAGACAGCGCGCGAGGCGGACAGCAGCGCTGCCCATGTCTCGGCTTCCATGATATCGCGGCGGACGGCAAAGACGTGCTGGCGCGCGCCGTCTGACTGGCCGCGCAGGCGCAGGTTCTCGCACATGCTGTCGATCGCGTGCTGCATGTCCTGCGCATAAGATGCGGCGCGCTCGTTGATGATCACCAGATCGGCGGTGACGCCACGGGCACGCATATATTCCTGCGCGCGGAGCGCTTCGCGGGCAATGCCCATATCGACATCGTCGTTGATACGAACGGTGAAGATCGGGAAATCGCCGGAGATCGCGAGCGGCCAGAGGGCCGACTGCGGTCCGAGGCCGGCCCGCACCGTCGCCGTATCCGCCCGAAGCTGCATGTCGGGATAGATGAGGTATCGGCCGAGGATCTGGAAGCTTGCAGCTTCCTGCGAGGTCACGCCGACATGGCGCATCTGCACCTGGCTGCGGGTCCACGCATGGATCATCTCATGGCTGAAGCTGTCCGGGTGGCGATAGCGCTCGACGGCACGATCGATATCCGCGCGGTTGGGCGCCGCGATCGTCCAGAAGATGACGCTGACCTTCTTGCCGGCCGGCACGCGCACGGTGCGGCGCAGCGCCATGACAGGATCGAGCGTGAAGCCCGATGTTCCGGAGAGGCTGACGTCGCCGTCGAAGGCGCGGGCTTCCGCCAGCGTGCGGCCCTCGCCGATGAAGCGGCGACGATCTGTCTCCACCTCTGTCGGACGGTCGGTGCCGGCATTGTCGACGATCAGGTGCGCGACCTGCATGTCGGGCTCGCCTGGCGTGCGCTTGTTGCGCATCACGCGGATCAGGTCGCCCTTGGCGTCGATTTCCGTCTTCAGGAACATCTTGGCAAAGAGCGGATGCGCGTTGTCCGTATCGTCCGTCGTCAGCACCGGCTCGGCATAGGAGGTCACTTCGATGAAGCGGTCCTCGGAGCCTGTGTTGACGAGCGTCACGCGCCGGCCTTCGGCATCGTGTTCGGTCGCGACGATGACTTCGACCTCGCTGGTGAGATCGCCGACGATCTTGATGAACTCGGCCTTGTCGTCACCGAAGCGGGTCGTCGCCTTCTCGCCTTCCGCACGGCGCGGCTCTGCGGTGGCCGACCACCAGTCGCCGGTCGCGGTGTCGCGCAGGAAGATGAAGGTGCCGGTGCGGTCCTCTACCGGATCCGGCTTCCAGCGCACGACGGTCTGGCCGTTCCAGCGGGAGTAACCGGACCCGACGGCGGTCAGCATGATCGCGTAATGGCCATTCGACAGGAACACGGTCTCGCGGTCCTTGGCGAGCGGGTTCTTGACGACGCGGACTTCGGGGCGGAGCAGGTCTTCCTGGCCCTTGCCCAGCGCTTCGGGTTCGCGCTTGGCGTTCATGATAGGGATATCGCGCGGCGCCTTTTCCTGGAGCAGGAGTTCAGCGGCCTCGATGACCGGATCGGCGTGGAACCACTCACGCAGGCGGCCATTGAAGACCACGTTGGCGACCGCCGCGATCGACATGCCATGGTGGTGCGCATAGTAGTTGCGCACGACCGCGCAGGTCTTGCCTTCGGGAACGCGGGTCGGCGTGAAGTCGACCGAATCGTAGAAGCCGTACATGCCAAGCGCGCCGAAGCCACGCAGACGGTCGAGGTTCGCGAGCGCCGCCTTTGGATCGTACATGCTGGCGAGGATCGAGGCATAGGGCGCGATGACGGCATTCTGACCGAGACCGCGCTTCAGGCCGAGCGAGGGGACGCCGAAGTTGGTGTACTGGTAGGTCAATTCATGGTCGCGCGCGTTGAAGGCGGCTTCCGAAATACCCCACGGCGTGCCGAGGCGACGGCCGTGGTTCATCTGCTCGCGCACGATCAGGTTGTTCGTCTGGTTGAGAATGCCGCCCTGGCGTTCCTGCATGACGAGCGGGGGCATCAGATATTCAAACATCGAGCCTGACCAGGAGACCAGCGCGCCACGCGCGCCGATCGGCACGACCGGGCGGCCGAGCTTGTACCAGTGCTCCGTCGGCAGGTCGCCCTTGGCGATCGCAAACAGGCTGGTCAGGCGGCATTCCGAGGCGAGAAGGTCGTAGCAGGCCTCGTCGAGCTCGCCGCTGTTGACGCGGTAGCCGATCGAGAGCAGGCGGCGTTCCTTGCGGAAGAGGAACGTGAAGTCCATCGAGAAGGCGATGTCGCGGCTGCGGTCTCGCAGCACGATGAGACGCTGGCGCAGGGCATCGATGGCGCCAAGGTCGAAGACGCTGTCGGCGATGTGTGCCTCGCAGGTCTGGACCAGAAGGCCGGCCCACTTGACGACTTCGCCGCTGGCGCCGCTTTTCACTTCGTGATCGAGGTTCAGCGACAGCTTCTGGATGTCGCGGGCGAGCACCGAAAGGTTGATGACGCGGATCGAGGCGAATTCGTGCTCGCGCTTGACCGCCTGCAGCGCGCTCTGGAAGCCGATCAGGCGTTCCTCGATGCGGCGGCGCAGGGGCCGGACCGTCTTGCGGTCGTCGGGAAGGGCGGCCAGCATTTCGGCGAGGATCGATACGACGTCGCCGATGCCGTCGAGGCTGCCCTGCACATGCGCCGAGGGCGCTTCCGCCCATTCGCGGCACATGGAGGAGACGGCAATGAGGTGGCCTGCCAAGTTACCGCTGTCGACGGCCGAGATATATTTCGGCTCCATCGTCTCCAGGCGGTTGGTCGTGTACCAGTTGAACAGGTGGCCGCGATATTTCGGCATGGCGTCGACGGTCGCGATGGTTTCCTCGAGACGGCGGATGGTTTCCTCGAAACCGATCCAGCCGAAGTCGCGGGCCGACATGACCGAGAGCAGGTAGACACCGATATTCGTCGGCGACGTCCGCTCCGCGAGGATCGGATGCGGGATTTCCTGAAAATTGTCCGGCGGCAGGAAGTGCTGCTCGGCAGTGACGAAATCCTCGTAGAAGCGCCATGTCCGGCGCGCGATCTTGCGGAACTCGGCTTTCACCTCGTCGGAAACGTCGAGCTGGTCTTCGGTCTCGGCGGATTGGCTGACGAGCCAGGCGATGGCCGGGGACAGTGCCCAGAGGACGGCGAAGGGAATGCCGATGAAGGGCAGGCCGGTGGCGGAGACGGCCGCCAGTCCGAGCGATACCGCGGCGATGACGGGGGCGATCCACATGGTGCGGTAGTAGTCGAGCACGGTGCCGGTGGCGCCGCTCTGGACCTGGGCGGCCGTGCGCCATTCGAGCATCAGCTTGCCGCTGACGAAGGTGCGGTAGACGGCCCGCACGATCGCATCCAGCATCATGCCTGCGGAATGGGCGATGAAGACGATACGCAGCGCCACCTGAGCATTGGCGGCGCTGATCTCGGAGAGGACGGCATGGAAATGCGCCCGGGCAACGATGTCGTTGCGGCGCGGCATCAGGCCGGAGATGAGCGAGAGAGTGGGCGCCACGAAGAGCGAGAAGATCAGCACGACCTGCCAGATCAGCGCCTGCGTCGGCTCCATGTAGTACCAGCCGAGCACGGAGGCGATGAGCCAGGCGACGGGGATCAACGAGCGACGCAGATTGTCGTACATCTTCCAGCGGCCGAGCATGGAAAGCCCGTTCGACGGATTGAAGATGTAGGGAAGGAGCTGCCAGTCGCCACGCGCCCAGCGATGCTGGCGCGAGGTCTCGACCTCGTAGCGGATCGGGAAATCCTCGACGAGCTCGACGTCGGTCACCAGAGCGCAGCGTGCGAAGGATCCTTCGAGAAGGTCGTGGCTGAGAACCGCGTTCTCGTCGATGCGGCCCTTGATCGCCGCTTCAAAGGCGTCGACATGATAGAGGCCCTTGCCGGTGAACGTGCCTTCCGAAACGATGTCCTGATAGACGTCGGACACCGTGAAGACGTAGGGGTCGATGCCGCGATTGGCCGAGAAGATGCGCTGGAAGGACGAGGCTTCGCTGCCGGTCGTCAGCGACGGGGTGACGCGCGGCTGAAGGATCGAATAGCCCGACAGGATCTTCTGGTTCTTGACGTCGATGACCGGTCGGTTGATCGGGTGATACATCTTGCCGACGAGCTTGGTAACGGCATCGCGCATCAGGCGCGTGTCGCTGTCGAGCGTCATGACATACTGGACGTTCTCGGGCACCTTGTCGGCGCCGGATATGAAGGTCGTGTCGCGGTCGCCGCGCAGCAGCAGGTTCAGCTCGTGCAGCTTGCCACGCTTACGCTCCCAGCCCATCCACGCGCCTTCGCCCTCATTGTAGAGGCGGCGGCGGTGCAGAAGATAAAAGCGGGTGCGGCCATCATGGGCATAGCGCTTGGACAGCGTCGCGATCTCGCCCTTGGCATATTCCAGGACGTCGAGGTCGGCGGCGGTTTCCTCGGTCTGGCTGTCGGCCCAGTCGCTGACCAGCGCGAAATAGATCTCGCCCTTGGGGTTCGCGAGGTAGTGGACCTCGATGTTGCGGACGAGTTCGTCCACGTGATCGCGCTTGGAGATCAGGCAGGGAACGACGACCAGCGTGCGCGCATCTTCGGGAACGCCGGAGAGAAATTCGTATCCGACGAGCCGTGACGGCGTGAGGAAGAAGGTCACGACCGTGTTGAAGAGACCGGCGGCTCCCTCGGAGGCGGGCAGGGCGAAGAGCAGCAGGATGATGAGCTTGGCGCCTGTCGGCATGTCCATGGGGCTGATGAAGTCATAGACCAGCACGATCGCGAGGATCGTCAGGATGAGGTTTGGCAGAGCGATGGCGAGCCAGCCCATGCGGCGCGCCGTGCGCACCACCGACTGAACGGGTGTCGGTCTGTAGCCGATGGCCTCCTCGAAAGCGTCGGTCTGGTTTCCAACCAGGAAATCGCCGACATTTGTCGCGTGAATCTGGATATCGTCCTCGATCACAGGCGCGGTGCCGGTCTCAACCGACGTCTCGTCGGCTGCCGGCCGTATCGGCACGACATTCTGCCCCTCGGCTGCCATGGCGATGGCGCGCTGGGTGACATCCAGCTCGGTCAGGCCGGAGCGCTTGGCAAGGCGTTCGATCGTCGTACGGTACTTGTTGCGGGAGCCGAAATCGAGCGCCATGTAATCGGAGTGCTCGCGCAGTTCGGCGTCGAGCTTGCTGACGCTTTCGAACCAGACGGCCCAGTCATTGTCGTCGATTTCGCGCAGTGAGCGGATAATGTTGCTCATCGTCGCATTGCCGGATGACAGGCGGTTCTGCTCGGCGACTAGGGCCTCTTCGACATCGCTGCCGCGCTTTTCCAACTGTTCCTCGAGCCAGCCGATGACGACGCGGCCGCTCTGGGAGCCGTCGCGCAGGCGGTAGAGAAGCTGGGCAACGAAAGAGTTGTCGGCTGCCAGACCTTCGTAATCCGTGAGCAGCGTCGCCGCCTTTTCCGGATCGCTCAGGCGGACGATCTGGTCGGCCACATCGTTCGCCTTGTGGCGCATGGCGCGCGAGCGCTCGACGCGGATGGCAATGCGGCGCAGGTTTTCGATAAGAATGAAGCGCAGGATAGAGGGAAGCGCCCAGAGCTCGCCGATCTTGAAGGTGGCATGCTCATGGAAGCCCTCGACCATGGCGGTCAGGCTTTCGCGCGATACGGTGGAGTGGGTGTGGGCCGTGTAGAGCCAGGCCAGCGCCATGGTGCGCGGAATGGACGTACCGGCGACCGGAATCGTGGGCAGCTGTCGGTAAAATTTCCGGGGGAAGTCGCGCCGGACCTCCTGGATCGCTTCTTCCACGACGTAATGGTTGTCAAGCAGCCATTCCGCCGCCGGCGTGATGGTGGCGCCGGCTTCCACGTCGGCGGCCGTGATCCTATAGACCCGGAAGATCTCGCCTTCGTTCTCTCGGTGACGCTGCTGGAACTCGAACGGGAGAAAGCTCGGCAGGGTCGTCGCACCGTCTCGTGCCAGTGCGGCACCTGCGGCCCGAAGTTCCTCGTTCGTGAAATAGGTCGAACGGATCGAGTCGTTGGTGTCGAGGAGGGCGGGCTGGGCTCCGCGCGGCGAGGTCGTGTGTGTTTCTTGCAGGGCCATGGAGCGGGTTCTGGATCCAACCGTTGGGTTAAGAGGTAAGGCGACTGCACGGCGCGCAGTCGGTCGGCGTGAGGCGTGGCCTCTCAATCGGGCGCTTTCACGGCACCGGCATCGTTTGCAGGGGACCGCGACCGGGAAAGCCCGGCTGAGGGACCCCGCCAGCATCGCGGCAGCCGATCCGTGAGAGGGTGCGGAAAAGCACCATCCCGATCGCCGACAAGCGCGATTGCCGATCGGATGTGAGGCATCTAAAATAAAGGCTTTATTGTCTAGCGGGATGCCGGTGTGCTTGCAAGGCAAAGCGCAGCCTCGGCGCGGCCAGACACAGCGTGGAAAGCGCGAGAAGGCAGAGCGTCGTCACAGATCTTTTCGGATGACATTCGATGGCCGCCACCTCCCGGGCTCAAAGCGAAAGCATGGCACTTCTCTCC
This sequence comes from Rhizobium sp. 9140, assembly GCF_900067135.1. Taxonomy (NCBI): domain Bacteria; kingdom Pseudomonadati; phylum Pseudomonadota; class Alphaproteobacteria; order Hyphomicrobiales; family Rhizobiaceae; genus Rhizobium; species Rhizobium sp. 9140. Next base: position 635,592 of record NZ_FJUR01000001.1, on the reverse strand, counting down.
CCACGGAAACGCGGCTTGCTGCCTTTTGTTCCGTAAGCTGTGTCTTGAACGTGAAGGCTTCAAGCTCTGTCGTCATGTCACCTGACCCATGATCCAGTCCCGGAAGGCAAGGCCTGCCCGGTTCTCCATCTTTCCCTCGGGAACCACGAGGTAATAGCTGTTCTCGGTCTTCATCGGCCGGTCGAACACCACGACCAAGCGGCCGATTTCAAGCTCGTGCTCGATGAGATAGCGCGGCAGGAGGGCAAAGCCGAGGCCGGCGATAGCTGCCTCGATCACCATGGCGAACTGGTCGAACCGGCTGCCGCGATAGGCGCTGCCGGCCGTCGTGCTGTTCGCCTCGAACCATTCCGCCCACATCTTCGGCCGGGTTGCGAGGTGCAGCAACGGCGCGCCGTCGAGGCTGACCGGCTCGGGGGCAGGGTGGCGCGCCAGAAGGGCTGCGCTGGCCACGGGCACGATGACCTCGCTGCAAAGATAGTCGCAGGTCGCATGCGCCCAGACCGGCTGGCCGTAATGGATCGCGACATCGAAATTTTCCTCGCCGAAGTCGAACGGCTGCGACCGGGCGGCGATGTTGAGGATGGTATCGGGGTGGAGGCGAAGGAAGTCGGAAAGGCGAGGCGTCAGCCAGCGGCTGCCGAAGGTCGGCAGCGTCGCGATCGACAGGGCATTGTCCGAGCGGGCGGCGCCCATGGCCCGCACCATCAGCTCTTCCGACTGGCGCAGCAGGCGACGCACTTCCGGCAGGAATTTTTGGCCTGCATCCGACAGGATGACGCGCTGGCGGATCCGCTCGAACAGGAGCACGCCGAGCTGGCCTTCCAGGTCTTTGATCTGGCGGCTGACGGCGCTCTGGGTCAGGTTCAGTTCCGCTGCGGCCTGGGTGAAGCTGCCATGACGCGCGGCGCATTCGAACGCCTGTAGCGTGGCAATGTCGGGCACCAGTCTTCGGCTCAACTTCATTCCAACCCCGCATGACCATAGTCAAAACAGTCGCAATCAAAGCGCATTTCGGGGTAGTATCATACGAAACCAGAATGATCAGCGCGACACATCCTATCGTGACGCCATATCGCGAGGCAAGCCGCCGTGACCGAGAAGACCTTCGTTCAAACCGACGATATCCGTTCCGCCTTTTCCGCCGCCATGTCGGCCATGTACCGGGCGGAAGTGCCGGCCTATGGCACGCTGATGGATCTCGTGGCCGAGGTGAATGCGCAGGTGCTCGCCGCGCAGCCCGTGCTTGCCGAGCGGCTGGCCGACACCGATGCGCTGGAGCGGATTTCCGAAGAGCGGCACGGCGCGATCCGGCTCGGCACGCCTGCGGAATTGTCGATGATGCGCCGTGTCTTCGCGGTCATGGGCATGTTTCCGGTCGGCTATTACGATCTCAGCACGGCGGGCGTGCCGGTCCATTCCACGGCGTTTCGCCCCGTTGGTGCGGCAGCCCTCAGCCGCAACCCCTTCCGTGTCTTCACGTCGCTGCTGCGTCTCGACCTGATCGACGATGCGGATCTGCGGGCGGAAGCCGAGCGCGTGCTGGCGACGCGCGCGATCTTCACGCCCCGCGCCGTCGCGCTCACCGAAAAAGCGGAGGCCGAAGGTGGCCTCGATGCCGAGGACGCCGCTGCCTTCGTCGAGGCGGTGCTGGAGACGTTCCGCTGGCACGACAAGGCCATCGTGGATGCCGGTCTCTACAAGCGGCTGCACGACGCGCATCGCCTGATCGCCGACGTCGTTTCCTTCAAGGGTCCGCATATCAATCACCTGACGCCGCGCACGCTCGATATTGATGCGGTGCAGATGCGCATGCCGGAAAAGGGCATTGCGCCCAAGGCCGTCATCGAAGGCCCACCGACGCGGGCCTGCCCGATCCTTTTGCGCCAGACCTCGTTCAAGGCGCTGGACGAGCCCGTATCCTTCAAGGACGAAGACGGCGCCTGGGTTGCCGGTTCCCATACGGCCCGCTTCGGGGAGATCGAGCAGCGCGGCATCGCGCTGACCCCGAAAGGCCGGGCGCTTTACGACGCCCTTCTCGACCGGTCGCGCAAACATGTCCGCCCCGCCGCCGACGGTTCCAATGCCGCGGCCTATGAGCAGGCGCTGGCGGATGCGTTCAAGGACTTTCCGGACAGCTGGGAGGGTATCCGTGCCGAGGGGCTCGGCTATTTCACCTACAGCCTGACGGATGCGGGCCGTGGTTCCGAGATTGCGGGCGATCTCGAGACGCTCCTGCGTGAGGGGCGCGTGCGGTTCGACCCCATTGTCTACGAGGATTTCCTTCCCGTCAGCGCGGCCGGTATCTTCCAGTCGAACCTTGGCGATGCCGCCGCGCAGGATTTCTCCGCCAGCCCCAGCCAGCAGCAGTTCGAGGCCGATCTCGGACAGGCCGTGCTCAATGAATTCGACCACTACGCAGAAATCGAGGCGGCCTCGATCGCGGCCTGCCTGTTCGGTCCGTCGGCACAGGAGACATCGCGCGCAGAGGCAGCTGAATGACCCTTCGTGTCGTGATCGGAGAAGAGCATGCACGCGCACTGACGGCGCTGGTGGGCGAGCGCGGCTTCGTGTCCGACGCTGGCGACATGGCGGCCTACGAGACGGGTGCGCGCTATGATGCCGGCCGGGCGCTGGCTGTCGTGCGGCCGCAGACCACGCAGGAGGTCTCCGCCGTGCTCTCCTACTGCGTGCACCATGGCCTGGCGGTCGTGCCGCAATCGGGGAATACCGGGCTCGTCTCCGGCTCGACGCCGGATGCGGCGGGCGGGCAGGTGGTGCTCAGCCTCGACCGGATGACCGGCCATTTCGCGCTCGATGCCGATAACCGCTCGCTGGAGGCCGATGCCGGCTTGCTCCTGTCGGACGTCAACCGGCGGCTGGAGGCCTCCGGCCTGTTCTTTCCGATCGATCTCGGGGCCGATCCGCGCCTTGGCGGCATGATCGCCACCAACACCGGCGGGTCCCGTTTTCTGAAATATGGCGATGTCCGGCGCAACGTGCTCGGGCTGACGGTTGTCTTGGCCGATGCCGAGGGGACGATCCTCGAATTCGGGCAGGCGCTGCGCAAGAACAATACCGGCGTCGATTGGAAGCAGCTTTTCATCGGCACCTCCGGCGCCTTCGGCGTCGTCACCCGCTGCGTGCTCAATCTGGAACGCCTGCCGCTGCAGACCGCCACCGCCTATCTGGTGCCGGCGGGGCCTGAAGCGGTGATGCCGCTGTTGCGGCTGATGGAAGAACGGCTCGGCACGACTCTGTCGGCCTTCGAAGGCATGTCGCGCAACGCCATCGCGGCCGCGCTCGATCATGTGCCTTCGCTCCGCAACCCGTTCCAGAACGGCGAGATCCCTGACTATGTGATTCTGGCCGAGGTCAGTCGGACGTGGCAGTCTCGCGAAAGCGAGGAGCCGCTCGGCGACATGCTCGAATCCGTGCTGGCCGAGATCTTCGAGACCGAAGCGGCGCCGCTTGCCGACGCCTTCATCGGCCCGGCCCACGAGATGTGGGCGTTGCGGCACGCCCTGTCGGAGGGCGTCAAGCAGTCCGGCCGGCTCATCGCCTTCGATGTCGCGTTTCGTCGCGGCGATATCATGGCGTTCTGCGAGCGGATGAAGCGGGATATGCCTGAGCGCTTTCCGCAGGCGCGGATCTGCGATTTCGGCCATATCGGCGATGGCGGCGTGCATCTCAACATCGTCTTCCCGCGCGATGCTAAGGGGCTTGCCGATGGTTCTCTGGAAACGGGCCTGCGCGACTGGGTCTATGCTGTGACGGTCGAGGATTTCGCCGGCAGCTTCAGCGCCGAACACGCCATCGGCCGCAAGAACCAGCATTATTACGATCTCTATACGCCGCAGAAGATCAGGGACATGGCCTGCGGCCTGCTCACCCTTACTTCGCCCGGCGGGCTCGGAACCGTCCGCTTCGGCTGATCCCCTTTCAGGAGTTAACATCATGAACATCGCCCAAAAGCCGCTCGACGTCGTCGCAGAGACGGCCCGCCTTCTCGGCCTTCTCGGCGTCGATCCATCTACTTATACCGGCGGCGATATGGCGTCCTTCTCACCGGTGACCGGTCAGGAGATCGCACGTCTCAAGACCATTTCGGCTGATGAGGCCGCAGCCCGCATCGAGGCCGCGCATGCGGCGTTCAAGGCCTGGCGCCTGATCCCCGCGCCGCGCCGCGGCGAGCTCGTCCGCCTGCTCGGCGAGGAGCTGCGCGCGCACAAGGCCGATCTCGGGCGCCTCGTCTCGCTCGAAGCCGGCAAGATCCCGTCCGAAGGTCTCGGCGAAGTGCAGGAAATGATCGACATCTGCGACTTCGCCGTTGGCCTTTCCCGCCAGCTCTACGGCCTGACCATCGCGACCGAGCGTCCCGGCCACCGGATGATGGAAACCTGGCACCCGCTCGGCGTCATCGGCGTCATCTCGGCTTTCAACTTTCCGGTCGCCGTCTGGGCCTGGAACGCCGCGCTCGCTTTCGTCTGCGGCAATGCCGTGGTGTGGAAGCCTTCGGAAAAGACACCGCTGACGGCGCTGGCCTGTCAGGCCGTGCTCGAAAAGGCCATCAAGCGCTTCGGCGAGGATGCGCCGTCCAGCCTGTCCTGCGTCCTCATCGGTGATCGCGGGATCGGCGAGGTTCTGGTCGATCATCCCAAGGTGCCGCTCGTCTCGGCAACGGGCTCCACCCGCATGGGCCGCGATGTTGGCCCCCGGCTTGCCAAGCGCTTCGCACGTGGCATTCTGGAGCTCGGCGGCAACAATGGCGGTATTGTCTGCCCGTCGGCGGATCTCGACATGGCGTTGCGCGCCATCGCCTTCGGTGCCATGGGCACGGCCGGCCAGCGCTGCACGACGCTGCGCCGCCTGTTCGTCCACGAAAGCGTCTATGACGCGCTGCTGCCGCGGCTGAAGAAGGCCTATGGCAGTGTGTCCGTCGGCAATCCGCTCGAAAGCACGGCTCTCGTCGGCCCGCTGGTCGACCGGCCGGCTTATGAGGGCATGCAGAAAGCGCTTGAGGAGGCAAAGGCCCATGGCGGCAGCGTGACGGGTGGCGAGCGTGTCGATCTCGGCCATGCCGGAGCCTATTACGTCAAGCCGGCGCTGGTCGAGATGCCGGAGCAGGCCGGGCCTGTGCTGGAGGAAACCTTCGCGCCGATCCTCTATGTTATGAAGTACAGCGACTTCGACGCGGCGATTGCAGCCCATAATGCCGTGGCCGCTGGCCTCTCCTCATCGATCTTCACCCGCGACCTGCAGGAGTCCGAGCGGTTTCTCTCGGCCGATGGCTCGGATTGCGGTATCGCCAACGTCAATATCGGCACGTCCGGTGCCGAAATCGGCGGCGCGTTCGGGGGCGAGAAGGAAACCGGCGGTGGTCGCGAATCCGGCTCGGACGCCTGGAAGGCCTATATGCGCCGGGCGACGAACACGGTGAACTACTCCAAGGCACTGCCGCTGGCGCAGGGCGTCTCGTTCGATATCGAATAGGTGCATTCGCATGAGGGCGCCAATGTCGCCCTCATGCCTTTAGCTGGCTTCGGCTTTCGCCAGCAACAGGACGAAGGCCGCGAATCGTTCGCCGGCCTCTTCCAGCGGGCCGCTATTGTCGATGGTGGTCAGGTGCGGATCGCCGTCGATGTCGGGTACCTGACGGGCAAGGCGCTGGCGGATGTCCGCTTCGCTTTCCCGGGCGCGGGCGATCAGCCGTGCCGCGATGACCTCGGGCGACGCCACGATATTGACGACCGCCACGCGTGGAAAGGCATCCCGGAACCGGTCAAGCACGGCGCGGCTGCCATTGGCGATCAGCGTACGTCCCTCTTCCAGCTTGGCCTGGCATGCGGCGGGGATGCCGTAATGCAGCCCATGGGCCTCCCAATGCACGGCGAATGCCCCCCGTTCCGCACAGGCCCGAAATTCCGCGGGTGAGATAGCTTCATGATCCTCACCGCCCGCATCCTGGGCGCGCGTGATGACGCGGCGGACGAGTTCGACCTCGGCCGATGTGCTCTTCAGCCGGTCCATGGCATAGTCGATGACGCTGTCCTTGCCGGCACCGCTCGGGCCGACGACGACGATCATGGCGCCGGTGCCGCCGGTCGGGTGATCCGGGGTCATGCGACGCGCCGTCCGTTGCGCCAGACGGAACGGACGATCGGCACGCCGCTCGGCCGTTCGACGCGCATGAGATCTGCCCGCCGCCCGACCGCGATTCGTCCCCGATCCTCCAGTCCGACGGTGCGGGCCGGGTTGTCGCTGACGAGCGCGATCGCTTTTTCCAGGCCGAAGCCCTCGATCGCATCGGCGAGCAGGAAGGGGGCGTGGATGAGGCTGAAGGGGACGTAGTCTGAGGAGAGCACATCGAGCACGCCGCGCTCGGCGAGATCGCGGGCGGCGATGTTGCCGGAATGCGAGCCGCCGCGCACGACGTTCGGCGCGCCCATCAGCACGCTGAGACCGGCTTTGTGGGAAAGATCGGCTGCTTCCAGACTGGTCGGGAATTCCGCCAGCTTGACGCCGAGGTCTATCGATTCCGTCACGTGCGCCGCCGTCGCATCGTCGTGGCTGGCGATCGGGATGCCACGGGCCGCGCAGATGTTGGCAATCGCGATCCGGTGGCGGGCTGAGTTTCGCTCCGACAGTGCCAGCTGCTTCTCGACATAAATCGCGAAGGCCTCGTCCGAAAGGCCGCGTTTGATCTTGTAGTAGAGAATGTACTGATCCATCGTCTGGAACTGGCGCTGGCCCGGTGCGTGGTCCATGAGAGAAACGAGGCCGACCTTCGGATCGTCGCCGAAAGCATCGAACTGGTCGAGCACGTTATCGGTCGAAACCTCGCAGCGCAGGTGGATGCGGTGATCTGCACGCAGGCGGTTTTCCCGCTCGGCCTCCGCCAGCGCATCGGCCATGGCGCGCATTTCGCCGGTAGCAAAGCCGTCGTCGCCTTCCGCCGAGCCCATGCGCAGACAATCGAACACCGTGGTGATGCCGGAGGTGACGATCTGCGCATCATGCGCCTGGATCGCCGCCATTTTCATCCAGCGCAGGCCCGGTCGGGGCGAATAATGGGTTTCCAGATGGTCGGTGTGCAGCTCGATGAGGCCGGGAATGAGGAAGTCGCCCTCGAAGTCCTCGCCGCTATGCACGGTGCCGGTCGAGATATCAGCAATCTCTCCGTCGCGAACGAGCACGGAGCCCTTTACGATGTCATCCGGCAGGACAATGCTGGCATTGGTGAAGATCTGCTCGACGGCCATTCATCTGTCTCCTTCGATCGCGGCATCGCCCAGCGGCATCAGCGAGTGGACGGTAAAGGGGCTGCCGCGCTTCGGCTCGATGAAGAGCGCAAGCGCGGTAACGGACAATGGCTTTCCCAGGAAACCGGCGAAGGCTTCTTCGAGTGCTGCCCGCACGGCAGGGCAACGCTCTTCGGCAACCGGGCCGGTCAGTGTCATGTGAAAGCGGAATTCGTCGAAAACGTAAGGGTAACCCCAGTTCTCGAGATTCTGTCGCTCGGCCGGGGGCAGCGTTTCGGGCTTCCGCCGGGCGATATCTTCCGCCGACAGGGCGGCCCGGAACGGCTCGAACCGGCGCACGGTCTCGGCGGCGAAGCTCGCAAGCGCATCCGAAGGCGCGCCGGGAACGAGCGCGAAGAAGGGGCCGAGTTGACCGAGCGTCAGGGACGGGATCTCGAAGGGCTCGCATTCGGCCGAAAACTCGTCGAGGGCTGCAAGGAGTTCGGCTTCCGTGCGGCCGGGGGCGAGCGCGAAGGGGGCCTTCAGCGTGGCGTGGAAGCCGTAGCGCCGGGGCTCTGCCGTCAGCATGCCGAGCTCTTCCGTCGTGAAGCCGGGAACCTCGGGTGTCGGCACCCGGCCATCGAGAAAGGCATCGCGCGACAGCCAGGCTGCGGCGGCCAGCGTCAGGGCGTCATCTTTCGGCGGGGTGAAGTAAAGGGCGTAGCGCATCGCATCCTCGATCATGGCCTGCTTCCGGTCTTTGCGCAGTCGGCAAAGCCCTGGCGGTCGTTCCTATTCCCACCGCCCGAGCACCAGGTGACGCGTGTCGAAGCGGGTTCGGGTCTGTGCCGTCGTTTTGCGGCACGCGTGTCATTCTCATGTGACGACGTCATGACATCGCGGGTGGTTCCCGCCTTCCCTCTTTTTGTCAGCGTTTTTCTGTCCCCGCGTACCTTGGAGAATCACCGGAGCATTCATACCGAACGTCCTTAAAGCGCTTCTGCCGCCGGAGTCACGGGGCAGAAGCGCTTCAGCACAAGCCGGGGGCAGGTGCGTCAAAAATGGCGCAGATCGGGTGCCGGAGTTCCAGCAGACGGCGCTCACGCCGTCTGGAGATCGGCGAGGCCTTCCAGGGCGGCGGCAATGACGGCGTCGAGCGGCCGGTCGATATCGACGGTGACGACGAGGTCTTCGCCCGTCGGCGTTTCCAGCGTCCTGAACTGGCTGTCGAGAAGGGAGGTGGGCATGAAATGGCCGGTGCGATGGCCCATGCGGGATTCGAGGACGGCTCGCGTTCCTGTGAGGTAGACGAAGGCGAGCCTGCCGCCCGCCGCTTTGCGCAGATGGTCGCGGTAGACCTTCTTCAGCGCGGAGCAGGACACGACGACCGCATGGCCTGCGTCAGATCCCTCGTGGAGGGCCTTGCCGACGGCGTCGAGCCACGGCCAGCGGTCCTCATCGGTCAGCGGCGTGCCCGCCGACATCTTGGCGATGTTTTCCGGCGGGTGCAGGGCGTCGCCCTCAATGAAGTCGGTTGCGAAAGCCGCGGCGATGGCCTCGCCGACGGAGCTTTTGCCGCAGCCGCTAACCCCCATGACCACAACGGGAGCGGGAAGATGCGCCGTTGCGGCTTCAGGCTGGGATGTGCGGGGGACGGAAGGCCCCCCGTTTTTTCTATCGATGTCCGGCACGTGGATCAGCCCATCTTCGCGTAGGTGGCCGCCATATCGGCCATGCGCTTGATGCGGATCGACGGTGCCTTGCCGGCCGTGCGGAAGGCCTCGAAACGCTCCAGGCAGACGTCGGTCATCAGCGCCGTCGCGGGCTTCAGGTAGCTGCGCGGATCGAAATTCTCCGGCTTTTCTTTGAAGCACTTGCGGATCGTCCCGGTCATCGCGAGACGCAGGTCGGTGTCGATATTGACCTTGCGCACGCCGAAGGGAATGCCGCGCTGGATTTCCGATACCGGCACGCCCCAGGTCTGGGTCATTTCCCCGCCATAGGCCGTGAAGAGATCCTGCAGGTCCTGCGGTACCGTGGAGGAGCCGTGCATGACGAGGTGGGTGTTGGGAAGGGCCTTGTGGATCCTCTCGATCGTCTCGATCGACAGGATGTCGCCATCCGGCGCGCGGGTGAACTTGTAGGCGCCATGGCTGGTACCGATGGCGACGGCCAGCGCATCGACGCCGGTCTTGCTGACGAAGTCGAGCGCCTGTTCCGGGTCGGTCAGCAGTTCCTCGCGGGTCAGCTTGCCTTCGAAGCCGTGGCCGTCTTCCTTTTCGCCCGCGCCGGTTTCCAGATTGCCGAGGCAGCCGAGTTCGCCTTCGACGGAAACGCCGGCCGCGTGCGCGATCTTCACGACTTCGGCTGTGACCGCGACGTTGTATTCATAGCTTGCCACCGTCTTGCCGTCGGCCAGCAGAGAGCCGTCCATCATGACGGAGGTGAAGCCATTGGTGATGGCCGAGATACAGGTGGAAGGCTGGTCGCCGTGATCGAGATGAAGGCAGATCGGAATGTGCGGATACTCCTCGGCGGCGCCGAGGATGAGGTGCCGCAGGAAGCCGTCGCCGGCATAGGCCCGCGCACCGCGGCTGGCCTGAAGGATAACGGGGCTGTCGGTCTTGTCCGCCGCCCGCATGACCGCCTGCACATATTCCAGGTTGTTCACGTTGAAGGCCGGCACCGCATAGTCGTTTTCGGCCGCATGATCCAGCAATTGCCGAAGGCTGATCAGTCCCATACACACTCTCCCATTGTGCCGGCCGCTCTGGTTGCGGCGGCTCTTTTCCCATGCTCCGGGCGGGGCTTCACACGGAACGTCCCAAGTGACGTCGTGGTGCCCTCGCAGCGACTACCGCCGGATCTCTATCTGGTTGACCAGCATAAGGATCGCAACTGTTTTGGCAACGGAGAAGGCCGCTATTCGTCGGCCGGATGAAATTCCTTTAGCGTCTGCTCACGGAAAAAGATGAAGAGGCCTGAGGCAACAATGAGGGCTGCACCGATGATGACTGTCGGGCGTGGCGTATCTCCGAAGAAGATCCAGCCGAAGACCACCGCCCAGAAAAGCAGCGTGTATTGCAAGGGAACGACGGTCGCGGCATCCGCAAGCTTCAGAGAGCGGCTGACGAGAACGTGGGCGAGCATGGCGACGACGCCGAGAAGGGCCGGAAGCAGGATCGTCGCGGGATCGAGCGGCTTCCAGCTGCCGGGGACGACGGCGACGCCGATGAGCGAGAAGACCAGCGAGCCGACGAACTGCCAGACGACCAGCGTCGTATCCGGCGTGGTGCGCAGCGTGCGGCCGAGCATGATGGCAAAGGCAAAGCAGGCGCTGCCGAAGAGCGCGACCAGTGCGGGCATCGACAGGCTTTCGCGCGATGGATCGAGCGCGATGAGCACGCCGGCAAAGCCGATGAGGATCGCGGTCCAGCGCCGCCAGCCGACCTTTTCGCCGAGCAGGAAGGGCGACAGCGCCGCGACATAGATGGGGGCCGCAAGCCAGTAGATCATCGCATCGGCGAGTGGCATGTAGCCGACGGCGAAGTAGAAGGCGGTCGCGTCGATGGCAAACAGCAGCGCGCGCAGGGCCTGCAGCCCGGGACGCTCGACCCGAACCACCGTCATAATGCCGCGGCGGAGAACGAGCGGCAGCAGCACGAGAAGCGCGGCAATGCTGCGGATCGCCATCAATTGCAGGACCGGATAGGTCTCGACCAGCCATTTCCCCATTGTGTCGTTCAGCGAAAACATCAGCATGCCCAGAAGCATGAAGACGATGCCCAGGCTGGCTGAACCTTTCTGGAGGGCGGACGGTTTCGCAGGGGCGGTGGACGGCATGGCAGAGCGCTCAGCGGCATGATCGGGAATGGGGCCGATGCGGGCTCGATCGGGCGCTGCAAGAGGCTCTGTCTGTTGCCATAAAAGGTGCGAGCGATCCAGTGCCGCTTGGCGATGGCTTCATGATAAAAGGAAATGAGTTTCCTCGCTGTGCGGGTGACATCTTGACGCGGCAGGTGGGATGGCTAATTAGTTCAGCAATCCCGCGCATACGACATCGACACTCGCGCGGGACGAACTTGGTGCCGGGCCCCTCTGGCGAGAGTTTTAACGGCGCTCTCGCGATGTCGGTACCGCCAGCACACCGAGCCGGCGGATGTAAATTCCCATGACAAAGAACGTCTTTCTGACGATGCGTACCCATGCGGGCATGGCATCGCTTTCTGTCACTCCTGCTCCGATCAGCACCGGAGCGAACGTCGCTGCCAGCGGGAGGGCGGGCGCATGAACACCTCCACCCAGACATCGACGCTCAGCTATTTCACCTGGGCCTTCATCGTCACCGGCCTCGGTCTTGCGCTCGGCGCCTGGCTCGGCTGGAACGAGACCGGTACGATCGGCGGCATGGCGACCGTCTTCTTCATCTGCACGGTCCTCGCCGTGCTCGAAATTTCGCTCTCCTTCGACAACGCCATCGTCAATGCCAACAAGCTCAAGGACATGACGCCGATCTGGCAGCAGCGGTTCCTGACCTGGGGCATTCTCATCGCCGTCTTCGGCATGCGGATCGTCTTCCCGCTGCTGATCGTGGTGATCGCGGCGGGTATCGGCCCGGTCGATGCCATCATTCTCGCTGCCGCACGTCCCGACGAATATGCGCGCATCATGAACGACGCACACCTGCCGATCGCAGCGTTTGGCGGCACCTTCCTGATGATGGTCGGCCTGTCCTACTTCTTCGACCATGACAAGAAGATCCACTGGATCTCCTTCATCGAGAAGCGTCTGTCGGCGGCGGCCAGCATCAAGGGCGTCGAAATCGCCTTCGTCCTCATCCTGATCCTCGCCTTCTCCGCGCTGATTCCGGACGATGCGGCAACGCCGGATATCGAGAGCACGACCTTCGTCTTCTCGGCCATTTACGGCCTTGTCACCTTCCTCGTGGTGGAAGTCATCGGCGGTCTGCTCGACGCCTCGCAGAAGACCATGAGCGAAGCGGCGAAGGGCGGCCTCGGCGCGTTCATCTATCTCGAAGTGCTCGATGCCAGCTTCTCGTTCGACGGCGTCATCGGCGCCTTTGCGCTGACGCAGAACCTCTTCGTGATCGCCATCGGTCTCGGCATCGGCGCCATGTATGTGCGCTCCATGACGATCATGCTGGTGGAGAAGGGCACGCTTGCGGAATATCGCTACCTGGAACATGGCGCGTTCTACGCAATCCTGATCCTGTCCGTGATCATGTACGTCCAGACGCTGGTCCATATCCCGGAGGTCATCACCGGTCTCGGCGGCGCAACGCTGATCGGCATCGCTCTCTGGTCGTCCATCCGGTACAACAAGAAGCACCACCCGCTCGGGGCCGACGCTGTCGCCCCGCATTGATTTCGAGGCTGGCGGCGAAGATCGCCGGCCATCTTCTCGCAGACAGACCGCGGTTCGAAAGGACCGCGGCTTTTTTATAGGCTGTGACCGAGACGGTGGGCTTGGTGGGAAGGGACGTCTCGTCTACGCACCATCCCCCAAAAGCAAAGCCCGCCGGTCCGTCATGGACCTGCGGGCTTTTTGCAGCCCGGGATGAATGATCCCAAGCGAAATCTTTTACTGCGACGACCTGTCGGCAGTAGCGTCGTATCAGCCGCGGCGATAGGGAGCCGGGAAGCTGGTCGGGTCGATGCCGAGGGTGTTGAGGTCGCGGGCCTGCGGACGACGGCCGCCTTCGATGGCTGCTGCGGCTGCGGATGCAGCGCCGATAACGGCAAAGGCACGGCCGAAAATGTTACGCTTGCTGGTCATTGTCTTCGTCTCCTGATCTCATGTTCTGTGACCTGAAGATGGGCCTCCGGAGCCTCTTTCACAATGCACAAGTGTTCATTGCAGCCATGCGTGGCAAGCAATACGGATGTCTTAAGAAGATATTACTTTGCCACGGCCCCGTTAAGACGTTTGCGGAGACAAGTATCGTCGGAATTAAACCGATTATAGGATCACCATCGCAAGCCGAAAATGGGATTGGCCGGGCGTCCCAAGGGAGCATCCGGCCATTCCATATTATCCGGGATGAAGCCTCGGATCAGTCTTCGCTGGCGGCCAGTTGCGAGAGCACCTGTCCGCGTCCGCGCGCGCGCAGGATCAACGGTACGATCAGGGCCAGCGCTGCGATGGTCAGCAGCACGGCTGCGATCGGCGAGGTGAAGAGCACGCTCGGATCGCCCTGGCTGATGGCCAGAGCCCGACGGAGCTGCTGTTCGGCAAGCGGCCCGAGAATAAGGCCAACGACCACAGGCGCGATGGGATAACCGAGGATGCGCATGATGTAGCCGAGGAGACCGAAGCCGAGCAGCATGCCGAGTTCGAAGACGGACGGATTGGCGCCGATGGTGCCGAGCGTCGCAAACAGCAGGATGCCAGCATAGAGCCAGGGCTTCGGGATCGTCAGCAGCTTTACCCAGAGGCCCACCAGCGGCAGGTTGAGGACGAGCAGCATGAAATTGGCGATCAGCAGCGAGGCGATGAGGCCCCAGACGAGCTGGGGGTTGGTCGCAAACAAAAGCGGGCCTGGCTGCAGGCCGTATTGCTGGAAGCCGGCGAGCATGATGGCGGCGGTGGCCGTTGTGGGCAGGCCGAGCGTCAGAAGCGGCACCAGGGTGCCAGCGGCGGACGCATTGTTGGCGGCCTCCGGTCCGGCGACACCTTCGATCGCACCATGCCCGAATTCTTCCGGATGCTTCGTCAATCGCTTTTCGGTAGCGTAGGAGAGGAAGGTGCCGATTTCGGCACCACCGGCCGGCATGGCGCCGATCGGGAAGCCGATCAACGTACCGCGCAGCCAGGGCTTCCAGGAACGTGCCCAGTCCTGCTTGGTCATCCACACCGATCCCTTGACGGCCTCAACCTTGTCCGGCCCCGTCGCGCCCTGTGCGGCGATGTAGAGCGTCTCGCCGATGGCGAAGAGGGCGACGGCGAGCGTCGTCACCTCGATGCCATCGAGCAGATCCGGCACACCGAAGCTCATACGGGCCTGGCCGGTCAGCTGGTCGATGCCGACGATGGCAAGGGCAAAGCCGATGAAGAGCGAGGTCAGCCCGCGCAGTGTGGAATCCCCGAAGGCGGACGATACGGTGACGAAGGCGAGAACCATCAGCGCGAAATATTCGCGTGGCCCGAAGACCAGCGCCACCTTGACCACGAAGGGTGCGATGAATGCCAAGCCGATGGTGGCAATGAGGCCGGCGACGAAGGAGCCGATGGCAGCCGTTGCAAGCGCGGGTCCGCCCCGGCCCTTCCGGGCCATCTTGTTGCCCTCCAGCGCCGTGACGATAGAGGCGCTTTCGCCGGGCGTGTTGAGCAGGATCGACGTGGTGGAGCCGCCATACATGCCGCCATAATAGATGCCCGCGAACATGATCAGCGATCCCGCGGGATCGAGCCGGTAGGTCACGGGCAGCAGCAGCGCGACCGTCAGTGCCGGGCCGATGCCCGGGAGAACGCCGACTGCGGTGCCCAGCGTCACGCCGACCAGCGCGTAGAGCAAGTTCATCGGCTGCATGGCAATGGCGATGCCCTGGAGCAGGAATTCGAATGTCGACATGGACGCTCTCTTAAAAGAAGAGGTGTTCGAGCGGCCCTGCCGGCAGCGACAGCTGCAGGAGACCGGCGAAGATGAGCCAGACGGCGAGACAGAGCGCGATGCCGACCGGAATGGTGATCCACAGCTTGCGCCGGCCGAAGCCCGCGGCGGTGAATGCGAAGAGCAGGCCGGTAGCAATCGAGAAGCCGGCGATGCGCAGCAGCAACATCTGCAGGACAAGGCCGCCGACGATCCATGCGACGGGCGGAATTTCCTGGCGTTCGCGCACCGGGAATTCGCTGCGGAAGGCGGCGACGGCCGTCCAGATTGCAAGGCCGAGAAGGCACCAGGCGATGACGAAGGGAACGGTGGCAGGGCCGATCTTGGAGTAATTGGCCATAGCCGAAAGGCGGGAGCTATCCCAGAAGATCAGGCCGGCAAGGCCGCCGAGGAAGACCGCAACGGCAAGCGCCGCCCTATCGGGGCGGCGCGAGGTTGCGCTTTGTGTGCGCGAAAGTTCGCTCATTGAACGAGACCGATGTCTTTAAGGATGGTTTCGGTGGCCGAGACGTCCTTGGCGAGCTGCTCCTTGAACGCGTCGCCCGACAGGTAGGTGTCCTGCCAGCCCTTGGTCTTCAGCGTTTCCTGCCAGGAGGCGGACTTCACCATCTTTTCGACGTCGGCGGTGACGGCGGCCTTCTGTTCGGCAGACAGGCCGGGTGCAGCGGCGACCATGCGCCAGTTCTGCACGACTACGTCGAGGTTGCTTTCCTTCAGTGTCGGCGCGTCAACGCCGGCGATCTTCTCGGCGCTGGAGACGGCGAGGAGGCGCAGCGTACCGGACTTGACCTGCGATTCGAATTCGCCATAGCCGGAGATACCTGCGGTGACCTGGTTGCCGAGGATGGCGGCCAGTGCTTCGCCGCCGCCCGAAAAGGCGATGTAGTTGATCTTGGTCGGGTCGACGCCGGCTGCCTTGGCAATCAGGCCAACGGCGATGTGGTCCGTGCCGCCAGCCGAGCCGCCAGCCCAGGATACCGAACCCGGATCCTTTTTCAGCGCCTCGACGAGATCGCCCATGGTCTTCAGCGGCGATTCGGCGGGAACGACGATGGCTTCATATTCGCCGGTCAGGCGGGCGATCGGCTCGACTTCGCTCAGCGACACCGGCGACTTGTTGGTGAGGATAGCGCCGACCATGACGTAGCCGCCGACAAGCAGAGCATTGGGGTTGCCGGCCGACTGGCTGGCGAACTGGGCGAGACCGATGGTGCCGCCGGCGCCGGGCACGTTCTGCACCTGCACATTGCCGGAGATCTTTTCCTGCTGCAGGGCGGTCTGCATGGAGCGCGCTGTCTGGTCCCAGCCACCGCCTGGGTTGGCCGGTGCAATAATGGTGTAGTCGGCAGCGGCCACTGGGAGCGCCATGGCACCGGCGATCAGGGATGCAATGAGAAACTGTTTCAAGGTGACGTCCTCCGTCAGCGCGTTTGCGCGCTTTGTTTCAATTCTTGACGCGAGGAGCATGTGGAACAGGCGCGCGTGAGATCGAAGGATCTTCGCTCGGGCCGTTTTGGGTGAGACACTCCTCCGCACCGCTTCGTCACCGCCTCCACGGCTGACGAACACCACTAAGCCACCATAGTAAGCTGACATCAACCTGACATCCCTGCATCCCGTGCATAACTCGGGCCAATCGTGCCTGATTTTGCGGGAGCTTTGGTCTCTGTCAGCGGATCAAGGCTCAGGGAAGGCCTAGCACGTCCCTCCAGCGGGCGATGAGACGTGCGCGCTTTACCTGATCGAGATAGACCATCAAGCCCGGGCTGACCGGAACGGGACGCAGCTGCGCGCCCAGAATGTCCTGCAACGTACTCGCAGTATTGTCGCCGGCCACGTCCGGATTGACGGCGGCGATATGAAGCTCGCGCGCCATGATCGACTGACCCTCGGCGGACATGAAGAATTCGAGATAGCGCCGTCCAAGTTCCGGTGCAGCGGCGGCCTCCGGCACGAGGCCGATCCGGGAGATGACCACGGTATAGTCGGTCGGCAGGATGATGCCGAGATCGGGATGATGTTCGGCCCAGTCGGCCGCATAGGAGCCGACGATGTTGTAGCCGAGCAGGAAGCGGCCATCGGCGACCCGCTCCAGAATATCGGAGCTCGTCGCATAGAGCTTGACCCCGGCCTCGCCCATGGCGCGGATCACCGACCAGATGTCACCGAACTGCTCCTGATCGCGCGCCATGAACAGGAAGCCGACGCCCGAACGCTCGATATCGTAGGTGCCGATACGGCCTTGGGCTTTAGCGCCCGCTTCGCGCAGGAAACGCACGAACTCCGCACGGGTGGAGGGCGGCTCGGTGCCGGCGAAGCTCGGCTTATGGTAGACGAAGACGGCCGGCTCGAAGGTCAGGGCATAGGCGGTGTTGCGCCACTTGGCCCAGGCCGGCCAGGAGCGGGTGAGGGGCAGCTCGCTCGGCTGGGCATAGCCGTCATTGGTCAGCTTAACCTGCAAATCCATCGCCGAGGAAAAGGCGAAGTCCGCCGTCTTCTGCCCGGCATCCGTCTCCCGGACGATCCGGTCGTAGATCTCGCCGGTCAGCATGTTTTCATGGCGAACGGCAATGTCGGGATTGGCGGCCTGAAACCCGTTGATCAGCGGCTGCGCCAGGGGATCGTCCAGCGAAGAATAGACATTGAGCACCGGCGCATCCGCCCTACCGGATCGTGCGGGAAAAAAATCGGGCGCGCCAACAGCAGCGATTGGACCGGCGAGAGACAGGAGAAGGGCTGCGGCGAGGCGAAACATCGGCGGAGTGTGCGCCAGCGGTGGCCTTCGCACAAGCGTGGCCAAGCCGGCTTCCTCTGCAATTCCAAATCGATGGTCGAAAATCGTTTTGTCCGTACCGGGAGTTATTCTAGGATCGCCCCGGTCGAGGAGCCGCCACGTTTTGAGAATTCTTCTGGTCGAAGACAACAAGGTCCTGTCGGAAGGGCTTGCCGCCATCCTGCGCGGCAGCGGCTATGCCGTGGACGTGGTGCGCGACGGTGCTTCGGCCGATGCGGCGGCGGCAACCGAGCGGTTCGACCTCGTGATCCTCGATCTGACCCTGCCCGAGATGGACGGGCTCGACGTGCTGCGCTCCATGCGGGCGCGGCAGAACCGGTCGGCCGTGCTGATCCTGACCGCGCGGGGGAGTGCGGAGGAAAAGGTGCGCGGGCTCGATCTCGGGGCCGACGACTATATGATCAAGCCCTTCGACATCGGCGAGTTCGAGGCGCGCGTGCGTGTTCTTCTGCGCCGGCAGGCGGGCCTGCGCTCGTCCATGGTCACCTTCGGCGCGGTTTCGCTGGATCTGACCTCGCGGACCTTTTCGTCCGACGGCATCCCCATCGACATTCCCCTGCGGGAGACGGGGCTTCTGGAAATCCTGTTCATGCGGGCCGGGAAGGTGGTGGCGAAGGACGCCATCATGCAGTCGTTGACGGCCTTCGACGACGACCTCAGCCCCAATGCCATCGAGCAATATGTCAGCCGCCTGCGCAAGCGCCTGTTACCCTATGGGCTAACGGTGCGCACGGCGCGCGGCATCGGTTATTATCTCGACAAGGCGCCGGCGCCGGCCGACCCTGCTCCGGACATGGCATGAGCGGCGTACGGGCGGCGCATTCGCTGCGCAGGCGGCTTCTGGCGTGGCTGCTGGCGGCCACCGCTGTGATCGGCATCATCGCGCTCGGCGACACGTATCGCGAGGCGGTGAAAACGGCCAACAGCGTGTCCGATCGCGTGCTGGCGGGATCGGCACTGGCGATTGCCGACCGTGTGGTCGTTGCCGAGGACGGCACGCTGGAGGTCGACATGCCCTATGTCGCGCTGGAAATGCTGACCTCGGCAGCGCAGGACCGGGTGTTCTACCGGGTCGACGGGCCGCCCGGCCACTTCATCACCGGTTACCGGACGCTGCCGGGCATTGCCGAAATGCAGGGGCGGCAGGCCGTCTATCTCGATTCGGACTATCGCGGCGAGCCGATCCGCATTGCCGCGCTGGAACGCTCGGCGTCGACGGGGATCAATTCCTTACCCTTCGTCGTGACGGTGGCGGAAACCACGGTGGCGAGGCAGCAGTTGGCCCGAGCGCTGCTGTTTCGCTCGGCACTGCGCCTGTTCCTCCT
This sequence comes from Rhizobium sp. 9140, assembly GCF_900067135.1. NCBI lineage: Bacteria > Pseudomonadati > Pseudomonadota > Alphaproteobacteria > Hyphomicrobiales > Rhizobiaceae > Rhizobium > Rhizobium sp. 9140. The sequence continues at coordinate 616,602 of NZ_FJUR01000001.1, read as the reverse complement.
GATCTTCGGGGCGGCCGCCATCGTCTGGATCGCCGTCACATTATCGCTCCGTCCGCTCTACCGGCTGGGTGACGCCATTGCAGAGCGCAGTCCGGACGATCTACGCCCGATCCGGCAATCCGTGCCGCGCGAGGTGGAGGGGCTGGTCGAGACGGTCAATTCCTTCATGGTGCGGCTGCAATCGGCGCTCGATGCCATGCGGCATTTCTCCGGAAATGCGGGCCACCAGTTGCGGACGCCGCTTGCTGTGGTGCGTACGCAGCTCGCGCTCGCGGCCCGGTCCGAAAAGCCGGAGGACATCAAGACGTTCATCGCCCGCAGCGACGAGGCCGTCGGTCATGCGGAACGGATTCTTGCGCAGTTGCTACTTCTGGCAAAGATCGATGCGACGGGATCGGGATCTCCCACGGCACCCGCACCGATGGACCTGACGATGGCCGCGCGGGAGATCACCGCGGAATACGTGCCCCGCGCGGCCGATGCCGGTATCGATCTCGGCTTCGAAGGCAAGGGAACGGCCTTCATCGCCGCGGAACCGCTGCTGATCGGCGAACTCCTGCGCAATCTCGTGGAAAACGCCCTCGCCTATGCCGGACAGGGTGCCGAGGTGACGGTGAGAGTCGGGTGCGATCCGGGCCTCGTCCGGCTCGATGTGGAGGACAACGGACCGGGAATTCCGCCGGAAAGATTGTCCGCCGTGCGCCAGCGCTTCGCCCGCGGCGAGAGCGAGGCGCCGGGCCTCGGGCTCGGGCTGCCGATCGTCGAGGAGATCGCGGTTCGCTTCGAGGGGTGTCTCTCGCTCGGGCCGGCGGTGATGGATGAGCGCGGGATCGGCTGCGGCCTGAGGGCGCGGGTGGTGTTTCCCGCTGTAGCCATCGACGCCTGACGATCGTTCGCACATTCGATCATTCGCCCTTTTCATTCGCGAGCGTGGTCATCCGATCAGCGGATTTCATTGGTCATGTCGGGGCAATCGCGGCAATGTCCAGAGCCTTCTTCCCGCAGCATTGGAACGCCTGACGCGACGGGGAAATGCCTCGACCCGGGAGCCTGCCATGCGTGTCACATCGGACCTTACCCGTCATCTCCAGGATCCGCGGATCCTTGCCGAGGCCGAGGTAACGGGTGCGACGTTCGAGGTTCGCAATCCCTCTTCCGGCGTTCTGCTGGCGACCCTGCCGGATATGGGCGTGCCGGAAACACGTGCGGCGATCGAGCGGGCGGCGCTGGTACAGCCGGCCTGGGCGGGGCTGCCCGCCAAGGACCGCAGTCAGCGCATGCGGCGCTGGCACGATCTCGTTCTCGCGCATATCGACGATCTCGCCGCTATCCTGACCGCCGAAATGGGCAAGCCGCTGAGCGAGGCGCGCTCGGAGGTGCAGCATGCCGCAGCCTATATCGAATGGTATGCCGAGGAGGCAAAGCGCGTCTATGGCGAGACGTTTCCAGCACCCTCTACGGACCGGCGGATGTTCGTCATCAAGCAGCCGGTCGGCATTGTCGGCACGATCACGCCGTGGAATTTTCCGGCCTCCATGGTGGCGCGAAAGGTCGCGCCGGCGCTGGCCGTGGGATGCCCCGTCATCCTGAAGCCGGCCGAACAGACGCCGCTGGTGGCCGTCGCGCTGCATCGGCTGGCGCTCGATGCCGGCTTTCCCGATGGCGTGTTCCAGCTCGTCCTTGCCAGCGAGGGGCAGGCGGTTGGCTATGAGCTCTGCACACATCCGAAGGTGCGCAAGATCAGCTTCACCGGCTCCACCGAAGTCGGGCGGCTTTTGATGCGGCAATGCGCCGACCAGATCAAGAAGGTGAGCCTTGAACTTGGTGGAAGCGCGCCGTTCATCGTCTTCGACGATGCGGATATCGATGCCGCGGTGGATGGCGCCGTGCAGGCGAAATTCCGCAATGCCGGGCAGACCTGCACCTCGGCCAACCGCATCTATGTCCAGTCCGCAGTCTACGACACCTTTGCCGAAAAGCTCGCGGCCCATGTCGCCGACCTGCGCGTCGGGGATGGCTTCGAGCCCTCGGTTTCGGTAGGCCCGCTGATCGACGAGGCGGCGTTGTGCAAAGTGGCGCATCATGTCGAGGATGCCGTTCTCAGGGGCGCGCAGGTGCTCTGCGGCGGCGGTCGGGTTGGCGAGACCGGAACCTTCTTCGCGCCGACGGTGTTGACCCATGTGGATCACGGCATGCTGGTCGCCTGCGACGAGACGTTTGGCCCGGTTGCGCCGGTCATAAGGTTCGAGACCGTCGAGGACGTCATCCATCAGGCAAATGACACGATCTACGGCCTTGCGGCCTATTTCTACGCCACCGAGCTGCGGAAAGTCTGGCGGGTGGCCGAGGCGCTGGACTACGGCATGATCGGCATCAATACCGGCCGCATGTCGTCCGAGGCCGCGCCGTTCGGCGGGCTGAAACAGTCGGGGATCGGCCGCGAAGGGTCGCGGCACGGCATGGAGGATTACCTCGACATGAAATATCTCTGCATGGGCAATATCTAGCGCATAGACTGCAACGAAGCCCGGGCGAATGGAGACCGATATGGCGTATCTCGACAGGGACCGGGCGGCACGGCTGATGGCCGCGGCCGGCCTCGATGCGCTGCTGCTGCTCACGCCGGAATGCTTTACCTATGCGACGGGTGCAAGCCCCGGTGTCGGCACGATGTGGCGGCGGGCCGGCGCCGTTGCGGCCCTCGTTCCCGCCGATCCGGGCGTCCCCATCTGCGCCGTGGTCAGCGATCTCTTCGAAGAAAGTTTTCGCGCAACGAGCGACGTGACCGATATCCGCATCCATCCGCTCTGGGTGGAAACGGCGGATGTGCGGCCACAGGATCCGTCCCAGCCTCTGCCCGATCTTATTGCCGCCGCGTGGGCAGGCTCGGGCCGCCCGGCCGGCTTCGCACGGCCGGAGACGTTCGACGCCGCACTCGGGTTTCGCCTCGCCGGCGATCTCTTGGCGGCTCGTAAGCTTAGCAGCGCCCGCGTCGGCGTCGAGCTCGACAGCCTTTCGGTTTCGGATTTCGCCGCATTGTCGGCGGCCCTGCCCGGTTGCCGGCTGGTCGATGGCAGCGACGTGCTTCGCCGGCTGAAAATGGTGAAGTCGGCGCAGGAGATCGCCCATCTGCGAACGGCCGTCACGCTCGCCGAGATCGGGATCGGTGCACTGGCTGCCGCGATCACCCCGGGGCAGACGCGCGATGGGCTGGCTGAGGTCTGGATTTCGGCGGTGCAGGCTGCTGCGCGGGAGCGGGATATCCGCAATCTCACGGGCCGGTGGGAATATGTGTCCGTCGGTGCCAATCCCTGGTCGCGGGGTGGGGTGGTCGAGGTGGGCTCCCTGATCAAGGTCGATGTCGGTTGTCTTGTCCAAAACTATACGTCGGATACCGGCCGGAGCTTCGTCTGCGGCAAGCCCTCGGAAGTCCAGAACCGGCTGTTCGATGCGCTGTCTCAGGCATTCGAAGCCGGTCTCTCGCATATCCGCCCCGGTGTCGAGATGCGGGCGGTGCATGCGGCAGCGACAGCTGCCATGGCGAAAGCGGGCTTTCCGGGTTTCAGCCGCGGCCATTTCGGCCATGGTCTCGGTGCCGGGCTTGGCAGCGAGGAATGGCCGTTCTTTTCCGCCACCAGCAGCGTCGTGCTGGAGCCCAGCATGGTCGTCGCCTTCGAGACGCCCTGGTATATCGATGGCGTCGGCGGGATGATCATCGAGAACCAGCTGCTGATCACGCCGGATGGCCATGAGGTGATGAACAGCCTGCCATGGGAATTGGTTTCTGTCTGACGCCGGCTACCGCATAGCCGGCTCTATAGTGTGTCGTTAAGGCTCTTGATGGCCTGAAGATCCTCGCGGAAACGGTCGATCTCCTCGCGCTTGCGTCCCTCGTCGGGGATGCGCAGGAGGTAGGAGGGGTGAACCGTCGTGTAGAGCGCCCGCCCGTCGTCGAGATCGACCTTGCGGCTGCGGTAGTCGGCCAGGCGCTCTGCGTGGTTCATGACGGAGGTCAGCGCCGTTGCGCCCATCGCGACCACGAGTTTCGGTCGGATCAGGTCGAGTTCGAGCTTCAGCCACCAGCGACAGGCACGGATTTCGCCCATGTTGGGCTTCTGGTGAATGCGGCGCTTGCCGCGCGGCTCGTATTTGAAATGCTTCACCGCATTGGTGACATAGGCCGTCTTGCGATCGAGATCGACCTCGCCGGCGATCGTGTCGAACATCTTGCCGGCCGGGCCGATGAAAGGCCGGCCGGCGAGATCCTCCTGATCGCCCGGCTGCTCGCCGACGAACATGAGTTTCGCATCGTCAGGGCCTTCGCCGAATACGGTCTGCGTCGCCTTGCAGGAGAGCGGACAGCGGGTGCAGTTACGCGCCTCCGCCCGCGCGGCCTCAAGCGTGCCGGGGATGGCGGTGTTCTCTTCGCTCTTCGGCATGGCGGCCTCGCGTACCTTCGCGTGAAAGGCCGGCGGGTCCTTCATCGCTTGTTTCGCCATCGCCCGAACCTTTTCCTCGGCACCGGCGATCAGACCGGGGATAAGGTCGGCTTCGGGCAGGTTCTTCCAGTATTTCTTCGGCATTTCCGACGTCATCGCCTTCACCTTCAGCCGCGCCGGATTGAAGATGTTGCTGTAATAGGTGCGCCACAGCGTGTCTGCATCATCGGTCAGCTTGGGGTCGTCCGCCGGCTCGGACGTCACCGTCAGCGTGGTTCCATCCCAGGCGGCGGATCCTTTTGGCGTGGCGATGATCCAGTCCATGTCGGTGAAGCGCCGCTGGAAGAAAGGAGCAACGCGGGCGACGATGAAATGATCCGGCTCGAACCAGGCGAAAAATCGCCGGCGACCGATAGGGATGCCGCTCGCCTCCAGAGCGGCGGGACGGGCGATCACCTCCATGATGTCCGCCGTCAATGTGCTTGTTGTGGATGTGCTGGCGCCGATCTCCTTGAAGCGCACGAAGGCCTTCATCTTGTGGCTGTCGCGACGCAGGGATTTTTCCATGGCATGGAGCCGGACGACGTCGGCGTCGGAAACGATGTCGAGCAGGTTGCGCTCGGCCTGCAGGCGCCAGAGCGTGCGATAAAGAAGCGTGAAGCGTCCGGGATCGGAGTGGCAGATCACGGTTTCGGCCAGCGTCATGAAGGCGCGGGGAACAGTGATCTCACGTGGTCCCTCCGGTTTTCCTTCTGCGTTCGGCCGCGCCGGCACAGGAGCGGCAAACAGATCGGTGGTTTCGTGCTTTTCGCGCCAGTCCACTTCTGTCGGCAGCGTTCCCGCGACCAGAAGCCGGCGTGCGGCCTCCCGCCATTCGCCAAAATCGCCCTTTCCGTCGAGCGTGACGGTTTGCCTCTCAATGCCCGGTGGCGGCATCAGAGAAGGACCAGCTGTTCCGGCTTGGGTGCGAACATCGTGCGCAGGTCCGGCCGGTCGATGAGGCGCGAGGGGGTCCAGCCCTCCGCGATGATGAAGGCCTGCACCTTTTTCAGCGAGACCTTTAGACGGGCGAGATCTTCCAGCCGCAAGGTCCGGTGCCGGCGGGCGGTGAGGATGGCGCGGACGATCTTCGTGCCGAAACCGGGTACGCGCAGAAGCATCTCGCGATCCGCCTTGTTGATATCCACGGGGAAACGCTGCCGGTTGGCAAGCGCCCAGGCAAGCTTCGGATCGAGATCGAGGTCGAGCATGCCATCCGGCTGGTCGCGCGTGATTTCGTCGATGCCGAAGCCATAGAAGCGGTAGAGCCAGTCGGCCTGATAGAGCCGATGCTCGCGCATCAGAGGCGGCTTGACGAGGGGCAGATTGCGGGAGGCATCCGGAATGGGACTGAAGGCGGAGTAATAGACGCGGCGCAGGCCGTAGCTGCCGTAAAGCCGCGCGCTGGTGCCGAGAATGACGCTGTCGTTTGCCTGGTCGGCTCCGACGATCATCTGCGTGCTCTGGCCGGCGGGCGCAAAGCGTCGTGTACGTTTGGTCTGGAGCGTCGGGTCGCGCATTTCCTCAATCTTCAGGCGAAGATCGCCCATCGATTTGCGAATGCCGTCCGGCCGCTTTTCCGGCGCATAGCGCGTCAGTCCGGCGTCCGTCGGCAACTCGATGTTGATCGACAGGCGGTCCGCATAAAGTCCAGCTTCCTCGATCAGCGCCGGGGACGCCTCGGGAATCGATTTCAGATGGATATAGCCGCGGAAATTATGCGTGACGCGCAGCTCCCGCGCGATGCGCACCATCTCCTCCATCGTGTGATCCGACGAGCGGATGATGCCGGACGAGAGGAACAGACCTTCAATATAGTTGCGGCGATAAAATTCGAGCGTCAGCCAGACCACTTCCTCGACCGAAAAGCGTGCACGCTCCACATTGCTGGACGACCGGTTGATGCAATAGGCGCAGTCGTAGATGCAGAAATTCGTCATCAGGATCTTGAGCAGAGAAATGCATCGCCCGTCCGGCGCATAGGCATGACAGATGCCGGATCCCTCCGTGGAGCCGAGACCGCCGCTGGCCGACGAATTGCGTTTCGTCGTTCCGCTGGAGGCGCAGGACGCATCGTATTTGGCGGCATCCGAAAGGATGGCCAAACGCTCTTTCAGCGATTTCTTCATGGTGTTCTACATATGTTCTTTTGCTGCGCGCGTCAATGTTATGTGCGTTGATGGTTTCGGTTTTCGAATCTTCAGCCTGTCTCGGATCAGGTTGTTGGCAATGTCACCGATGTTTTTCGGAACGATCGGTGGGGGCGCCTCGTTAAGATGGCGAACCCGTCATGACATTCGCGTCTGATATCGCCGACCCGAGAGGTTGGGGATCATCCCAGACAAGACCAGAGACAATAAGGAGCAGGCTCATGCCTTCCATTGCCGAATCCAAAATTCTCATTCTCGCCACGGACGGCTACGAACGGTCAGAACTGCGCGTTCCTTATGACAGCCTGAAAAAGCAGGGCGCGACGGTGAAGATCGCCTCGATCGGCAAGACCAGCATCAAGAGCTGGGACGAAAAGGACTGGGGCGACAGCATCGACGTCGATCTCGAAGCCAGGGACGTCAAGATCGAGGACTTCGATGCGCTCGTTCTGCCGGGCGGCCAGATCAACCCGGACAAGCTGCGCGTCGAGGACGAGGCGTTGCGAATTGTCCGCGACTTCGTGTCGTCCGGCAAGGTCGTCGCGGCCATCTGCCATGCGCCCTGGCTTCTGGTCGAAACCGGTGCGGTTAAGGGGCTGAAGGTCACGTCCTTCAAGTCGATCAAGACGGATGTCGTCAATGCCGGCGGTCTGTGGTCGGATGAGGCCGTGGTGACCGACAAGGGCATCATCACCTCTCGCAACCCCGGCGATCTTGATGCCTTCGTGGCGAAGATCGTCGAGGAAGTGGAAGAAGGCCGTCACGACCGCAAGGCCGCTTAAGGCCCTTTTTCCGCATGACATCTTCGACCGGCTCCATCCAGCGATGGGGCCGGTTTTTTCGTGTCGAGCGACAGGAGCATTCTCACATGTCGCGTGAGACTTGCGAAGATGAGATGAGACAGGCACAACATGGCATGATGTCCCTGTCCGATCGCCATCCCGTCCGTCTCCGTCGCTCGGTGCTCTGCGTTCCAGCCGACAACGAGCGCGCACTTGCCAAAGTGTCGAGCCTTTCGCCCGATGCCGTGATCTACGATCTGGAGGACGCGGTGCTTCCGGAGCGCAAGGCCGATGCGCGCCATGCGCTGGTGCGCCATCTGGCGGATGTTGCGCCCGGTATCGAGCGGATCGTCCGTATCAACAGTCTTGCCTCGGGTTTTGGCGAGGCGGATCTCGAAGCGCTTTTCGCCTGCCGGTTCGATGCCGTTCTATTGCCGAAGGTGGAAGGGCCACGCGATATTCTCGACATTGCCGAAGGGTTGGATGAGGGCAACGGTCCGGAAGATCTGCGGCTCTGGGCGATGATCGAGACGCCGAGAGGCGTTCTCAATGCGGCGGCGATCGCCGAGGCCGGACGCACGCGTGGCGGGCGGCTCGATTGCCTCATTCCCGGCCTCAACGATCTGCGCAAGGAAACCGGTGTCGCCGCCCTTCCCGGGCGAGGCTACCTCGTGCCCTGGCTCATGCAGATCCTGCTTGCAGGACGTGGCAGCGGGCTCGATGTTCTCGACGCCGTCTTCAACGATATCGGCGATGCCGAGGGTTTCGCGCAGGAATGCGCCGCCGGCCGCGACATGGGGTTCGATGGAAAGATGCTGATCCATCCGCAGCAGATCGCGCCGGCCAATTCCACCTTCGGCCCCTCCGTTCAGGATGAGGCGGAGGCTCTGGAGATCGTCGCGGCTTTTGCTGAACCCGACAATGCAGGCAGGTCGGTCATCGTCCACAAGGGCAAAATGGTCGAAGCCTTGCATCTCGAACAGGCGATGACCTGTCTTGCAAAGGTCGAGGCCATCAGAAACAAAGGAATGCAGCTATGAAACTCTACCGCTTTCTCACCGGCCCTGACGATGCGAGCTTCTGTCATAAGGTAACGGCCGCCCTCAACAAGGGCTGGCATCTCCATGGTTCGCCGACCTACACCTTCAATGCCGATGCACAGGTCATGCAGTGCGGTCAGGCCGTGGTGAAGGATGTCGAAGGCAAGGACTACGTGCCGGATATGAAGCTGTCCGAGCAATAGGCGACAGCCATGCGCGTGCGGCGGGCTCCTACCCGCCGACATGCTCCACGCTCGCCTCGATACGCTCCATATCGTCATCCGACAGGCCGAAGTGGTGGCCGATCTCGTGGATCAGCACATGGGTGATGATGTCGCCCAGCGTCTCGTCGTTTTCGGCCCAGTAATCGAGGATCGGCCGGCGATAGAGCGTGATCCGGTTCGGCATCGTGCCGGTTTCCATGGTGAAACGCTCGCCGATACCCCGCCCTTCGAACAGACCCAGCAGATCGAACGGCGTTTCCAGCGCCATGTCCTCGAACACGTCGTCATCCGGAAAATCCTCGATCTCGATGATGAGGTCTGTGGCCAGCAGCCGGAATTCCTCGGGAAGATGCCCATAGGCTTCCAGCGTCAGGGATTCGAACGTGCTGATGGTCGGCGCATGACGTTCCCGCCAATCGTCGCTTTGGTCAATCCGGGCCATGGATACTCCTTGTCCCTTTTATATAGCCATTTCCCGGTTCATTTCGAGAAGCAATTCGCAATGTAAGGCGATTGTGCAGAAACTGCGGAATCTTTTCCCAACTGCGTTGACTCTTTTTTGAAGCTCTGGAATCAATAAGAACATATCAGGAACGAATAGGAGCTGACTGCCATGGCTGAAAACGCTGTGCCGCGGGAGACGGTGCTCGCCCTGCGCGACGCCATTGCCCGACTGGAACGAGACAGGCCATCCGGTTCCTGTCGTCCCACCTTCGAGACGGAGGGCGAGCGTGCGGGATTTTCAGCGTCCGCGCGGTCTCTCGGCGGGCAGGATGTTGCCGGGCAGAGGGCCAAGCAGTGCAGGGCCGGAGAGCGCGGGCAAGACGACGTGCTGCCGCTCGGCGTTCCCGACCTCGACCATGCGATGTCCGGCGGCCTGCCGCTGAAGGGTTTGAGCGAAATACGGGTGGCGGAAACGCGCGATGCCGGTGCCGCCACGGGGTTTACGCTCGGTCTTGCCGCGCTCTACCAGACGCGGCGCAAAGCCCTCGGTGAACTCGGTCCCATCCTCTGGATCTCCGAGACCATGGCGGGAAAAGAGGCCGGCGAGCCTTACGGTGTCGGCCTTTCGCTTCTCGGGATCGATCTGCGTGCAGCGCTCTTCTCGCGGCCTCGCAACCTCCAGCAGGCGCTGTGGATTGCCGAGGCGGCGCTCGGGTTTTCCGTGTTTTCCGCCGTCATTCTGGAGATCCGCGGGAATCCGGCGCGTCTCGGGCTTCCCGAAAGCCGGCGGCTGCAATTGCGCTCGGTCGCCAGCGGCGTTCCGATCTTTCTGCTCCGGCAGGCGGGCGAGGAGGAGGCGAGCAGCGCGCATCTGCGCCTTCTCGTCCGTCCCGCCCCCGCCGCCCCATTCATGCTGCCCGATGGCACGATGCTTTCGACCGGCATCGGGCATCCCGCCTTTCACGTCGTTGCCGAGAAGACGCGGGCTTTTTCCCCTGTCGATGCCTACCTTGAATGGAGTTCCCATGCGCGCCGGTTCTACCCTCTCGACCCCGTCGCCGTCCCTCTTCCGGCCAACGCAGCGGATTCTGTCCCTGTCCTTTCCGCATCTGTCGGCCGACCGGGTGGCACGCCGGCGGTGGGGCGCGTCGTGGCTTTCAAACGGGCGTCCTGACCACCCGCCGGTCGTATTTTCCGACAAGGTCGAGAATGCCATGCGGATCGTGGCGCTCGACAGCGTGGCCGAGCGCCTGCGGTTGAAGCGGGGACAGGGCGTGGCCGAAGCCCGCGCCATGCATCCGCAGATCGACGTGCTGCCGGCCGATCCTGCCGCCGACAAGGCTTTTCTCTCGGCTCTTGCCGACTGGTGCGATCGCTATACGCCGCTGGTCGCCTATGCCGGTGCCGATGGGCTGGCGCTCGACATCACCGGCTGTACGCATCTGCATGGCGGGGAAAAGGCGCTGCTCGACGATGTCCTGTCGCGCCTCTTCCAGCTCGGCGTCGAGGCGCGCGGGGCGATTGCCGCATCGCCTGGTCTTGCCTGGGCGCTCTCGCGATTTTCCAGTGCGCGGCTTTCCGATGATAACGTGATCGAGGCGGGAGAGGAGGCCGCAGCGCTCGGCCCCCTGCCGGTGACGGCGCTTCGGCTGCCGGAAACGGTGACGGACACGCTGATCCGGCTGGGCCTGACCCATGTCGCCGATCTCATGGAGGCGCCCCGGGCAGCACTTGCGCGCCGCTTCGGGCCGCTCGTCTTTCTCCGGCTCGACCAGGCGCTCGGACATGACGACGAGCCCCTGTCGCCGCGCAGGCCGGTGGCCGAGCTTTCGGTCGAGCGCCGGCTGCTCTCGCCGGTCTCCGGCGAGGACGATATTCTCGGGCTGGCGCTGCAACTTGCCGCGGGCCTCAAGACCACGCTGGAGGAGCGGGGAGAGGGCGGGCGCCAGTTCGAGCTCCTGCTCTTTCGCGTCGATGGCAAGGTGTTCCGGCTGCTTGCCGGCACCTCGTCACCGGTGCGGGATCCGAAGCGCATCACGGCGCTCTACAAGGAGCGGCTGGCGGCGGTGCATGACGATCTGGATGCCGGGTACGGTTTCGAGATCCTGCGGCTCTGCGTCCTGAAAGCCGAGCCGATCACATCCATCCAGGACGATTTTTCCGGCCGTCCGGACCAGAGCCGGGCGCTTGCCGACTTCACCGATCGCGTTATCGCCCGCTTCGGAGAGGATGTGCTTTCGATCGTGGTTCTTGCCGCGAGCCACATCCCCGAGCGCGCAGCGAGCCTGCAGCCGGCAGGCAATGCCGTCGTTCCCGCCGCAAAGATGCTGCAGGCGGAGGAATGGCCGATCGTGCCCGTGCGGCCGCTCCGCCTTCTGATCCATCCCGAACGGGTGGAGGTTCCCGCGGCCGATGTTCCCGACGGCGCGCCGGAGCGGTTCTTCTGGCGACGCACAGCCTACAGGGTCGCGCGGGCGGAAGGGCCGGAGCGCATTGCCGCGGAGTGGTGGATCGACGGTGAGGATGCACCGACGCGTGACTATTTTCGCATCGAGGACGAGACCGGTCGCCGTTTCTGGATGTTTCGCAATGGCCTCTTCCAGCGCGAACGGATGCATCCCGACTGGTTCATGCACGGTATTTTCGCATGACCGGCGTTAAGCCCGGTAGCGGCCGCGAGTTCGGAAGAGGGCTGACGGACGCGGGTCGCGGGTCGTCCAAAGCTCAGCCGCCGACGTTTTTCGAACTGGGTGCCTGCACGAACTTCTCCTTCCTGCGCGGCGCCTCGGGCGCCAAGGAGATGGTGGTCACCGCCAAGCGGATCGGTCTCAAGGGGTTGGGGATTGCGGACCGCAACACGCTGTCCGGCGTCGTTCGGGTTCATGCCGAAGCGAGAGAGGAAAAATTTCCTTTCCAGCCGGGCGCACGCCTCGTTTTTGCCGATGGTTCGCCCGATATGCTGGCCTATCCGCGCAACCGGCAGGGATGGGGGCATCTCTGCCGCCTGCTGAGCGCCGGCAATCTGCGTGCCGACCATAAGGGTACCTGCACCCTCTTCCTCTCCGATCTCCTGACATGGCAGGAACATTTGCAGGTGATCGTAATGAAGGGGCGCACCCGCGATAGCGGGCATAAGACCGTTCAGGCCGATCCGCACGCGGTGGCTGACGGACCCCATGCAGACGTCTCCGATGCTGAAACGGGCAATGGCCTTCAAGGGAACGAGGGCCGTGACTGGAAGACGCTCGGCGATACGCTCCGGACATTGCAACCTCTCATGAAGGGTCGGCTCTTCCTCGGCATGACGCCCCGTTATGATGGGTTCGATGCGCAGGATTTCGCGGCGCTCGCGGCGCTTTCCCATAGCACGGGCGTTCGTCTCATCGCCACGAACGACGTGCTCTACCATTCCCCCGACAGCCGTCCCCTGGCCGATGTCATGACGGCCATCCGAGAGCATGTGACGATCGCGGAGGCGGGCTTTCGGCTACAGGTCAATGCCGAACGTTTTCTCAAGGCGCCGGCCGAGATGGTCCGCATCTTCCGCCGCTACCCGCAGGCGGTTGCCAATACGGAGCGCTTCTTCCGGACGCTCGATTTCACGCTCGACGAGCTGAAGCACAATTATCCGAAGGAAGCGGGTCCGGGCGAGACTTCGGCGCAGACCCTGGAGCGGCTGGTCCGGGAAGGGGCGGCCCGGCGATATCCGCAGGGCGTGCCGGAGTCTGTGGAAACGAAAATCGCCTACGAGCTCGATCTCATCGCCAGGAAACAGTACGAACCATATTTTCTGACCGTTCATCGGCTGGTGACCTTTGCGCGAGACAAAGGCATCCTCTGCCAGGGCCGCGGATCTGCGGCCAACTCCTCCGTCTGTTACTGCCTGCATGTGACGGAGGTCGATCCGGTCAAGTTTACCCTGCTTTTCGATCGGTTCCTGTCAATGGACCGCGACGAGCCGCCGGATATCGATATCGATTTCGAGCATGCGCGGCGCGATGAGGTGATCCAGTTCATCTACGATACCTATAGCAAGGAGCATGCCGGCATCGCCGCCGCCGCCATCAGCTACCGGGCGCGCTCGGCCGGGCGCGAGGTGGCCAAGGTCTTCGGCTTCTCCGAGGATGTGCAGACGGCGCTCGCCGCCTCCATCTGGGGCTGGTGGACGTCGTCCTTTACCGACGAGCAGGCAAAGGCTGCGGGGCTCGATCTCGCCGACCCGACGGTGATGCGCATGTTCACCTATGCCGGACGGCTGATGGACATGCCGCGACACCTCTCCCAGCATGTCGGCGGCTTCGTCATCACGCAGGACCGGCTGGACGAGGTCGTGCCGATCATGCCGACGGCCATGCCCGGCCGCTACATGATCGAGTGGAACAAGGACGATCTGGATACGCTGAAGATCCTTAAGGTCGACGTTCTCGCGCTCGGCATGCTCACCTGTCTCGCCAAGGCGTTCCGGATGCTGGAGACCCATTACGGCAAGCAGATGCTGCTGTCAGAGGTCTACGATACCGAGCTCGATTATGTGAACGACGACAATCCTGTCTACGACATGATCTGCCGGGCCGACACGGTGGGGGTGTTCCAGATCGAGAGCCGGGCGCAGATGAGCATGCTGCCGCGGCTCCGACCCCGGGAATTCTACGATCTCGTCATCGAGGTTGCGATCGTGCGGCCGGGGCCGATCCAGGGCGATATGGTGCATCCCTATCTCAAGCGCCGGGAGGCCCGATTGCGGGGCGAGGCGATCCCCTATGAGAGCTTTGAGCTGAAGGCGGTGCTGCAGCGGACGCTGGGCGTGCCCCTGTTTCAGGAGCAGGCCATGCAGATCGCCATGACGGCCGCACGGTTCACGGCGGCCGAGGCCGACCAGTTGCGCCGCGCCATGGCCACCTTCCGGCGGTCCGGGCTGGTCGCAAACTTCGAGACAAAGATGATCGAGGGCATGGTCGGCAACGGCTACAGCCGAGACTTCGCCGTTCGCTGCTTCAATCAGATCAAGGGCTTCGGCGAATACGGTTTTCCCGAAAGCCATGCAGCCTCCTTCGCCCTGCTCGTCTACGCCTCCTGCTGGTTCAAGACCTTCTATCCCGACATCTTCTGCGCGGCGCTCCTCAATGCTCAGCCGATGGGGTTCTACGCTCCGGCACAGCTGGTGCGCGATGCGCGCGAGCACGGGGTACAGGTGCGGGCCGTGGATATCAACCGCTCCGACTGGGAGACGATCCTGGAGGGCAACGAACTGCAGGGGCGGGGCGATGAGAATGGCGGGGAACGAAGCGCCTTCGACCGTCGGGCGATCGATCCGCGGCATCGCGAGATGCGCGACGTCATCCGCACGGCATATGCCGTTCGTCTCGGCTTCCGGCTGGTGAAAGGCCTGCGGGAAGACGATATGGCAAGGCTCGTTGCCGGCCGTGGCAAGGGTTACGTCTCGATCCACGATCTCTGGCTGCGATCCGGGCTGACGCGGAGCGTGCTGGAACGGCTGGCGGATGCGGATGCCTTCGGCTCGCTCGGGCTCGATCGCCGCCGGGCGCTCTGGGCGATCAAGGCGCTCGACGAGCGGGCGCCGGCCGAGCGCCTGCCGCTCTTTGCCGCAGCGGGGGAGGCGGACCTCCGGGCGGATCCGGCTATGCGCCTGCCGACCATGCCGGCCGGCGAGGAGGTGGTCAACGATTACAGGGCGCTGTCCCTGTCGCTCAAAGCCCATCCGGTTTCCTTCATGCGGGAGGCCTTTGCGCGGGATGGTGTGGTGGCGAGCCGTGCGCTGTCGGGCCTGCGTCCCGGGCGGCGCGTTATGGTGGCCGGCCTCGTTCTCGTGCGGCAGCGGCCGGGGTCCGCCAAGGGCGTGATCTTCATGACGCTCGAGGATGAGACGGGCGTTGCCAACATCATCGTCTGGAAGGCCGTTTTCGAGACGTTCCGCGCTGTCGTCATGGGGGCAAGGCTGGTCAAGGTCACCGGCCGCCTGCAAAGCCAGAATGGCGTCATCCACGTCGTTGCCGAGAGCATGACGGACATGACCGAAGCGCTGGGGCTCCTGAAGGGCGAGGCCCGCCGCTTTGCCATCAACGAACGGGCGGACGAGGTGCTGCGTCCGACCGTGGATCAGCGGCAGAAGGGTAATGCGGTGGATCAGGCCCAGCGGGAGCGCGCGCGCCTCGAGGCGCGAATCAAATCTGGACTTATGGAGACGGCGCAGGTCATGCCGAAGGGCCGGAATTTTCACTGAGACCTACTCTCGGAGGTGCTCCGGCGAGAAAAGCACGCGTCCCCATATTTATTTCAGATGGCGTGCATATCGTCATCAGCTTCATCCAAAATGGCCTGAAATGTGTTTCGAGACGCTCGAAATCTTTTGAAAATATTCCCGTCTGCAAGGTGCCGCGGACGTCATTGGAGGGGTGCCCGTGTCTGGGCGGGAACGCTTACGCAAAGTGGCCGGAATCGACTTTCTGATTGCCCGCGTGTTCGCGAAGATGAGAGATCGCATCGACCTCCCACCGTCAGCGTCAACTCATGGGCAGATATCCGACTTCGGTTTCTCTTCCTCTATCTCTTTGGAATTGTTCTAAACTAGACCAACTCTTCTCACGGCCTTTTTTCTTGACACCAATTATCTTGTTTGTTTACTGCTGGCCTCAGCGAGGATGCGAAAACAGGCAAGACGCCATGCTGGTTTGCAGTTGCAATTTCATCTCCGAAAAGGAGATCGAGGACACGATCACCGCTCTTCTCGATGAAGACTGTTGGCAGCTGATCGTTCCTGCGAAGGTGTATCATGCCATGGCCAAGCGCGGCCGCTGCTGTGGCTGTTTCCCCAATGTCGTCGATCTGATCATCCGGACCACCGAGCGCTATCATGCTCTACGGCACTCGACGGATGACCAAATATTTGATTTCATGACCCGTCTCAAAAATTTCCACGAAGAAAACAGGAGAGCGGATCTTGAAAGGCGACACAAGGGTCATAGAGCGGCTTAACGAAGCCCTCTATCTCGAACTCGGAGCGGTCAACCAGTACTGGCTGCATTTCCGGCTGCTCGAGGATTGGGGCTATACGCTCCTGGCCAAGAAGGAGCGGGCCGAATCGATCGAGGAAATGCATCACGCCGACAAGATCATCGCGCGCATCATCTTCCTCGATGGCCATCCGAACCTGCAGACCGTCGGTGCGCTGCGCATCGGACAGAACGTCAAGGAAGTCCTCGAGGCGGATCTTGCCGGCGAATACGACGCCCGCGCCTCGTACAAGGAGTCGCGCGATATCTGTCACGCGGCCGGCGACTACGTCTCTATGAAGCTGTTCGAACAGCTGCTGATCGACGAGGAAGGTCATATCGACTTCCTCGAAACCCAGCTGCAACTGTTCAATTCGATCGGCGCCGAGAAGTACGGCCAGCTGAACGCGACCTCCGCCGACAAGGCCGAAGTCGGCAGCGAAGACGCCTGATACAGGCTTTGATCGGATGCGGCGGCATTTTCGCCGCATCCTTTTTTCTTCCAGGTTACAAGGCCAAGCCGATCCGGCATCGGCCGCTACACTGGCGTAGTCAGTCCTTGCGGGCTGCTTCCGTTGCCAGATGTCCGAAGGTGGCGACCACGGTGTCATAGACCTCCCGCTTGAAGGATACGATGAGGCCGGGAAGGTCGGTCATCGGCTTCCACGCCCATTCCTCGAATTCCGGTTCGTGTCCGCCCGGCGGCGGGTTGATGGCGATCTCGCGGTCATCGCCTTCGAAGCGGAACGCGAACCAGCGCTGGGTCTGCCCGCGAAACTTGCCCTTCAGCCCGATGCCGATCAGATGGGCCGGCAGGTCGTAGTTGATCCAGTCGGGTGCTTCCATCAGCAGCGATACGCTACGCATGCCCGTTTCCTCGTAGAGCTCCCGCTTTGCCGCCTCCAGCGGGTTTTCGCCCTTGTCGATGCCGCCCTGCGGCATCTGCCAGAGCTGGCCTGACCCGTCATATTCCGAGTTTCCGATCGGGATGCGGCGCCCGGCCCAGACAAGGCCGTCGCTATTCAGCACCATGATGCCGACGCAGGGCCGGTAGGGGAGGTCTTCAGCGCGAAGGGGAGGGTTCTTGCCGGTCTTGCTCATCGGGTGTCCTCAAGACGTGTGGCGGCTGTCCTGCAGCGCGCACGAGGGGGGATCGGTTCAGTTTCGCTTCGTGTCCTTCACCAGCGCGGAGACGCCGACGAATTCGATGCCGCGCTTCTCTGCCTCTTCCATCCATTGCGCAATGGCGGAGACGCTTACGTCGAAGGCGGATGCCGTACCGATCGCCGTGCCGTTGCGCCGGGCGATCCGTTCGAGATCGTCGAGCTTGCGCAGAATGGCGGTGCGATCGAGCTGCGTATCCACCACGACGTCGCCGAAAGCATAGGGGACGTCCAGCGCATCGCCGAGGGTGGATGTGAGCGATTGCGCCGAGGTGCCGTCATCCAGAAACAGCAGCCCGCGGCGTCCGAGATCGCGCATCACCGGTTCGAGAGCGCCGGAGTCGGACAGGAAACGCCCGCCGAGGAAGTTCATGACACCGGTATAGTTGGTGATCTTGCCGAGCGCGTCGCGCAGCTGGGCGAGGTTCTGCTTGGCGCTGTCTCCGACCAGCAGGGTCTGTGGCCCGGGATTGTTTGCCGGGTAGTCGAAAGGTTCGAACGGCACCTGCAACAGGATCTCGTGACCCGTCCGGCGCGCCTCCTGCATCCAGCGCTGGAGGCTGTTGCCCGAGGCGGCGAAGGCGAGGGTGGTGGCGGGGGGAAGTGTGCGGATGGCGTTCTGCGTCCCCGTCTGGCTCATCCCCAGGCCGCCGACGACGAGTGCGATCCGCGTGCCGCGCGCCCCCGACCAGGGGCGGGCATACTGGTCCATCGGTCGCAG
The DNA here is from genome assembly GCF_900067135.1 of Rhizobium sp. 9140. Classification (NCBI taxonomy): domain Bacteria; kingdom Pseudomonadati; phylum Pseudomonadota; class Alphaproteobacteria; order Hyphomicrobiales; family Rhizobiaceae; genus Rhizobium; species Rhizobium sp. 9140. Next base: position 598,590 of record NZ_FJUR01000001.1, on the reverse strand, counting down.
CCCGTCCGGCCCGACGACCGGCAGTCGGCCTTCCGGCGCGTCTTCCAGCAGAAGGTCGTTCGGCTGTGCCGCCATGCGCGGATCCTGGCCCCGCATTGGGCCGACCTCGATAATGGCCGGACCGTCCTTGCCACGCTTGCCGGGCGAATAGGTGGTCACCACATTGCCGTCGTTGAGGAGCGTCCGGTTCACGGTCGCGCCCGACGACGATGTTTCGCGGATCGGCTGGGCTGTCGCCTTCGCCGCTTCTTGTGTCGTCTCATCGGGATTTTCGCCGGCCGGCACGACGGCAACGATGTCTGGCTTTGGAGGAAGAAGGCCCGTGGGCGACACCAATGCAAAGACGGTCACACCGGCTATGGCCGCCGCGAAGAGACCAAGCGAGAGCCGCCCCTTGCGGAGCGGCGTCTTCGTCTTTGCCGGTCGCCTGTTCTGGCCAAGCGGTGCGTTGAGATCCGTCCCCAAAGTCGTCCTGCACTGGTAGCTGGACCATTCCCAACCGGAATATCGCAGCGATGTCTTCAGCTTTGCCCTCAGGCGATTCGGCCGGGCGAGCCCGTGGTAGCACAGTCATCTGCCATCGGCTCTGCCGACCTTATTACCCACTGAAGCTTGCGCGTCACCGACGCCTTACACGCAAAAACGCCGCCCAGGGGGGACCGGACGGCGTTTGAAGCGATAGCGATGGTCCCTCGACCTTTACGGTGCGAGTTCGGCCTTCTGCGGGTTGGCCGGAAAGCTCGGGTCGCTCTTCTTTCCGCGCAGCAGGTCCAGCGCATAGTTCAGCTGTATGTCGTCCTTGGGTTCCGGCGGAACGTAGGCAACCGAGCCGGAGCCCTCCTGCGTTTCGTTCTGGCCCTGGATATGGCCGCGCAGGCTGGATTCGCTGGTGTTTTCGACCTTGCCGAGAAGTTCCGGCGGCAGCGGCTGATCGACCTTGATGTCCGGCGAGATGCCGGTGCCCTGGATCGACTTGCCGGACGGCGTGTAATAGAGCGCCGTCGTCAGGCGAAGCGCACCGGCTTCGCCGAGCGGGATGATCGTCTGGACGGAGCCCTTGCCGAAGGACCGCGTGCCGAGAACGGTAGCGCGCTTGAGGTCCTGCAGGGCGCCGGCAACGATTTCGGATGCCGAAGCCGAGCCGCCATTGACGAGCACGACGACTGGCTTGCCGTCCGTCAGGTCACCCGGCGTCGCGTTGAAGCGACGCGTCTCGTCTGCATTGCGGCCGCGGGTGGAAACGACTTCGCCGCGCTCAAGGAAGGCGTCGGAGACGTTGATCGCCTGGTCGAGCAGGCCACCCGGGTTGAGACGCAGGTCGAGAACATAGCCCTTCAGCTTGTCGGCCGGCACATCCTTCTTGATCTTCTCGATCGCGTTCTTCAGATCGTCATAGGTCTTCTCCGTGAAGGAGATGACGCGGACATAGCCCACATCGCCTTCGACGCGCGACTTGACGGCCCGCACGGCGATGACGTCGCGCACGATCGTCAGTTCGATCGGCTTGTCGGCGCCCTTGCGCAGGATGGTCAGCTTGATGGGCTTGCCCACGGCGCCGCGCATCTTGTCGACGGCTTCCTCGAGCTTCAGGCCGCGAACGTCCTGGCCATCGATCTTGGAAATAAAGTCGCCGGCGAGAACACCGGCCTTTGCGGCGGGCGTATCGTCGATCGGGCTCGTCACCTTGACCAGCTCGTCTTCCATCGTGACTTCGATGCCGAGGCCGCCGAATTCACCCTTGGTCTGGGTGCGCATGTCTTCCGCGTCGGTCGCATTCATGTAGCTCGAATGCGGATCGAGCGAGGAGAGCATGCCGTTGATGGCGTTCTCGATCAGCTTGTCGTCCTGCGGCGGCGTGACGTACTGGGCGCGGACGCGCTCAAAGACATCGCCGAAGATCGACAGCTCGCGATAGGTGGACGGGTTGGCCGCAACGGCCGGCACGACTGCGGAGTAGACGACGCTCATCGCCGTCGCGCCCATCAACGCCCCGACCAGAACTAGTGAAGCCCTACGAATCATTTCGACCCTTTCCGGTATCTGAGGCGGTCCACCAAGGTCGAGAATCAACCGGTTTACCGTCTTTTCTGAATTCAATGTAAAGCGTTGGTCGATCTGTTTCCAGCGCCAAAGCCGCAGCACTCGCCACTCTTTTCGCCCCCATCTGGCCGAGCGGTTCGCCCGCGACGACGAACTGGCCCGGCTGTACGGTGACCGTCTCCATCCCCGACAAAACAACGAGATAGCCGTCGCCCGGGTTGAGGATGATCATTTGCCCGTAGCTGCGGAACGCGCCTGCGAACATGACCCATCCATCCGCAGGCGCCGTGACCAGCGCGCCGGCTTCGGTGCGCAGCATCATGCCTTGCGAGGAATGCCCTGTGCCGTCGTCTTCGCCGTAGCGACGCAGGACGGAGCCGGCGACGGGAAAGGCGAGTTTCTTCTGCAACTCGGAAAATTCATATGCCGGGGCAATACGGTTTTTGTCGGGCACCGCGTTGCGCGCCAACTCGCGCGCGGCCTCGCGTTCGGCTTCCGACAGGCGGGCGCGAGCTTCCTCCTCCGCGCGTGCCGCGTCTGCGGCGGCCCTCACGGAGCCGATCTCGGTTTCGAGCGAGCCGATTAGGTCTTGCAAGCTCGTTGCCTGCGAGGCCAGCTGTTCGGCCTTGCGCCGTTCCGCAGCAAGCTCGGTGGCGTTGCGGTCTTTGAGCTTCTCCTTCTCGGCCACCAACATGTTCATCCGCCGCTCTTCCTCGAGCCGCGCGGTCATGTCGTTGCCGAGCGCCTGCTTCTGATTGACGATCTGGGTGCGCAGGCCGGCCAGTGCCTTGAGGTCGGCGGCAAGATTTTCCGTCTCGTGGCGGATGCCCGGCACGACGGCGCCGAGCAGGATGGCGCTGCGGACGGAGCCGAGCGCGTCTTCCGGCGTGACGAGGAGGGCAGGCGGCGGGTTGCGGCCCATGCGCTGGAGGGCGGCGAGAACCTCTGCCAGCACGCCACGCCGCGCCTTCAGCGACTGGTGCACGGTGTCCTCGCGAACGCGCAGATCGGCAAGCTTCGTTTCGCCATCCGCGATCTGTTGCTCGAGCGCCTGCCGCTTGCCGGCAGACTCTACCAAAGCCTGACGCAGGGATTCATTGGTCTTTTCGATGTCGGCGATCTCGGACTGAAGCGCAAGCGCCCGCTCCTGCGACAGGTTGATCGTCTTCGACAGGGCTTCAAGTTCGATGCGGGTATTGTTGCGCCTCTGCGAGAGGGCGGCAGCGGGATCTTCCGGTGCGGCTGGTCGATCGCCGCGTTCCGCCTCCTGCGCATGGGCCGCAAGACCGAGCGGCGCAAACGTGATGAGAACCGTGGAAACGAGGAGAATGCAACGGAGGCTGCGGCCATGCCGCATCGTCCGGTCGCCTGCACCGGCTATCCTGCGTCTGGTCTGCCCGCGTCTGGTCATCCCGCCATCTGCCGTCGTCCGCCTTGCCCGAAGCTTGAGGGTGAAGTGAAGGTTCAAGCCTGTTGTCACAAATGCGGCAGGCGCGTGGCCGGACGGCGTGATGACGCAAGCTTGATGGCAGCCATCATGAAATTAGACGCGATGATAGGGATGGCCCGAAAGAATCGTGACGGCGCGATAGAGCTGCTCGGCGATCAAAATCCGCACGAGCTGGTGCGGCCATGTCAGGCGTCCGAGGCAGATCACGGCATCCGCGCGGGCGTGCAGCTCGGGGTCGAGACCGTCGGCGCCACCGATGGCGATGGTCATGTCGCGTTTGCCCTGGTCGCGAAAACCGCCGATGAGGTTGGCGAAATCGAGGGAGTCGAGATGTTTGCCACGTTCGTCCAGAAGAATGAGAAGACCCGCGTCGGGGAGCGACTTCAGAAGCTGGGCTCCCTCTTCGCGCTTCCGGGTGTCGCTGGAGGAGGCGCGGCTCTCGGCGATTTCCGTCATCCGGCCGGCTTCAAGGCCGATGGCAGGGCCAGCCTTGGCGAACCGGTCGAGATAGCGCGCCGCGAGATCCTTCTCCGGGCCGGCTTTCAGGCGCCCGACAGCAAAAAGTCCGATTTTCAACCCTGGCCTCCGGCGCAGCTATTCTGTGAGCCGACGTTTACTGTCGGCCGTCGGCCGAATGATCCGCAGCGAAAACGGGCCGTCAAAGGCTGCAAGATGAAGCTTTCGACGATCCCTTGCAGGTGCCGTCGAAAGCCCGAAATCAAGGATCAATGGCGCGTGCCGTCATCCATCTCGGGTGCCGCCCACATCCGCTCTATATTGTAGAATTCGCGGATTTCGGGACGGAACACGTGGATGATGATATCGCCAGCATCAATCAGAACCCAGTCCGCCGTCTCAAGGCCTTCCACCCGGGGAGCGCCCAGGCCTTCATCCTTCAAGTCAGATACCAGATGGTCTGAGATCGCTGCAACATGGCGGCTCGATCGCCCGGAGACCACAACCATGTAGTCGCCCAGCGCCGACTTCCCGGCAATGTTGATCGTGACAATATCTTCTGCCTTTGAGTCCTCGAGGCTTGCGAGAACCAGTTGAAGCGCCCGGTCGGCGGCATCGTCGCCACGTTCCGTGCTTTTCGGGAAGATGCGGGTAACATTTCCCTTGGCGTGTACTGTTGTCAGAGTTTTTCCTTTCCCAATGACCAGAACATGCACGTTCGACGCGTCTCGCGCCGGGCAGCCGCTTGTCGGACAGCTTGCTTCGTAAATGTAGTCATCAAATCCTTAAGGTTTCAAGACGCAGCCGAAAAGATCGTCAGCCTCGCGCAGGCTTGCCCGCCCGCAGCGCGGTAGAACTCAAGGGCGAGCGCGGGCCGTGAAGGAATGTCCAGGCAGGTGCCGGCCTGCGCGCAAGAAGAGCGGCATCCTCCTCGTCCACGCGGGCATAGTCGAAGGTCTGCGCCATTTTCGAGGAGAGGTAGGCAAGCGTGGCGCCCGGACGATCGACGATGGCAATGGGAACGCTGCGGGCGATCTCCTGCCAGCGCTGCCAGCGATCGAACGTCTTCAGGTTGTCCGCGCCCATGACCCAGACGAAATGAATGGCCGGGTTGCGCGCGCGGATCTTTTCCAGCGTCCGCTCCGTGTAGCTCTGTCCGAGCGACTGCTCGAAGGCGGTCACCTTGATGCGCGGGTTTTCGGCGATAGCCTCGCTGAGCGCGATCCGTTCGGCAAGCGGGGCCAGTTCGCGCCGGCTCTTCAGGGGGTTGCCGGGCGTCACCATCCACCAGAGCTGATCCAGCCGCAGCCGGCGCAGGGCAATGTCGGCCACCAGCACATGGCCGTCATGCGGCGGATTGAACGAGCCGCCGAAAAGGCCGACCGTCATGCCCGGCTCGACATGCGGCATCCGGAGATAACGGTCGGCGACGGCTTCGTTTCGCGTCACCTAGGGCCGAACCTGGCCGGTGCCGTGCACGCGATACTGGAAGGACGTCAGCTGCTCGACGCCGACCGGCCCGCGCGCATGCATCTTGCCGGTGGAAATGCCGATCTCGCCGCCCATGCCGAACTCGCCGCCATCGGCGAACTGGGTCGAGGCATTGTGCAGGAGAATGGCGCTATCGATCTCGGTGAAGAAGCGGCCGACGACGTGCGGATCCTCGGCAATGACGGCTTCGGTGTGGGACGACGACCAGAGGCCGATATGCTCGATGGCCCCGGAAATGCCATCGACCATCCGCACGGCGATGATGGCGTCGAGATATTCGGTTGCCCAGTCCTCCTCTGTGGCAGCGATGAGACCCGGAACTATGGCACGAACCGCGTCGTCGCCGCGCACCTCGCATCCGGCAGCCTGCAGAGCCGTGATCAGCGGCTCGACGAAGCGCCCCGCGCCGACCTTGTCGATCAGCAGGGTTTCCGCCGATCCGCAGACGCCGGTGCGTCGCATCTTCGCATTGACGATGATGGCGCGTGCCATGTCCAGATCGGCCGAAGCATCGACATAGACGTGGCAGAGGCCTTCGAGATGGGCAAACACGGGAACGCGGGCCTCGTTCTGCACGCGGGCGACGAGGCTCTTGCCGCCGCGGGGAACGATGACGTCGATCGTGCCGTTCAACCCGGTCAGCATGGCCCCAACAGCGGCGCGATCGGCAACGGGAACCATCTGGATCGCATGTTCGGGGAGGCCGGCCGCAGCCAGGCCTTCGAGCAGGCAGGCATGGATTGCCTGCGAGGAATTGAGGCTATCGGAGCCGCCGCGCAGGATCACCGGATTGCCAGCCTTGAGGCAGAGCGCACCCGCATCCGCCGTCACGTTCGGCCGGCTCTCGTAGATGACGCCGATGACGCCGAGCGGCGTGCGAACGCGCTGGATGCGAAGGCCGTTCGGCCTGTCCCACTCCGCCATGACATCGCCAACCGGATCCGGCAGAGCGGCGATATCGCGGATGGCGCTCGCCATGTCTGCGATCCGCGCTTCGCTGAGGGTCAGCCGGTCGATGAACGAGGCGGCAACGCCGGTTTCCCGGGCGTTTTCCAGATCCAGCACGTTGGCGGCCAGGATTTCCGCGGTCCGCTTCACGATCGCCTCCGCCATGGCCATGAGGGCGGCGGTCTTCCGCTCCGGCGAGGCCATGGCGAGCGGCCGGGCCGACGCCTTCGCCTGCCGGCCGATGGTCGCCATCAGGTCCTGGATTTCGCGCTTGCGGGGATCGTCAAGCATGGATGTCGCTCCTCTCCGTTTCCTCGGTCACGGGTTCCCGAGACATGGGCTCCTGCGTCGCCCCGGTCATCACCAGATCGTCGCGATGCACCATGGCGGCACGCCCGGCATAGCCGAGAATATCCGCGATCTCTCCCGATTTCCGTCCCGCGATCTGCCGCGTCTCATCGGCATCGTAGCCGGCAAGGCCGCGGGCGATCTCACGCCCGTTCGCACTCAGGATCGCGATCGTATCGCCGCGACTGAAGGAGCCGGTGACGTCACGCACGCCGGCCGGCAACAGGCTCTTGCCGGAGCGTAAGGCCGTTTCGGCGCCGGCATCGATGGAGAGACTGCCGGAGGGCAGCAATTGCCCGGCAATCCAGGTCTTGCGCGCGGTGACCGGCGTGGTGGAGGGCGCAAACCACGAAGAGCGGGCGCCTTCGCCAAGCGCGCTCAAGGGGTGGTCCACCTTGCCCGAGGCGATGATCATGGCGCAGCCCGCGCCTGTCGCCATCTTGCCCGCGTCGATCTTCGTGCGCATGCCGCCGCGCGACAGCTCCGATGCCGCCCCGCCGGCCATCGCCTCGATCTCGGGCGTAATCGACGGGATAATCTCGAGGAACTGCGCCTGCGGATCGAGATGCGGCGGCGCCGTGTACAGGCCATCGATATCGGAGAGGAGAATCAGCAGATCGGCGCCGATCATCGTGGCGACGCGCGCCGCCAGACGGTCATTGTCGCCGTAGCGGATCTCGCTCGTCGCGACCGTGTCGTTCTCGTTGATGATGGGAATGGCACCCATTTTCAGGAGCTGCTTCATGGTCGCGCGCGCATTGAGGTAACGGCGGCGCTCTTCCGTATCTCCGAGCGTCAGCAGCACCTGCCCGGCGATGATGGCATCCCGCGACAGGCTCTCCGACCAGGCGCGTGCGAGCGCGATCTGCCCGACGGCGGCCGCCGCCTGGCTTTCCTCGAGCTTGAGGGCGCCGGCCGGCAGCTTCAGCACAGAGCGGCCGAGTGCAATGGCGCCGGAGGACACCACGAGAACATCGACGCCCTTTGCCTTCAGGGCGGCAATGTCGGCGCAGATGGCATCGAGCCATGCCGTCTTCAGCCCGCTTGCCCGATCGACCAGCAGGGCCGATCCGATCTTGATGACGATCCGGCGATAGGTCGAAAGGGGCTTGCGGGCAGCGCGCATCAGTCGTCGCTCCCCGCCGTCTGGGCGGTGACGATGATGTCGCGCAGAGCGCGCAGCGTTTCCGTCATGCCAGTGCCGACGATGGCCGAAAGCAGGAACGGCGTCGTGCCGCAAGCCTTCGCCAAGGCCTTCTGTTTCTTCTTGAGTTCTGCCGGATCGAGCGTATCGACCTGCGACAGCGCCACGATTTCCGGCTTGTCCGTCAGCTCGCCGCCATAGGCTTCCAGCTCGTGTTTTACCGTCTTGTAGGCCTTGGCCACATCCTCTTCCTGCCCGGAGACAAGATGTAGGAGGACACGCGTGCGCTCGACGTGGCCGAGGAAGCGGTCGCCAAGGCCGACACCTTCATGCGCGCCTTCGATCAGGCCGGGAATATCGGCCAGAATGAATTCGCGTCCATCGATGGTGGCGACGCCCAGATTCGGGTGCAGCGTGGTGAAGGGGTAATTCGCGATTTTCGGCCGAGCGCGCGTGCAGGTGGCGAGGAACGTCGATTTGCCGGCGTTCGGCAGGCCGACCAGCCCGGCATCGGCGATCAGCTTCAGCCGCAGCCAGATGGTTTTTTCCTCACCCTCTAGCCCGGGATTGGCCCAGCTCGGCGCCTGGTTGGTGGCGGACTTGAAGTGCGCATTGCCGAAGCCGCCATTGCCGCCCGCCGCGATGCGGAAGCGCTGCCCTTCGGTGATCATGTCAATGATCAGGGTTTCGCCGTCCTCCTCGAAGATCTGCGTGCCGACCGGCACTTTCAGCGTCACGTGATCGCCGCCAGCGCCCGTGCGGTTGCGGCCCATGCCGTGGATACCGGTGCCGGCCTTGAAATGCTGCTGGAAGCGGAAATCGATGAGCGTGTTCAGGCCGTTGACGGCCTCCACCCAGACATCGCCGCCACGGCCGCCATCGCCGCCGTCCGGCCCGCCGAACTCGATGAACTTCTCGCGCCGGAAGGATACCGCGCCGGCACCCCCGTCGCCGGAGCGGATATAGACCTTGGCCTCATCAAGAAATTTCATCGTCGTGCCGTTCGTGGTTACTGCCGGAAATGCCGCCATCGATATAGGCGTGGCCCGGACAGGTCAAAGAAATCCTTCATGCGGGCGGCTCCAGCCTTGATGACTGAAGCCGCCCGCAGCGTCATGATCGTGCGGGCGTAAAAGCATCCCGCGTCAGATGCGTCTCGATCCGGTTCACCGTCGCGCCTCGCGCCGGGACATAGACATCCGAAATGCCCGAGATGGTGAAGCCGAGCTTTGCCTGAACCTTCAGCGAGGCCGTGTTGTCGGCAAAAACGCCGGAACGCACAGTGCTGTCCGGCCGTTCCCGGAAGAACGCATCGATGAGCGCCCATGCGGCTTCGCTCATGATGCTGCGGCCCCAGGCCTGCCGGTTCAGCCAATAGCCGAGGTGCCAGGCGTTCCGCTGCCTCTCGATCGAGACCACGCCGATATGAGCGCCGCCCTTCCCGGTGATGGCGGCGTTCCAGGCAGTGTCGCCATTCGCCTCCGTCTCCAGCCAATCCCGCGCGTCACCCGGATGATAGGGCTGGGGCACGCGCAGGAGCATGCGGGCGACATCGAAGTCGCACAGCGAGGCGGTGATCGCCTCCGCATCGGAGAGAACATGCGGCCGCAAGGTCAGACGCGGTGTTCGGATGACCGGGCAGGGCGGCAGGTTTCCCGTTGTCCGGCTCATGGAGCCTGACATCTCGGGCCTGTGCCGTGCCGGCATGTCGAGGTCGAGCGTCATCGTCCGCCTCCCCAGCTTCTGAGCGAGATCCAGGTCTTGCGGTCCAGTCGGAACCATTCGACCGGCACCATGCCACCGAGCGCGAGGCTCCCGACCATTCCACCGCCCTGGTACTGGAAGCCGCACTTCTGGATGACCCGCCGCGAGGCGACGTTCATCACGCGGCAGCGTGCATCCAGCTGCGCGATGTCACGCGTTCGGAATGCCATGTCGATCAGCGCCTGGGCTGCTTCCGTCGCATAGCCCTTGTTCCAGTGGGGCTCTCCCAACCAGTAGCCTAGCTCGGCTGTGCGCCCATCCTCATGCGGCTCGACGCCGCAGCACCCGAGAAATGCGCCCGTGTCCGCTTTGGTGATGGCGTAGACGCACTTGCCAATCGTGCCGGCATTCGTGCGTCGCACGAAATCCGCGGCATCCGCCACCGTGTAGGGATGCGGCATGCGCGAAACCATGGTGGCGATGTTGGCGTTGTTGGCAAGATGGGCAAGGGCGTCGATATCGTCTTCGTGGGGTGCCCGCAGCACCAGCCTCGGAGATAATAATATCGGGCAATCGGTCCTTGACCGTTGCGGCCTCGGCCGCTCCTCGGGAGACCTGAACCGGTCCTCCCGTAACAATTCGCTCTGCATGTCTCGTCCTCCAGACGTGAAAAAAGGGGAGCTGGGTCTTGCCCCATCTCCCCTTTTGTCGTGATCTGAACCTGAAACGGCCAGCCGGGTCGATGAGACGCCGGCTGTTTTAGAGCGCTACCGGCTTATTCCGCTGCTTCTGCTTTCGGCATCACCGAGACGTACACGCGGCCATTGGCCTTCGTGCGGAAGTCCACGTTGCCTGTCGTCAGCGAGAAAATGGTGTGGTCCTTGCCGAGGCCGACATTGGCGCCCGGATGCCACTTCGTCCCGCGCTGGCGCAGGATGATGTTGCCTGGAATGACGGCTTCGCCGCCGAACTTCTTCACGCCAAGGCGCTTGGATTCCGAATCGCGACCGTTACGCGACGAACCGCCAGCTTTTTTGTGTGCCATGGGTCTTCTCCTTTAAACCTTCGATCGATCTTACTTGGCGCCTGCGATGTCCAGAATACGGACAGTCGTCTGGTGCTGGCGATGGCCGCGCGTGCGCTTGGAGTTCTGGCGACGGCGCTTCTTGAAGGCGATAACCTTCTTGGCGCGACCATGGCTGACGACTTCTGCGCTGACGATAGCGCCTTCGACGAAGGGAAGGCCGATCGTGGCGTCGGCGCCGACGCCGACCATCAGGATCTCGGTGAATTCAATCTTGTCGCCTTCGGCGCCATCCAGCTTTTCGATGGTGATGACGTCGTTTGCGGCTACGCGGTACTGTTTACCGCCGGTCTTAATGACTGCGAACATGTCTTGTCCTTGTCTGTTCGGTCCGGCTCTGCCTCCTCAAACGAAGAGAACGGCCGTCTTTTTATCAGTCGGAATGGCCAAGGGAAGGTTCTCCCCGGCCCACGAAACGAACATCCTTTCGGACATTCGGTCTGATGCGGCACCGCAACCCCATGACGGAATTCGCACCACTTCAGATGCGCCCGTTACGCGAGCTTTAGAAAACTGTCAAGATAAAACCCCTGAAATCCCTCAAATTCAGGCCTTTCCCCCTCTTGCCATCCCCCCGAACTGCCGCTATGAACCGCGTCGCGCTCCCAGAGCGCCGTCTGACCCCGCGGAGAGGTGGCAGAGTGGTCGAATGCACCGCACTCGAAATGCGGCATGCCTGCAAGGGCATCGTGGGTTCAAATCCCACCCTCTCCGCCATCATCCCCTCATCGAGTCTCACAGTCTCGTGCTCATCGGGTGGTTTGTAGAAAATCAGCCTCGTCCATGACGTGCATTCCAAATGCGCGAGCTTCGCTGGAGTGCGTGTCGTCATTCGGATCACGCGCGTGCATGATTCTCGCTGTTCTCCACCAGCAGCATCGGCCTATTCAGCCGCCGCCTGGCCGTGGCCGAAGCGTTTTTCGATGTACTCGCCGACCAGGGTTTCGAAATCGCCGGCGATGTTGGTGCCGCGGATCGTGAGGGCTTTTTTGCCGTCGATGTAGACGGGGGCGGCTGGCAGTTCGCCGGTTCCGGGGAGGGAGATGCCGATGTCGGCGTGCTTGCTTTCGCCGGGGCCGTTGACGATGCAGCCCATGACCGCGACCTTCAGGCCTTCGACGCCGGGATATTTTTCGCGCCAGACCGGCATGTTGCGGCGGATATCGTCCTCAATCTTCTGTGCCAGTTCCTGAAACACCGTGGATGTGGTGCGGCCGCAGCCCGGACAGGCGGCAACGACGGGAATGAACTGGCGGAAGCCCATGACCTGTAGCAGCTCCTGCGCCACCTGCACCTCGCGGGTGCGGTCGCCGCCGGGCTCCGGTGTCAGCGAGATGCGGATGGTATCGCCGATGCCCTGCTGCATGAGAATGCCGAGCGAGGCGGAGGAGGCGACGATGCCCTTGGAGCCCATGCCGGCTTCCGTCAGGCCGAGATGGAGGGCATGGTTTGTGCGAACCGAAAGCATGGCATAGGTCGGGATGAGATCCTGGACGTTGGAAACCTTGGCCGACAGGATGATCCGGTTGCGCGGCAGGCCGATCTCCTCGGCAAGCTCGGCCGAAATCAGCGCCGACTGGACGATGGTTTCGCGCATCACCTGCTGCGCGGTCAGTGGAAAGCCCTTCTCCTGGTTATCGTTCATCAGGCGCGTCAGCAGTTCCTGATCGAGCGATCCCCAGTTTACCCCGATGCGCACGGGCTTGTCGTACTGGATGGCCCGCTCGATGATCGCGCCGAACTGCCGGTCCTTCTTTTCCTTGAAGCCGACATTGCCGGGGTTGATCCGGTACTTGGCCAGCGCCTCCGCGCAGGCCGGGTGATCGGCGAGCAGCTTGTGTCCGATGTAATGGAAGTCGCCGATCAGCGGCACGTCGAGGCCGAGGCGCTCCAGCCGCTCTCGGATGCGCGGCACGGCCGCTGCACTCTCGTCGCGATCAACCGTGATGCGCACGAGTTCGGAGCCGGCACGGTGAAGAGCTGCGACTTGCGCCACCGTCGCATCCACGTCGGCTGTGTCGGTGTTGGTCATCGACTGCACGACGACGGGAGCGCCGCCACCGACGAGCACGCCTCCGACATCCACGGCAATCGTTTCGCGGCGTGGCTGAGGTTCGAAGGCAAAGGACATGGACATGGTGGGCCTCGTGCATTCCCGGTCGATCGGCGCCCCTGAGGTGCAGGAGGATCGATGCGCTGTCAACTGACGCCGCACCTTCCAGGTCGAAAAGGCGCACCCGGCAGCACCCGTGCTCCAGCAGGTTTTGGCGGCGAATTCATGACGCGTGTCCGTCGCCTGGCATTTGGCTCTCATCCTATCCGTTCTTTGCCGTGTCCGCATGAACCGCATGGCCCGACAGCAGGAGGACGACGAGGAAGAGCAGGGGGATGGTCGTGAAGACGAGGGAGAAGCCGACATGCTCGGCAATGAAGCCGATGAGCGACGGGGCAACCAAGATGCCGGAATAGCCCATGAAGGTGACGACAGAGAGGCCGATGCCCGGCGCGAGCCCCGGCAGGTTGCCAGCCGCCGAAAACGCGATCGGCACCATGTTGGAGATCCCGATGCCGGCGACGGCAAAGCCGATGATCGCGACAGTTGGGCTGGGTGCAAGCCCGGCCGTCACCAGACCGAGGAGAGCGAGCAGCGTGCAGACGCGCAGCGTCCTCACCGCGCCGAACCGATCGCGGACATGATCGCCGGCAAAGCGCATAATGGCCATGGTGGCGGAGAAGGCGGCAAAGCCGTAGCCGGACAAGGCAACGGAAGCGCCGAGTTCGTTGCGCATGTAGAGCGCGCTCCAGTCGATGACCGATCCTTCGGGGATCATCGAAAACAGGGCGACGATGCCGATCAGCCAGGGAAGGGCCGAGCGCGGCAAGGCCAGCTTTTCCTTTTCGGCCTCGGGATGCGGGTGATCCGCCATCACCATGGGCCAGGCGACTGCAAGGATCGCAAGGCCGGTGATCGTAACCAGCACGGCATGCGTGACCTCGCCGAAATGGGCGAGCACCGGGCCGCCGAGCGCTGCACCGAACAGCGCACCGAGGCTCCAATAAGCGTGGCAGGACGACATGATCGCCCGCCGCATGCGTTTCTCCACGGCCACCGCATTGGCGTTCATCGCCACGTCCATGGCGCCGATGAAGCCGCCGAGCAGGAAGAGGACGACGAAGGTGACAGGCAGGCCCGGCACGAGGCTGAGCAGGAGCAGAATGGGCGTCAGACAGGCGGCCATCAGGTTCGAGATCTGCCGCGAGCCGAGCCGCGAGATCAGCCCGCCCGCCACCGGCATCATCAGCAGAGAGCCGATGCCGAAGGTGAGGATCAAGAGGCCGAGCATGCCCTCGCTGATGCCGAGCCGATCTTTCAGTACCGGAATTTTCAGCGCCCAGCTGCCCATCATGAAGCCGTTCATGAGGAACAGCAGCGACACGGCAAGCCTGATCCTCGGCATGTAACCCCGTGGCGCCATCTCCGCTGCTGCTTGCGCTGGCCCGTCCGGTGCTCCTGTGGTCGTTTGGTGGTCCATCATCTGTCTCCTCCCGGCCCTGCGACCGGATCATGTCGTCTTTGTGTGTGTGCGGATCAGCCCGCGACCGGCTCGGCCCGCAGGATTGTCGCGCCTGCTTCCTTCAGCCCGGTCGCGATGGCGTCTGGTGCGTCCGCCTCGAGCGTCAGCGTCATCCGGTCGCTGAGACCGGCGATGACGAAGGGGTGTACCGTTTCCAGCTTGTCGCTGGTGCAGGCGACGAGGACCGAGCCTGCGCGTGCGGCGGCGATCTTCTTGAAGGCGACGTCGTCATAGACGAGCCCCGTCAGGCCGGCTTTGGCATCAAGGCCGCAGGTGCCGAGAATGCAGAGGTCGGGCCGCAACATCTCCAGATCCCGCTCCGCCTGCGCGCCGATCGCCGCACCGACATGACGGTCTATCCGCCCGCCGATGGCGATGACCTCGATCCCCGGGTGTTCCAGCGCTGCCATGGCGATGGCCGGCATGTTGGTCGCAAGCGTGAGGGAGAGCCCGGGGGGAAGCGCCTGGACGATGGCGAGATTGGTCGATCCGGCATCGACGAACACCGTCATCCCCTCCTTGAGGCAGGAGACGGCCGCTGCGGCCAGCACCTGCTTGCGACCGCGCGAGATTCCGGTTCGTACCGAGAAGGGCTGCTCGGCGGGCAATGCCAGCGCGCCGCCATAAACGCGTTCGCAAAAGCCTGCTGCCGCCATCTCGCGTAGATCGCGCCGGATCGTGTCTTCCGAGACCTTGAACGCGCGCGCGAGATCGCCGGCGAGCACCCGGCCTGACTGGCGGAGCTCGGCCCGGATCGCATCCTGTCTCTCGCGCGACAGCAGGTCGCTTGCCATTTTCACTCTCAATCATGCATGAATCGGTAAGAACGTGCATAAACAATTTCGATCGAGGTGCAAAGGGAATTCTATCTGCCGGGCTTGACCCTTTGCAAAAGAGGGGTTCACAAGGCATCTCTCGACACGAGACGCATCTCCAACATCGACAGGAGACACCCAGCATGATCCAGGGCATCACGTGGCTGCTCGGCTTCCAGCTCGTAGGGGAGACCCTTTCCTATGCGAGCGGCGGCCAGGTTCCGGGACCTGTGATCGGGCTTGCGCTGCTCGCGCTCTTTCTGCTTGCGACCCGACGCTTATCCGCTGCTGCTGCCATGGAAAAATCCACCGGCAAGGTCGCCGACAGTTTGCTCGCCAATCTCGGCATCCTCTTCGTGCCGGCCGGGGTCGGCATCATCCAGCACCTCGATCTCGTGATATCCATGGGCCTGCCGATCCTCGTCGCCATTCTCGTTTCCACGGTCGTCACGCTCGTCGTGACCGTCTGGGCGTTCACTCTGGCCAAGCATCTGGAACAACGGTGGAGGCGCAAGCCATGACCGAGATGTCCAACCTGGGTCAGATCGCGGCAAAGGCCGCCATCGATCAGGCGCAGTCCGTGCCGGCCTTGCCGCCCAGCCTCTGGGTCTACCTCTCGGCAACGCCGCTCTTCTGGTTGACGGCGACGCTCGTCGTTTGGCTGCTTGCCAATGCTGCTGCCCGAAAGGCGAACGGCCATCCGCTGGTCAATCCGGTGCTGATCTCGGTCGTCGTCATCGGTATGGGCCTGACGCTTGGTGGCGTCGCCTATCCCGCCTATTTCGAGGGGGCGCAGTTCATCCATTTCCTGCTGGGTCCTGCAACCGTGGCGCTGGCGGTGCCGCTTGTACGGCAGATCAAGCTGGTTGCCGCCAATCTCCTGCCCATGCTCGCAGCGCTCGCCGCCGGCAGTGTCACGGCGGTCCTGAGCGTTCTTGCGCTCGGCGCTCTCTTCGATTTTCCGGAAGCGCTCACGGTTTCCATGGCGCCGAAGTCCTCGACGGCCGGCGTTGCCATGGCGATATCGAAGGGTCTTGGCGGTGATCCCGGCCTCACCGCCGTTTTCGTGATCCTGACCGGCATTACCGGCGCGGTCATCGTCACCGGTCTGATGAACTGCATGCGGATCACCGACTATGCTGCCCGCGGCTTTGCGGCGGGTCTTGCGTCGCACGGCATCGGCACCGCCCGCGCCTTTCAGGTCGATCCCGTCGCCGGCCTCTTTGCCGGCATCGCTATGGCGCTGAACGCTCTGGTGACGGCGCTGATCGTGCCGCTGTTTTTGTAGGGAGAACGCGCCAGGGCGGATACCGGTGTGCGGGCTCTTCAAACGCAAAACACCGGCCGTTGCCAACCGGTGTTCTCACATCGTCGGGATCGCCGGTTCAGCCGAAGACGACCAGCAGGTCCTTGGTGTCGATCTGGTCACCGGTCTTCACCAGCACCTCCGCGATCGTCCCGTCTTTTTCGGCGTGCAGTGCCGTTTCCATCTTCATGGCTTCGATCGACAGCAGAACGTCGCCTGCCTTGACGGTCTGGCCCGCGGAAATGGCGACGGTCGAGACAACGCCCGGCATGGGTGCGCCGAGATGGGCGACGTTGCCGGCTTCGGCCTTTCGGCGAACGGCAGCGGTTGCCGCGCGGTTGCGGTCGGGCACCTTGATCATGCGAGCCTGGCCGTTCAACTCGAAGAAGACCTTGACCATGGCCTGCTCGTCCGGCTCGCTCTTGGCCTGATGCTGGATCACCAGTGCCTTGCCGCGCTCGATCTCGGGCTGAAGCTCCTCGCCCGTCGTCAGCCCATAGAAATAGTTGTGCGTCGGCAGCACGGAGACCGGGCCATAGGTATCGACGGCCAGCGCATAATCGGTGAAGACCTTGGGATACATCAGGTAGGACGCGAACTCCGCGTCCGAAACCGAACGGCCGATCTTGGTTTCGACCTCCTGCCGCTCGGCGTCGAGATCGGCTTCGGGAAGCAGCGAGCCCGGGCGGGCGGTATAGGCTTCCTCGCCCTTCAGCGCCTTTTTCTGGAGCGCTTCCGGCCATCCGCCCGGAGGCTGGCCGAGATCGCCCTTCAGCATGGAGACGACCGATTCGGGGAATGATACGTCCTTGGCCGGGTTTTCGACGTCGGCGACGGAGAGATCCTGGCTCACCATCATCAGCGCCATGTCGCCCACCACCTTGGAGGACGGCGTGACCTTCACGATGTCGCCGAACATCTGGTTGACGTCGGCATAGGTCTGCGCGACCCGATGCCACTTGGTCTCCAGACCGAGCGAGCGCGCCTGTTCCTTGAGGTTGGTGAACTGACCACCCGGCATTTCATGCAGATAGACTTCGGACGCCGGCCCCTTGAGGTCGCTTTCGAACGCCGCATACTGGTGACGAACCGCTTCCCAGTAGAAGGAGATACGGCGGATGGATTCGGGATCGAGACCCGGATCGCGCTCCGAGCCCTTCAGTGCCTCGACGATCGAGCCGAGGCATGGCTGGGAGGTGTTGCCGGAGAGCGAATCCATGGCCGCATCGACCACATCGACGCCCGCATCGACGGCCGCCAGCACGGTCGCAGCCGCGATGCCCGACGTGTCGTGCGTGTGGAAGTGGATCGGCAGATCGGTTGCCTCGCGCAGAGCCTTGAACAGCACCGTGGCAGCAGCCGGCTTCAGGAGGCCGGCCATGTCCTTCAGCGCGATCATGTGCGCGCCGGCACGTTCCAGTTCGCCGGCCAGCGCGGTGTAGTATTTCAGGTCGTATTTCGGCCGGGCGGAATTGAGGATGTCGCCGGTGTAGCAGATTGCGGCCTCACAGATGCGGTTTTCCTCGTTCACGGCATCCATCGACACGCGCATGTTCTCGACCCAGTTCAGGCAGTCGAAGACGCGGAAGACGTCGATCCCCTCGCGGGCGGCCTGACGCACGAAATACTTCACGACATTGTCGGGATAGTTCTTGTAGCCGACGCCGTTCGCGCCGCGCAGCAGCATCTGCAGCAGGAGGTTCGGCGCGTCCTCGCGAATGCGGGCGAGACGGTCCCATGGGTCCTCGGTCAAGAAGCGCATGGAGACGTCGAAGGTCGCGCCGCCCCAGCATTCCAGCGAAAACAGCTGCGGCAAAGCCTTGGCATAGGTGCCGGCGATCCGGGCAATATCATAGGTCCGCATGCGCGTCGCGAGCAGGGACTGGTGACCGTCGCGCATGGTGGTGTCGGTCATCAGCACGCGCTTTTCGGCGCGCACCCACTCGGCGAATTTCTTCGGGCCGAGTTCGTCCAGCTTCTGCTTGGTGCCGGAAACCACCTCACCTCTGGCGAAGGGCACGACGGGTTTGGCGATGTCGGCGGCCGGGCGCGGCCGTCCCTTGGCCTCGGGATGGCCGTTGACCGTGACGTCGGCGAGATAGGTGAGCAGCTTGGTCGCGCGGTCCTGACGCTTCACCTGCTGGAAGAGTTCCGGCGTCGTGTCGATGAAGCGCGTCGTGTAGGAATTGTCGCGGAACTTCGGGTGCGTGATGATGGCTTCGAGGAAGGTCAGGTTCGTCGCCACGCCGCGGATACGGAATTCGCGCAGCGCGCGCTCCATTCGGGTAATCGCTTCGGCCGCACCCGGCGCCCAGACGGTCACCTTCACCAGCAGCGGATCGTAGAACCGGGTGATGACGGCGCCGGTATAGGCCGTGCCGCCATCGAGACGAATGCCGAAGCCGGCCGCCGAGCGATAGCCGGTGATGCGGCCATAGTCGGGAATGAAGTTCTGCTCGGGGTCTTCCGTGGTGATGCGGCACTGCAGGGCGTTGCCGTTGAGGCGGATATCCGCCTGCTGCGGTACGCCCGATTCCGGCGTGCCGATGGCATGACCGTCGAGAATGTGGATCTGTGCCTTGACGATATCGATGCCGGTGACGACTTCGGTGACCGTGTGCTCGACCTGGATACGCGGGTTCACCTCAATGAAGTAGAACTTGCCGGTGTCCATATCCATCAGGTACTCGACCGTGCCGGCGCCGACGTAATGGGTCGCTTGGGCGATCTTGACTGAATAGGCCGCAAGCTCCTGGCGCTGTGCCTCATTCAGGTATGGGGCCGGTGCGCGCTCCACAACCTTCTGGTTGCGGCGCTGAACCGAACAGTCGCGCTCGAAGAGGTGCACGACATTGCCGTGGGTATCGCCCAGAACCTGGCTTTCGACGTGGCGGGCGCGTTCCACCAGCTTTTCGAGATAGACCTCGTCCTTGCCGAAGGCGGCCATCGCCTCGCGCTTGGCTTCCGTCACCTCGCGGGCGAGATCCTTCGGGTCGCGAATGGCGCGCATGCCGCGCCCGCCGCCGCCCCAGGAGGCCTTGAGCATGATGGGATAGCCGATTTCCTCGGCCATGCGCGCCACTTGCGCCATGTCGTCCGGCAGCGGCTCGGTTGCGGGCACCACGGGAACGCCGATCTCGATGGCGAGGTTGCGCGCGGCGACCTTGTTGCCGAGACGGCGCATCGTGTCGCCGGTCGGTCCGATGAAGATGATGCCGGCTTCCTTGCAGGCGTCCACGAATTCCGGGCTTTCCGACAGAAGACCGTAGCCCGGATGGATCGCATCCGCGCCCGAAAGCTTGGCCACGCGCAGGATCTCGTCGATCGAGAGATAGCTTTCGATCGGCCCGAGGTCGCGCTCCAGATGAGGCCCCCGCCCGATCTGGTAGCTCTCGTCGGCCTTGAAGCGGTGCAAGGCGAGCTTGTCCTCCTCGGCCCAGATCGCAACGGTTTTCAGGCCCAGCTCGTCGGCGGCTCGAAAGACGCGAATCGCGATTTCAGATCGATTGGCAACGAGAATTTTTTTGATGGACAAGCTGGCCTCCTACACCTTGACGTGCGGTTCTGCTGCACCGCGACATGAGTTCTATCCGGTCATTTTAGGAAGTTCAATTTCGGATTTCACAAGAATGTCAGAATCATGATGCCGATCTTTCACCGTTCCCCCATGGGATAAAGCCCTTCTATTCAGCCCGTCCGGTCCGGCTTACATAAAGCCGGCACGCTCTTTCCGCGTCTTTTCAAGAGAACGTTGCGAAGGCGACGTTCGACGCTTAGCGGTGCTGCATTGCAACATGAATACCTCGTTCAGCGACCATTCATGTTGCGATTGCGATAGTGGCCTCATCGAACAGGGAGAGGCACGTCTTCTGCCCGGTTCGTTTTCAAGCCGGGCCGGTTGGCCGGTCTGGCGCGACAACGAGTTTTCCCACGAGGGATAAGATAGTGTCATTGTTCCAGGTCTATGCGAGAGCACTCCAGTATCTCGCCGCTCACAAGCTTCGCGTTTCCGCGATCGTCATCGCCAACATTGTTCTGGCGGCCATAACGATTGCCGAGCCGATCCTGTTCGGCCGCATCATCGACGCGATCTCCTCCAAGACGGAAGTCACGTCGACCCTGATCATGTGGGCGACGCTCGGCATCTTCAATACCATCGCTTTCGTGCTTGTCGCCCGTGAAGCCGACCGCCTGGCGCATCAGCGCCGCGCGACGCTGATCACGGAAGCCTTCGGCCGTATCATCTCCATGCCGCTCTCCTGGCACAGCCAGCGCGGCACGTCCAACGCGCTGCACACGCTGCTGCGGGCTTGCGAAACGCTGTTCGGCCTCTGGCTGGAGTTCATGCGCGAGCATCTTTCGACGGCCGTCGCGCTGACGCTGCTGGTTCCCACCGCCTTTGCGATGGACTGGCGCCTGTCGATCGTCCTCGTCGTTCTCGGCACGCTCTACGTCATCATCGGCAAGCTGGTCATGGCGAAGACCAAGGACGGCCAGGCTGCCGTCGAAGGTCACTATCACACCGTGTTCGGCCATGTGTCGGATGCCATCAGCAACGTCTCGGTCGTTCACAGTTACAACCGTATCGAAGCCGAAACGCGCGAACTGAAGGCTTTCACGCAGAAGCTCATGTCGGTTCAGCTGCCGGTCCTCGACTGGTGGGCGCTGGCCAGCGGTCTCAACCGCATGGCATCCACGATCTCCATGATGACGATCCTCATCATCGGCACGATCCTGGTGCAGCGCGGCGAACTGGGTGTCGGCGAAGTGGTTGCCTTCATCGGCTTTGCCAACCTTCTGATCGGCCGTCTCGACCAGATGAAGAATTTCGTCAACCAGATCTTCGAAGCCCGCGCCAAGCTGGAAGACTTCTTCAACCTCGAAGACTCGGTTCGTGATCGTGAAGAACCTGCCGACGCCGGTGAACTGAACCATGTTCGTGGCGACGTCGAGTTCCGTGACCTGACCTATCACTTCCCCGGCACGTCGGATGGCCTGCACGACATCAACATCAAGGTGAAGGCCGGCCAGACCATTGCCATCGTCGGCCCCACCGGCTCTGGCAAGACCACGCTGATCAACATGTTGCAGCGTGTGAACGAACCGGCCTCCGGCAAGGTCCTGATCGACGGCGTCGATGTTGCCAAGGTGACCCGCAAGTCGCTGCGTGCCTCGATCGCAACCGTCTTCCAGGACGCCGGCCTTCTCAACCGCTCCATTTCGGACAATATCCGTCTGGGCCGCGAGGATGCCACGCTGGAAGAGGTCGTGAAGGCTGCTGAAGCTGCGGCTGCTTCGGACTTCATCGAAAGCCGCGACACGGGTTACGACACACGAGTCGGCGAACGGGGCAACCGCCTCTCCGGCGGCGAACGCCAGCGGATCGCCATCGCTCGGGCCATTCTGAAAAACGCACCGATCCTGGTGCTGGACGAAGCCACCTCAGCGCTCGACGTGGAAACCGAAAACCGGGTGAAGGACGCCATCGACAACCTGCGTAAGGACCGCACGACCTTCATCATCGCACACCGTCTCTCGACGGTTCGCGAAGCCGATCTGGTGGTCTTCATGGACGGTGGCCGGATCGTTGAGATGGGCGGCTTTAACGAGCTCAGCCAGTCCAACGGCCGCTTCGCCGCCCTGCTCCGGGCCTCGGGCATCCTGACGGACGACGACGTCCGCCGCGCAACGGCAGCCTGATCCGGGAAAGGATCACGACACCGAATACGAAAACGCCCCGTCGAAAGCGGGGCGTTTTACGTTCGAAGCGTTGCTTTTGCGGTCAGCGGCTGAGGGCCGTGACCTCGATCTCGATCAGCATCTCTGGGCGGATCAGGCCGCAGACGATCATGGTCGCAGCCGGGCGGATCTCGCCGAAGGCTTCGCCGAGGATGGGGAAGACCCGGTCGGCGAAGGTGGCGTCGGTGATGTAGTAGTGGCAGCGGACGACATCGGACAGGGAAAAGCCGGCGTCGCGGACGACGCCTTCGATGGTCTTCAGGCAATTACGGGCCTGTTCTTCCACCGTGTCGGGCATGGTCATCGTCGCATAATCATAACCGGTCGTGCCGGAGACGAAGCACCAGTCGCCTTGAACCAGCGCACGCGAATAGCCCGCCGTCCTTTCAAACGGCGAGCCCGACGAGATCAGGCGGCGGGTATCCGATGCGTCCGCATCGGGCATCATGCCCAGGGACGCTCCACCGCATTCGCCTTCTCGAAGCCGTCGATAGCCGAAACCTTTTCCAGCGTCAGGCCGATATCGTCGAGGCCGTTCAGCATGCAGTGACGCTTGAAGGCGTCGAGTTCGAAGCTGATCTTGCCGCCATCGGGGCCGGTGATCTCGAGATTCTCGAGGTCCACGGTCAGGACGGCGTTCGAGCCGCGGCTCGCATCGTCCATCAGCTTGTCGAGGTCCTCGGGGCTGACGACGACCGGCAGGATGCCGTTCTTGAAACAGTTGTTGTAGAAGATATCGGCGAACGACGTGGAAATGACGCAACGGATGCCGAAGTCGAGCAGCGCCCATGGCGCATGCTCGCGCGAGGAGCCGCAGCCGAAATTGTCGCCGGCGACCAGGATCTTGGCATTCTGGTAGGCGGGCTTGTTCAGCACGAAGCTTTCGTTCGGCGTGCCGTCTTCGTTGTAGCGCGCTTCGGCGAACAGGCCCGTGCCGAGCCCGGTGCGCTTGATCGTCTTCAGGTAATCCTTCGGAATGATCATGTCCGTGTCGATGTTGACGACGGGCAGGGGAGCGGCGACGCCGGTGAGCTTGACGAACTTGTCCATGGCCTTGCGACTTTCGTTTTCCAGGGGGAACGGAATTGCCTCGCGCTTTAGAGCAAATCGCCGGGAATTTGAAGAAAAATCTCCGGCAGGCGCTGCGCCTTCCGATCGCCGACGTGTATTTCGCGGCATGACTGCATTCCATTCCTGGGCGAGCCCTTGGAGAATAAAACCTGCGGCATAGTTAAAGTGTGCAGGCAGGCGCGCATGCGATGCGCCGCCCCCACCAAAGGAGGACGTTCCCATGGGCATTTTCGACAAGATCAAGGACGCGATCTTCGGTCATCACGACAAGGCCACCGCACCGGCATCACCGACCGGCACCACGATCAACCCCGCCGGCAGCGGCCCGGTCATCGCTTCCACGGCTCCGTCCTCAGCGCCGATGGCTCCGACAGGCACGGCTGGCACAACTGCGCCGAGCACGACGTCCGGGACGCCGACGGCCGCCCCGTCTCAGGCACCCTCGGCCACGACCGCGTCCGCATCCGGACCTGTCGATGTCGCCGCGATGCTCGACAAGGCTGTCGCCGCTAACGGCCAGAAGCTCGATTGGCGTCACTCCATCGTCGACCTGATGAAGGCGCTTGGTATGGAAGCGAGTCTTTCGGAACGCAAGGAACTGGCGCAGGAGCTTCATTATACCGGCGACGTGAACGACTCCGGCAAGATGAACATGTTCCTGCACAAGGCGCTGCTCCAGAAGCTGTCGGAAAACGGCGGCAAGGTTCCGGCCGAACTACTCGACTGAGCCAAACCGTCAAAACATGAAAAAGGGCTCCTGCAGCGATGCGGGAGTCCTTTTTCGTCGTCGCCTTTAATGACGTTCAGATTTCCGGGCAGCCATTCCGGTTGGCGAAGGTGATGCGCTGCGGACCGCGACGGGTCATGCCTTCAACGACGACACGGCGGTCGGTGACGCGGACGACTTCTGGATCGCGAAGACCTGAGTCGCGGGCGGCAGCGCGGGCTTCGCGTTCGCCGCAACGGTCACGACCGCGTTCGCGGCGCGGCTCGCGGATGACAGGACGGATTCCGTCCGGTCCGACGCGCAGTTCCACGCCTTGAGCATTGGCAATGCCTGCAAAGCCAGCAGTGCCGCCGGCTGCGATCGCCAACGCAATACCGGCAGAGGCTAGAAATCTCTTCATTACGATATCTCCCACGCGCGTCGTCGCGCACCTAATAACAACGGACAATTCGCGAACCCGGGTTTGGTTCCAGATGCCTGTTGTAAAAGGATTTGCGAGACCAGACAGCCTCTGGATCGCGGAGCCCGAGGCGAATGTCTCGCCCCGGACGCTAGGCGGTCCTCAGTCTTCGCTCTCAAGGGTAACGGGCTCGATGGCGATGGGCTCCATCGTGTCCCGTCCGCCGGCGATGATCGACCGCTTGCCGACGTGGTTGGCCGCGCCGACGAGACCTTCCCGTTCCATGCGCTCCACCAGGGACGCCGCACGGTTGTAGCCGATCTGCAGGCGGCGCTGGATGTAGGAGGTCGAGCACTTCTTGTCGCGCAGCACCACCTTGACGGCCTTGTCGTAGAGGTCCTGCCCGTCTTCCTCGGCCATGCCGGATTTGTCGAACACGGCCGTATCTTCCTCGGGAGCCTCCTCCACCTCGTCGGCGTCCTCGGTGACCGTGCCCAGATATTCCGGGCGGCCCTGCGCCTTCAGATGGTTGACGACCTTCTCGACCTCTTCGTCCGAGACGAAAGGTCCGTGGACACGGGCGATGCGTCCGCCGCCGACCATGTGCAGCATATCGCCCTGTCCGAGCAGATGTTCGGCACCCTGTTCGCCAAGGATAGTGCGGCTGTCGATCTTCGAGGTGACCTGGAAGGAGATGCGGGTGGGGAAGTTGGCCTTGATCGTGCCGGTGATGACGTCGACCGAGGGGCGCTGCGTTGCCATGATCAGGTGGATACCGGCGGCACGTGCCATCTGCGCCAGCCGCTGGATCGCGCCTTCGATCTCCTTGCCGGCGACCATCATCAGGTCGGCCATCTCGTCGACGATGATGACGATGTAGGGCATCGGCGCGAGGTCGAGTTCCTGCTCCTCGAACACCGGCTCGCCGGAACCGCGGTCGAACCCGGTCTGGACCGTCGTGAACACCGTCTCGCCCTTGGCACGGGCGATCGCGGCACGGCCGTTATAGCCGTCGATATTGCGCACGCCGAGCCGCGACATCTTGCGATAGCGGTCTTCCATTTCCCGCACCGCCCATTTCAGCGCCATCACGGCCTTCTTCGGGTCGGTGACGACAGGGGTCAGGAGATGCGGGATGCCGTCATAGATCGACAGTTCCAGCATCTTCGGATCGACCATGATCAGGCGGCATTCCTCGGGCTTCAGGCGGTAGAGGAGCGACAGGATCATCGTGTTGATCGCCACCGACTTGCCGGAACCCGTCGTTCCCGCGACGAGCAGATGCGGCATCTTGGCGAGTTCCGCCACCACCGGTTCACCGCCGATGGTCTTGCCCAGGCAGAGCGGCAGCTTGAACTTCGTTTCCTCGTAGCTGTGCGACTCGATCATCTCGCGGAAATAGACGGTTTCACGGACCGGGTTCGGCAGTTCGATGCCGATGACGTTGCGGCCGGGAACGACCGCGACGCGGGCCGACAGGGCCGACATGGAGCGGGCGATATCGTCGGACAGGCCGATGACGCGCGAGGATTTGACGCCGGGTGCCGGCTCGAACTCATAGAGCGTGACGACCGGACCCGGGCGCACATCGATGATCTCGCCGCGCACGCCGAAATCTTCCAGCACGCTTTCGAGCAGGCCCGCACTCTGTTCCAGAGCTTCCTGGCTCATGGACGTGGTCTGCTGGAACACCGGCTCCTGCAAAAGTTCGACCGGGGGCAGCTGGTAGCCTTCCATTTCCGGCAGAACGGAGAGATCGATGGCGCGGGCAGCGGCGCTCAGTTGCAGCGACGGCGTCAGCCGGCCGGCAAGAACCTGGGCGGCGCGGATGCGCGGCTTGAAGGCAGCCGGCGCCTCCTCGGCAACCTGAGGGGTGGCCGGCGCTTCGGCGACCGGTTCCGGTGCAGCCTGTGGCTCCGCCTCGGCGACGGCTTCGACAGGTACGGCCTCGTCAATGCCGGAAAGGGCAACGGACTTGGCCGGGCCGACGTCGATCACCCGATACAGCGCCGTCACGGATTCCGGGCTTGTCCGAAACGCGATTGTCGGCGGCACGGGAGCTGGAGCCGGCGTTTCGGCCGCAACCGGGATTGCCATCGTTTTGGGCTCGGTCTTTATCGATCCTGTTCCCTGGATGGCGGGCGCCGGGATGAGAGAGAGGGACGGATCGAAATCCGGGTTCGAGAGCAGCGTCTCGAAGAAGATCGCATCGTTTATCGCGAAGCTGAACGCGCGGGGCGCCAGCGATACCGGCGCGGGCGTCTCTGCCGGGACGGCAACGTCTTCGATCGCAGCCTCGGGCTCGACACACACCACGTCGACAATCTCTGTCGGCTGGGCATCCCGCGGCGCCTCGATCTGCGCCACCTGCGGCCAGGCGTCGCTCTGCGGGAATTCGCGGCGCAGTTTCAGGGCGAGAGCCAAAGCGCCGCGCGCGGTCGCGAAATCGGTTTCCGGCATGTCGAAGGTCTGTGTCATTTCGGGTCGTTCCATTGAGGCCGTAGCCTCTGTCATGTCGGCGATCGACGCTGGGGGATGCTCGTTGATCTGCACCATTTCGAGCATGGGCGGCGATTTCGGGCTGCGCTTGGGATAGGCGCTGTCCGGCGTGCGGGTGAAGCGGACGTTGGGGCCGATGACGAAGTTGCTCTGCCAGATCGGCGCGCGTCCTTCGATCTCGCCGGCGGCCATCTCGTCGGCATTCTCCGTGTCAGCGCCCGACAGGAAAGCGCCGCCGAGCGTCTCCGGCGTACCGTAGATCCGCTTGACCGGCTCGATACGCTGGGGCGCATCCTCCGCCTTCGCATTGTCGATACCGTGGGGAAGATTCGTTCTGGATAGACGCATGGGAACCTGCAAACTCGGGAACATGAGGGCCGATGGGCACCTCTATTCAATAGAAAATAAAGGTTAATCAGCCCTTTCCGCGCAGCACTGATAACAGGGGCGAAAGATGGGTTTGCCTGGGCAAAGTTATTGTAATCCTTGGCTTAAGGATTGGCGTCAGTACAAAATGCGCAAAAAAATTTCTCAAAAGGGTGGAACCCGGCGGCAAAGCACGTCATTAATGTGTCAGGCGGAAATGTGCAGGCGCGACCCGCCCGCGTCGAAGCAAATGTGAGGAGACGCAGATGAACACTCTACTGCCAGAACTTCACCAGGGGCATGCTCCGATTACCCTGCATCAGCTGTTCCGCGAGGCGATCGACGCCTATGAGGAATGGGACGGCGGCGCCGATGCGCCGACCATTTACTATCAAGGTGCACTCCTGCCGATCGCGCTGGTCTTCAATCATATGCGCGGATGCACCGATATTCTGCCGACGTCCGTCCGGGAGGTGGTGACGTTGCAGCTGACCAAGCCGTGGTCGAGCGAAAGCCCGCTAGACGATATGACAGTCTCTACGGCAGCCCGCATCATGGGCATTATGATCCGCAAGCGTCAGGTGCGCAGCGGACGGGCGGATATCAATGCGTTTCTCCGCCGGATGGAGCGACAGCAGGCGCATCGCATCGTTCGCTCATAACCTAGAGGGGCTGCGAAAGTGGCCCCTTTCTTGTGTTGGAAACATCAACGCGCCGCCCTAACCGACGATGGCAGACGTTAACGGATCGTGAAAACCCCTTGATGACGGGCGAAACCCGTGTTGTAATCCCTGACTGACGACATGACCGCATATGTGTGAACGCATGCGCCCAGGGCAATGTCCCCAAGGACGACCAGGGCGAGGGCATCCGGTTCAACAATCCGACACCTGCTAGAGGCGGCAGGAAGGGAGGAATGATATGACGGTTCACGGCCTTTCCTCGCCCGACCGGCGTGCATCAGGCGATATGCTCGATATCGCGGTGGTCGGCCGCGGTTTCTCCGGCATCATGATGGCGATCGCGCTTCTAAAGACGGTGACGCGACCCTTCCGCCTGCGCCTGTTCGATCCCGCGCCCACCATCAGCGGCGGTCAGGCGCTGGCCGGCGCCCGCTCGACGGAGATTCTCAACAGCCGTGCCCGCGATCTCTCGGTCGCGACCGGGGAACCGATGGATTTCACGCGCTGGCTGCAGGCGAGCAGCGAATTTCGCGACGCCGTTTCCGCGGCCATTCCCGGTTTCGGTCAGATCTTCGTGCCGAAGTCGATCTTCAGCGATTATGTCTATCAGCGCTTTTCCGAGGCGCTCGCCCAGCGGCGCGATGTGACGGTGCAGATGTCGCATGATATCGCCGACGATATCCGCCGTCTCGATCATGGTGGCGTTCGCCTCGGCTTTGCCGATGGTGGGGCCACGGTGTTCGATGATGTGATTCTCGCGACGGGCTATGGCCTGAAGGCGGATGCCGGTGATGTCGCGCGGGCACTGACCCGCGAAATCACCACGCCGCAGAGCGTCGAGAAGCATGTGATCGTCATGGGCAGCGGCCTGCGGGCGGTGGATCAGGTGCTGCAGCTCCGCGATGCCGGGTTCGCCGGCCGGATATCCATCCTCTCGCGCCGCGGCTTCCTGCCCCAGCCGCACACACGGCTGGCGGCAGATTCGGTATTCCCGACCCAACCCATGCCCTCGCAGTTGCGCCACATCCTGCGCTTCGTGCGCGAAGCCTGCGCGGAAGCGGAGGAGAACGGCTGGAGTTGGCAGGCTGCCATGAACGGGCTGCGCAAGCGGGCAAGCTCGCTCTGGTCGTCCCTGCCGCCCAGCGAGAAGCGGCAATTCAACCGGCATCTGCGCTCCATCTACGATGCCCACCGCAACCGGCTGCCGGCCGACGTCCATGCCCGGCTGGAGCGCGAGCTTGGTGCCGGATTGACCGAGCTACGGCGCGGCACGGCGTTGCGCAGGTCGTCTCAAGGGCTCGTCGTCCGCTGGGCGGGCGAGCAGCAGGATAGCCTGTTCACGGCAGATCGCATCATCGACTGCCGCTGCCTGTCGGCCGATCTCGATGTGCCGGTGATTGCCGCTGCGCTTCGCAACCAGCTTGCCATCCCGGACGAGCTCCATCTCGGCCTCTCCGTCAATCCGGCCGGCGAGCTTCTCGATGCACGCGGTCGTTCCCTCGGCCTTTTCGCCATCGGCCCGCTCGGGCTCGGTTCCCTGCCGGATATCGATCTGGTGCCGGAGATCGTTGCCCAGACCTATGCCGCAGCCGCCATCATCGACATGCGCGCGCGTCCGCAGCGACAGGTCGGCTGAGGAGCAAGGTCATCGCCGCGGCTCGGCGAATGCGTGGCGTTTTCAGGCTGAACGAGCGTGTTCCGCAGTCCTCCAACCCCTTTTGCGAAAACGTCTTTGCATTGACAATGACGAGGTCCGGACGGAGAGTGGCGCCGGAACCGGCCGCCTCGAGCAGGCCGGACCTTACGGGGGGGAATTCGGCATGCGCGCGACACTTCGGGTCTCCCTGGGTCTTTTAATTCTGCTCGGTTCGGTGATTCCGACCGCAGCCGCCGGCGGACGCACGGTCGTCACGACGAGAGATCACGACTATTTCGGCTTCGACCTGCGCACGGAGCAGAACCTGTCGCTCGCCGACTGCGAGAAGGTCTGCATCACGGATCGAAACTGCCGTGCCTTCACCTATAATCCCAAGGTGAAGTGGTGCTTCCTGAAGTCGGATTTCCACACGCTGAACACCTTCCCGGGTGCTGTCGCCGGCAGGATCGTGGATGCGGCGAGTGCCGGACCCGATATCGGCGCCGCGCTTTCGCTGCCGTTCCTCTCGGAGGAATTGGTAACCCAGGCGCGCGAGGCCAAGCGCGCGCTCACCGTGCCGGAGGATCGCGCGGACGCCGGTCGGGCGTCGCTGATTGCGCAGGCCGCCCGCGAGCGGCAGGAGGGTGCCAACGAGGCCTCCCTCCAGAGCCTCATGGCGGCGCTCGCCATCGATGCCGAGGACGGCCGCCTGTGGACGCAGGCCTCCCGCACGGCCAACCTCATCACCGGCAATGCGACCGTTGCCAACCAGTCGGCGCTTGCCGCCATCAATGGCTATGAGCTGTCGCGCACCGCCACCGACCGCGCCGACGCGCTGGCTATGCTGGCACAGGCGCTGGCCGCCACCGAAAGCTACCGCCCGGCGCTGGAGGCCTACAAGGCGAGCCTTGCGCTGGTCGAAAACCCGACGATACGGGCCGCTTTTGCCGATCTGCGCAGCAAGAACGGCTTCCGCGTGATTGGCAATACGGTGGAGGCGGAAGCCGTTTCGCCGCGCGCCTGCGTCCAGTTTTCCGAACCGCTCCAGCCGGGCGTCGATTACACGCCGTTCCTGACGTTGGATGGTGCCGCGCCGCAGGCGGTCGAGGCGAAGGATAGCCAGATCTGCGTCGAGGGCCTGTCGCACGGCCAGCGCTACAAGCTCGCTCTGCGCCCCGGTCTTCCCTCCTCCGTCGAGGAGCCGCTCGAAGCGGTTGTCGATCTCGATCTCTATATTCCCGACCGCCCTGCCATGGTTCGCTTTACCGGCGACAGCTTCGTGCTGCCGATGACGGCGCGCCGCGGCATTCCCCTCGTTTCGGTCAATACGACAAGCGCCAATCTGAAGCTCTACCGCGTCGGCGACCGCAACATCGCCCAGCTGCTGGCGAATTCGCAATTCCTCACCCAGCTCGACGGCTACAGCGCCGACCGCATTCGCGACGAAAGCGGCGAACTCGTCTGGCAGGGGACGATCGATCTCCAGACGGATCTCAACAAGGAGGTCGTCACCAGCTTTCCGGTGGATGAGGCGCTGCCGCAGCGCAAGCCCGGCGTCTATGTGCTGACGGCCGTCTCGGCGACCGGCGCCTCCAACGAGTGGGACAGCCGGGCCACGCAATGGTTTGTCGTCTCCGATATCGGCCTTTCGACCTTCGCCGGTACAGATGGCCTCAGCGTGTTCACCCGCTCGCTCTCGTCGGCACGCCCCTTGTCCGGTGTCGCGCTGGAACTCATCGCCAAAAACAACGAGATACTGGGCACCGCCACCACCGACGCCGATGGCCGCGCAGTCTTTGCCGCCGGTCTCCTGCGCGGCGGGGATGCCACGCTGCCGGCCGTCATCGCGGCCCGCGCCGGCACCGACGATTATGTCTTCCTCGATATGACGCGCGCCGGCTTCGACCTGTCCGACCGCGGCGTCACCGGCCGCCCGGCGCCCGGCGCCGTCGATGTGCTCACCTGGACGGAGCGCGGCATTTATCGTGCCGGCGAGACGGTTCATGTGTCGGCGCTCGCCCGCGACCCCGCGGCGACGGCCGTTCCCGACCTGCCGCTCACCTTCGTCTTCCTGCGTCCCGATGGCGTGGAGGACCGGCGGATCGTATCGTCCGACAGCAAGCTTGGCGGCTATACGCTCGACATGGCGCTGCAACCGAACGCCATGCGTGGCACCTGGACGGTGCAGGTCTTCACGGATCCCAAGGCGAAGGCGATCAGCGAGAAGCCGTTTCAGGTGGATGATTTCGTACCGGACCGCATCGAATTCGACCTGAAGAGCACCGCGCAGGCCATCACGCCCGGTACCCCCGTGCCTGTGACCGTCGATGGACGCTTTCTCTATGGCGCGCCGGCTGCCGGCCTAGAACTCGAAGGCGACGTGCTCTTGAAGCCGACGCATGAAAGCGCCGATTATCCGGGCTACGTCTTCGGCCTTGCGGATGAGGAGAACACGGAGGACAGCCGCCAGACGCTCGACATGCTGGCGCCGCTCGATGCGGACGGCGAGGCTACCTTCGATGTCGATCTCTCCGACGTCCCGGCCACGACTCAGCTCGTCAACGCCACCATCGCCGTGCGGCTTCAGGAAGCCGGCGGACGGGCGGTGGAACGGAGGCTGGAACTGCCCGTGCGCCCTGAGACCGACCGGATTGGCATCAAGCCGAACTTCAGCGGCGCCTTGACCGAGAATTCGACCGGAACGTTTCATGTGATCGGCGTCGGGCCGGATGGCGCGCGCAAGGCGATGACGGGCCTGACCTGGAAGCTCATGAGCGTCGAGCGGCAGTACCAGTGGTATCGCGAAGGCACGGCATGGCGTTACGAGCCCATCCTCTCGACCAAGCTTCTAGCGAATGGCACGGTCGATGCCGGCGTCGATGGCGGCACGGTCAGCGTTCCCGTCACTTGGGGCCGCTACCGGCTGGAGGTCGCGGGTCCCGGCGGTGATCCCGTTTCGAGCGTCGAGTTCGATGCCGGCTTCTATGTTGCGGCAACCTCCACCGAGACGCCCGACGGGCTGGAAATCGCCCTCGACAAGGACAGCTACAAGGTCGGGGAAACCGCGACCCTCAATGTCTCGCCGCGATTTGCCGGCGAATTGCTTGTCACCGTCGGTTCCGAAAATTTGATCGCAACCAAGACCGTCTCCATTCCCGCGACCGGCGACAAGATCGCTTTGCCGATCACGGAGGCATTCGGTGCTGGGGCCTATGTCACGGCGACGCTTTATCGGCCGGGCGATGCGCAGGAAAGCCGCATGCCGATGCGCGCCATCGGCGTCAAATGGCTGTCTGTCGATCCCGCCGAGCGCAAGCTCGACGTATCCCTAACACTGCCGGACAAAACACTGCCGCGGCAGACGCTGAACATTCCTGTCACCGTTACAGGCGCCGGTGTTGGCGAGGAAGCCTACGTGACGCTTGCCGCCGTCGATGTCGGCATTCTCAACCTCACGCGCTACCAGGCGCTGGATCCCGATGGCTGGTACTATGGCCAACGCCGCCTCGGCCTCGAGATCCGCGATCTCTACGGCCGCCTGATCGATGGTTCGCTGGGCGCGACGGGGCGGCTTCGCACCGGCGGCGACGGCGGCGCCATGGCCTTGCAGGGCAGCCCCCCGACCGAGAAGCTCGTCGCCTTCTTTTCCGGCCCGGTCAAGCTCGATGCCGAGGGCAAGGCCATCATCGGCTTCGACATTCCGCAGTTCAACGGCACCGCGCGCATCATGGCCGTGGCCTGGACGACCTCCGGTGTGGGGCATGCGAGCGCCGACGTGGTCATCCGCGATCCCGTCGTCGTCACAGCCAGCCTGCCGAAGTTCCTGGCGCCGGGCGATAGCGCCGAGCTGCGCCTCGACATCGCCAACACCGATGCACCGGCCGGCGATCTCACGATCACGATCACGGTCGAGGCCGATCCCTCCCTCTCCGTCGATACGGCTTCGCTCGCCCAAAGCTTTGCCATTCCGGCCGGCTCGAAAATCGACGTGACTCTGCCGCTGAAAGGCGTGCATCCGGGCGATGGGACGTTCACTGTCAAGATCGCTGGGGCCGATGGACTGTCGCTCGACCAGACGCTGTCGATCCCGGTGCGGCCCGCCTCGCTTCCGGTCACCACGCGACTGCCGGTGGCGTTGAAGTCCGGCGCGAGCCTTGTCGTGGACGCGGGCCTGCTTGCGGAAAGCCAGCTGCGCGGCGCGTTCGTCAGCCTCAGCGTCAGCCGGGCTGCCGCCTTCGATATTCCGGCGCTGCTGATGGTGCTCGACCGCTATCCCTATGGCTGCGCCGAGCAGACGACGAGCCGCGCTCTGCCGCTCCTCTACCTGAGCGAGCTCTCTGCCCAATCCGGTCTTCCCGAAGATGGGGATGTGCGAACACGGGTTCAGGACGCCATTCACCGCGTTCTCTCCTATCAGTCGTCGTCGGGCAGCTTCGGCCTGTGGGGTCCGGGTTCCGGCGATCTCTGGCTCGACAGCTACGTGACCGAGTTCCTGACCCGTGCCCGTGAAAAGAATTTCGACGTGCCGGAGCAGGCCATGGTGCAGGCGCTCGACAACCTGCAAAATTCGCTCTCCTACGATGTGAACGTGACCGAGCAGGGCAACGGCATCGCCTATGCGCTCTACGTTCTCGCGCGCAACCGCAAGGCCGCCATTAGCGACCTGCGCTATTACGTCGATACGAAGCTCGGCGAATTTTCGACGGCGCTTTCCAAGGGTCACCTTGCCGCAGCATTGTCGCTTTATGGCGATGCGAACCGGGCGGAGAGCGTGTTCTCGCAGGCGGCGACGATGTCCGAGGAGGCGAAGATCTCCGAACTCGCACGGTCGGATTACGGGTCCGCGCTTCGCGACGATGCGGCGGTGCTGACGCTTGCGGCCGAGAGCCGGCCGGTTCCCAGCATCATTCCGGCCCTTGCCAAGAAAGTCGCGGAGGCTTGGGACCGTACATCGACCACCAGCACGCAGGAGCAATTGTGGATGCTGCTCGCCGCCCGTGCGGTGTCGGGCGGAGACGAGGGCCTCGCTTTGACGGTGGACGGCGTGGCGTCCTCCGGCGCCTTTGCCGCCCGCAAGACCGGCGACGAGATCCTTGCCCGTCCCGTCACCATCGCCAATACCGGCAAGGACCCGGTGACGGCGACGGTGACGACGGTGGCAGCCCCGGCCTTCCCCCTGCCGGCCGGCGGCAACGGCTATGCCATCGAGCGGAGCTATTACACGCTCGACGGTGAACCGGCGAATGTCAGCCAAGCCCGGCAGAACGAGCGCTATGTCGTGGTGATCAAGGCCACCGATCTCAATCCCGGCCCGGCCCGCATCCTCATCACCGATCTTCTGCCGGCCGGTTTCGAGATCGACAATCCGACGCTGGTGGACAGCGCCAAGCTGTCGAATTTCGAGTGGCTGGGCGAGATGCAAGCAGCTCACAGCGAGTTCCGCAGCGACCGCTTCGTTGCCGCCTTCGACCATGCCGCCGGCGATACGAACGAGATGACCGTTGCCTATGTCGTGCGCGCCGTCACACCCGGCACCTACGATCATCCCCCCGCGACCGTCGAGGATATGTACCGCCCGCAATTCTCTGCGCGCACGGCAACGGGCCGCATGGAGGTTCAGGCGGTCGAGTGATGCGTCCGTCGTTGCGCCCATCCGCCGTGTCCCGCGGTCTTGCCCGAACTCTCGCCGGCAGCGTTGTCGGCGGCGGCATTCTGCTTGGCCTTGGCATCGGCGCTCTGTTCGCCGTCGATGCGGCGGACCATGCCTATCCGCCGCCGCTCGCAGGCCCGGCGCTTACGACCTCGGCCGAGATGGTCGATCGCGATGGCCGGTTGCTGCGCGCGTTTGCGACCGCCGATGGCCGATGGCGGCTGAGGACCACGGCGCAGGATGTCGATCCGCAATTCGTGCGCATGCTGATCGCCTACGAAGACCGGCGCTTCGCCGAGCATGGCGGTATCGATATCCGCGCGCTCGCCCGTGCGGCCGTCCAGTTCGTCACCCATGGCCGCATCGTTTCGGGCGCCTCGACGCTTTCCATGCAGGTCGCGCGGCTGATCGAGCCGCGCGAAAGCCGCTCGATCGGCGCGAAGCTCCGGCAGATGGCCCGCGCCTGGCAGCTGGAGCGCCGGCTGACCAAGGCGCAGATTCTCGACCTCTACCTGACCCACGCGCCCTATGGCGGCAATCTGGAAGGCGTGCGCGCGGCAAGCCTGGCCTATTTCGGCAAGGAGCCGCGGCGGCTGACGGTCGCGGAGGCCGCCCTTCTGGTCGCCCTGCCGCAACTGCCCGAGCGCCGACGTCCCGACCGGCATCCAAAGGCGGCCGAAGCCGCGCGTGCCCGCGTGCTGGGGCGCGCTGCCGTTGCCGCGGTCATTGGGGAAGGTGAGGCGGAGCGGGCCGCTGTCACGCGTGTGCCAGAAAGCCGTCGTCCGCTGCCGACGCTCAGTCCGCACCTCGCCGAAACCGCACGTCGCAAGGCGCCGGCCGCACCCAAGCTTCATACCACGCTCGTCGCGCCTGTTCAGGCTGCGCTGGAGGCGGTGGCGAAGCGTGCCGCCGAGCGCGCCGGCCCGCGCATTTCGGTCGCCATGGTCATGGCGGACGCCGCGACCGGAGAAATTCTCGCGGAGGTAGGATCGGCGGATTACCTTGATTCGAGCCGAAAGGGCTGGATCGACATGACCCGCGTACCGCGCTCGCCGGGATCGACCCTGAAGCCGTTCATCTACGGATTGGCCTTCGAAGAGGGGCTGGTGTCGCAGGAAACGGTGATCGAAGACCGGCCGGCCGACTTCTTCGGCTACCGCCCGCGCAATTTCGACATGACCTACCAAGGCGACGTCACCATTCGCCAAGCGCTGCAACTGTCGCTCAACGTCCCGGCCATCCGACTTCTGGATGCGGTCGGCCCGTCCCGGCTGATGCTGCGCATGCGGCGCGCGGGCATCAGCGCTGTCCTGCCACCGCAGGAGACGCCGGGCCTCGCCATCGGGCTCGGCGGCCTCGGTGTGACGCTGCGCGATCTGGTGCAGCTCTATGCCGGGCTTGCCAATGAAGGCCGGCCCATGCGGCTCGGCGACGGTGTGGACCCGGTGCCCGAGGCCATCGCCGGCGAACCCATGCTGGACCCTGCCGCGACATGGCAGATTGCCGATATTCTCTCGGGCGTCCTGCCGCCCACCGGCAGCGCCCGTCGTGGGATCGCCTACAAGACGGGCACGAGCTACGGCTATCGCGATGCCTGGTCGGTCGGATATGACGGCCGGACGGTGCTCGGCGTCTGGGTCGGCCGCGCCGACAACGGTGCGGTGCCCGGCATCACCGGCTATGCGACGGCGGCGCCGATCCTGTTCGAGGCTTTTGCCAAATCGGGCATTGCAAGCGTGCCGCTGCCGCGCGCGCCGACCGGCGCCGTGCGTATCGCGGCACAAGACCTGCCGATCAGCCAGCGCCGCTTTTCCATGACGACGAGCGGCCTCCTGCGCGCCAACATCCGAGAAGCCGCACCGCAGATCGTTTATCCGCCGGAAGGCGCGCGCGTCGATCTCGGCAAGGATGTCGCCGGCGTGCCGCTGCCGCTGATGCTGAAACTTCAGGGTGGACGGGCACCGTTTCGCTGGCTGGCCAATGGCCGGCCGCTGGCGGATCTCACCCGGCGGCGCGTCAACCAGTGGGTGCCGGATGGGGCCGGCTATTCTACTCTGACCGTCATCGATGCCGCGGGCCAGGCCGCCAGCGTTCGCGTGTTCCTGCAATAGACCCGATCCAAGGCCGTCCGTAAGGTCGAAAACCCGAGCTTGTTGTCCTCTCAGTTCTTTTCGTCAAGCGCCTTCAAGACGCGTCGCAGCAGTTCGTCTTCCTCAAGGACTCCGTGACGATAGAGCGTGAGGACAAGAGCTGCGACAGGGTTGCTGGCATCGCTGTCCGGCGCGATTTTGCGCTTCTTGCGAGCAGCGTCATAGACGCGCTGACAGAGATCGACATGCTCGGGCAGCATGGGTTGGTTACGCCAAGGCATCGGTTCAGTCTCTTCTCTTTACGGTCGCCGGTCGGCGGCGGCCATTTCAGGTATTCGGGATATTGCTCAGATGAAAATAGGGCACTTCGAGAAAAAGTGTAAAACCTCATTTGGTCCGTTTTACGGAAAAACAATGGCTCCCGTAAAAAAAGGGAATGTGTAGAACACAAGAACTCTCCAAACGCGCGCAGCCTCTAAACGGGATGCGCCTTGAAGAGGTGGCGAAGAGTCCTGTGTTTTTACGAAGCTGCTCACGCTCCATACTACAACCTTCATGACATATTGAAATAGCCCGGAAAAACGTTACCTCACGAATGGAGGACAGCGCGTAGAGGCGGCGCCCTGACGAGTCGACCGATGCAAGGTTCGCGCCGTATTCAGGGACGAAGGTTTATGCCTCATTCGCCAACAGAGGCTGCTGCATGGCAGCCGGGAGCACGTCATGCTGGGTTCGTATGTTTTTCAGGAAGGCACTGTCATCACGCCGACGGAAATGGATATGCTCTTTCGCGTCTTCCAGCGCCTCTGCGATCATCGGCAGATCCCCAATACCGGCCCCAGGGCGGAAATCGAGGCTGCCTATCTTGTGGCGCTGTTCAGCGATGGCCTGAACACGGAAGAGCTTCTGTGGAGCGTGGTCGCCGCAGAGGCGTGAGACCGCCGCTGCAGGAAAACGTCCGCCGAACTGCGCCTATCCGCGATTGCTGTCGCAGAATCAGGCCGAAGACCCTCTCCGTGCTGCCGCTTTGATGGCCGCTTCCAGCCCATCCGCGTCATAGGGTTTGCGGAGCAGTACCGCATCCGGCGGCGAGCCTTCCGGTGCCCGGTCGTTACCCGTTGCAAAGACGATGACGAGTGCCGGGTTGATCGCCCGTGCTTTCGCGGCAAGTTCTGCGCCCGAGGCGTCGGGAAGGCCGAGATCGGTCACGAGCACATCGACCGATGCGCCGGCGAGCTTCTCCCTCGCCTCCTGCGCACTGCCCGCTTCGATGACGGCATGGCCGAAATTCTCGACGAGTTCCACGGTGTTGGCCCGGATCAGCGGATCGTCCTCGACGACGAGAACCGTCAGCGGTGCCGGCTCGGGCGCGCGCGTGAAGATCGGCGCAGGCAAGGCCGTGGTGTTCGGGGCGGGTGCGACAGTGCCGGCGACCCGCGTGTTCAAGGCGGAGCGCTGTTTCTGATTGGCAATGACATGGCGGATTTTCCGCGCCAGCGCCTCGCGGGTATAGGGCTTGGAGAGAAGCTCCACGCCTGCATCCAGCCGTCCGCCATGGACGATGGAGTTCTCCGTGTAGCCCGAGGTGAAGAGCACGGCGATATCCGGCAGGCGCTCTTTGGCCTTGCGCGCCATGTCAACGCTTTTCAGCGGTCCGGGCATGACGACGTCGGTAAACAGGAGGTCGATGGCGATGCCGCTTTCCACCACGCTGAGCGCATTCTGCGCATTGGTCGCCTTCAGCACGCCGTAGCCAAGATCATTCAGCATCTCCACGACCGTGTTGCGCACCTCGTCGTCGTCCTCCACCACGAGGATCATTTCCGTCCCGCCGACGACGGGTCCGGACTGGATCGTCACCTCGCGGTCTTCGCTGGCCGAGGCGCGCGGCAGGTAGAGCTTGACCGTCGTTCCGTGCCCGACCTCGCTGTAGATCTTCACATGGCCACCCGATTGCTTGACGAAGCCGTAAACCATCGACAGACCAAGGCCGCTGCCCTTGCCCTCGGCCTTGGTGGAGAAGAACGGCTCGAACACCTGCTCCAGCACCTCCGCGGCGATGCCCGATCCCGTATCGCTGACGGACAGCACGACATACTGGCCCGCCTCGACCTCGACATGATTGCGGACATAATCGTCGTCGAGATAGGCGTTGCCCACCTCGATCGTCAGCTTGCCGTTGCCCTCCATGGCGTCACGCGCGTTGATCGCGAGGTTCAGCACCGCGTTCTCGACCTGCACCGGATCGACGAACGTGTTCCACAGCCCGCCGGCGACGATGGTTTCCAACTCGATCGCCTCGCCGATGGAGCGCCGCAGCAGATCGTCCATGCCCGACATGAAGCGCCCGACATTGATGACCTTCGGCTCCAGCGCTTGCCTTCGGCCGAAGGCCAGAAGCTGGCTTGCGAGCTTGGCGCCGCGGCTGACGCCGGCGAGCGCGTTGGCGACCCGCCGCTCCGCCCGCTCGTTGCCGGCCACGTCCTTTGCAAGAAGCTGCAGATTGCCCGAGACGACCTGCAGCAGGTTATTGAAGTCATGGGCGACGCCGCCGGTGAGCTTGCCGATCGTCTCCATTTTCTGGGCCTGTTGCAGCGCCCGTTCCGCCTGCCGCCGCACGGCGATCTCTTCGCCGACGCGTGCCTCCAGCGTCTCGTTGAGCAGGCGCAGCTGCTCCTCGGCGCGCTGGCGGTGGCGAACCTGGCGCTCCAGATGCACCGCATGCCGGCGCAGTTCGTCCTCGGCCTGTCGTTGCTCGCTGATATCGGTGTGAACGCCGACCCACTCGGCAATGTCGCCCTGCGCGTCGAAGATGGGCACGCCGCGAATGGCAAACATCCGCCAGGCGCCATCATGACGGCGCACGCGATGCTCCCAGATGAACGTCCGCCGGTCGGCGACGGCAGCATTCCAGGCTTCAACCGTCGCCTGACGGTCGTCGGGATGCACCGCGTCCGCCCAGCCGTAATCCTGATAGACCTCGTAAGGCTGTCCGGTCAGTTCGGCCCAGCCCGGCTGCTGCCCGATCATCCGGCCATCGGCGCTGTTGGTCCAGAGCACGCCATGCACGGCGTGGACTGCGGCGCGAAACCGGTTATTACTGGCCAGAAGCTCCTTTTCGGCGCGCTTGCGGTCCTCGATGTCGATCAGCAGGATATAGATACCGTCAACCGTGCCGGCATCCGTCAGGCGCGGCATGTAGCGCACCTCGGCGGTCCGATGGTCGCCGCCCGGCCTGCGGATCACCGTATCCGTAATGACGGGCTCGCCGGCAAAGGCGCGCTCGAGATAGGAAATGCGTTTGCGATAATAGTCCTCGCCGATGATCTCGCGGATATGTCGGCCGATGACCGCGCTGGCCGGGTGGCCGAACCACTCGAGATAGCCCTTGTTGGCGAACCGGTAGATATGGTCGACATCAAGGAACCCGACGAGGATCGGCAGCGCGTCGCTGATCCGGCTGAGTTCCGCCTGGCTTTCGGCCAGCGCCCGCACGGCTCGCACCCGGTCAGTGTTTTCAAGTACGGTGCAGAGCACCCCATCGACACCGCCGTCGTCATCGTAGATCGGCGTATAGAACAGATCGAAGACGATCTCCTCCGGCTGCCCGTTCCGATGAAGCACCATGGGCTGGTCGCGAAAGCTCTGCACCTCGCCTTTGAAGCCGTTTTCCAGAATACGGTTGTTCCAGTCCCAGATTTCCGGCCAGACCTCCGGCACCTTTCCCCCGAGCGCCCGGGGGTGATAGCCTCCGGCGATCTCGCGATAGCCGTCATTGTAGATCATCACATGATCCGGACCCCACATCAGCACCTGCGGGATCGGCGAATT
The DNA here is from genome assembly GCF_900067135.1 of Rhizobium sp. 9140. Classification (NCBI taxonomy): domain Bacteria; kingdom Pseudomonadati; phylum Pseudomonadota; class Alphaproteobacteria; order Hyphomicrobiales; family Rhizobiaceae; genus Rhizobium; species Rhizobium sp. 9140. Next base: position 557,537 of record NZ_FJUR01000001.1, on the reverse strand, counting down.
GATCAGGGAATTGACCTTGATTCGCAGATTGGCGGGCCAGGCGTCGATCGGGCCGAGCGATGTCGAGGCCCAGTCGAAATCCCGGATGCGCTGCCCGAGCTCGCCGCCGCCGAAAGGCCAAGTCGCCTTGCTGGAACCAATGCTCATGATGTTCGTATCTCGCGGGCTTTGCGTGATGGGTCGGGAATAACGTCACTCCTACTGTATTCTTCCCGGAATCGGAATCGTTTCGAGGGAAAAAACGGCGCGATTGATCAGACTGTTAGCGCTTCCCTACCGAAATGCGGATTGCAGAGCTTCGTGGCGAGCCTCGCCGATGTCGCGATACCTTTTGGCGGATCGACGGAACCGCATAGGCGAACCGTAGTTCGATGCTGCATCCATCCAAAAGGAGATCTACCCATGAAACGTATTCTCGCTGCCGTCACCGCGTCCCTTCTGCTTGCGACTGGCGTTCACGCCCAGTCGGCGGCCGAAAAATCCGGCATCAACAGCGTGGCCGGCATCGCGCCGAAGACGCAGGATTTCGTGCAGGAAGCTGCTGCCAGCGACATGTTCGAGATCGAGTCCAGCAAGCTCGCGGTCGAGCGCGGCGACGAGGCCACCAAGGCCTTCGCCCAGCAGATGATCACGGAGCACGAGAAAACCAACAGCGAACTGAAGAAAATGGTCGGCAACCTCAAGCTCAACCCGCCGCCTGCCAGCGCCATGTCATCGGCCCAGCAGGGCATGCTCGACGAACTGAAGGCGTTGCAGGGCGCCGATTTCAACGAGGAATATCACGACCAGCAGGTGACCGCCCATGAGAACGCCGTCGATCTGTTCAAGCGTTACGGCGAGGAAGGCGAGACGCCAGAACTGAAGGCATGGGCCGCCAAGACTCTGCCGGCGCTCCAGCATCATCTCGAAATGGCCCAGACCCTCGACAAGGATTGACCCTCGACAAGAACTGGCGGGCGCCGCGCAAGGCCGGGTTCTCCCGTCCGGCCCGCTGTCAATTCAATAGACGCGCGAGGCGGCTTCACCTCTGCCTCTCGCAACGCGTCGTTTCCTGTCGGATATTGAGCTGGCGAACGGAACCAATATTCGGCATCAGTGTTCTCTAAAGCTCGGTCCTTAGCCGCGCGATCAGCGGGTTTGGGAGAGACATGTGAGCACGAAAGCGACCGTTACCGCGCCTCTTCGCAAGGCGGACATCTATCCGCCGGTCGATCCCAACTCCCGTAACAAGCTCTCGGGCCATGTTTTGCTCATCCTGATCGGCGCGACCGTCGTTCTCAAGGTGGGGCAGGAGATCTTCGTTCCGCTGGCGCTGTCTCTTCTCCTCACCTTCACGCTCGCCCCGATCGTCTCTTTTCTGCGCCGCCGCTCGGTGCCGAAGATCGCCGCCGTGATGATCGCGGTCGCCTCGGCCTTTTGCGCCATCGCGCTCTTCAGCGTCGTTGTCGCATCGCAGGTATCGAACCTTGCTCAAAACATCCCGGCCTACCAGCGCAACATTGTCGTCAAGGTACAGACGCTGGCCCAGGCCGGGTCCGGCGATGGCATCATGAAGCACCTCAGCGGCATCGTGGAGCGGGTGGGCGAGGAGATCCAGACGCGGGCTGTCGAGAGCCAGGAAGATGCAGCGGCGGCTGTGCCGACATCGCGCGAGCCTATGCCGGTCGAGATCGTCACGCGCTCGAACCCCATCCAGACGCTCGGCAACTTCATCCTGCCGCTGATCAGCCCCTTTGCCACGGCGGGCCTCGTGATCGTGCTCGTCATCTTCATGCTGCTGGAGCGCGAGGATCTTCGCGACCGGTTCATCCGGCTGGTCGGCCTCAACGATCTTCATCGGACCACCGAGGCGCTTCAGGATGCCGGCAAGCGGGTCGGCAAATACCTGCTGATGCAATTGGTGGTGAATGCGCTCTACGCCTTTCCGATCACCATCGGCCTCTGGATCCTCGGTATTCCCAACGCCATCCTTTGGGGCCTTCTGACGCTGGTCCTGCGCTTCGTCCCCTACATCGGTCCTGTTATCGGCATGATCCTGCCACTGTTTCTGGCGCTGGCGATCGCTCCCGGCTGGTCGCTCGTGCTCTGGGTCGGCGCTCTGTTTCTCACGACCGAGCTTGTCAGCAACAATGTCGTCGAACCTTGGCTCTACGGGTCGCATACCGGCCTGTCGCCCCTCGCCATCATCATCTCCGCGATCTTCTGGTCCTGGCTCTGGGGACCGCTCGGGCTGATGCTGTCGACGCCGCTGACGGTCTGCCTCGTCGTCCTCGGCCGCTATGTTCCGCAGTTCAGCTTTCTCGACGTGCTGCTCGGCAACGAGCCCGTGTTGGAGCCGCATGAAAAGCTCTATCAGAGGCTTCTGGCGGGCGATCCCGATGAAGCAACGGCCAATGCGGAAGACTATCTGGAAGACGAATATCTGGTCGACTATTACGAAAAGGTCGGCATGCCCGCGCTCCTTCTCGGCGAGGTGGATCGGCAGCGTGGCGTGATGACGGATGCGCAGATCGAGCGCTTCTCGGGCAGCGTCCATTCGTTCGTCGATAACCTCTCGGAAATCGCCGACGAGGAGGAAAGCGAGGAGGAGGCTCTGAAGGAGGAGAAGACCGGCGAACATTCGGATGCTGCGGGCGACGACCTCGAACTGCCGGATGGCACCGGGCATTCGCTGCTCTGCATCGGTGGGCGTGGAGACATAGACGACGCGGCAGCCGCAATGCTGGCCCAGCTCCTTGAGATTCAGGGTGCCAATGCCACCAGCATCGCGCATTCCATCACCGATCTGCGCATGCTCAGGGATAGCGACACGATCGATACCGTGGTCTTCACGTTTCTCAACGGAAACTCCAAAACCCATGCCCGCAATCTCGTGCGCCGCCTGAAGCGCATGAAGCCCGGATTGCGCGTCGGCCTCTTCGTACCGCTGGCCAACGGCAAGGACCATCCGCGCATGACGCTGGAAGACACCAATGCCGACTTCATCACCCTGACGCTGGCTGAGACGGTTCGCCTGGCGCTGACCGAGACCGGCCCGGTGCCGCTGATGGCGATTACCCGCAAGCTCGGCCGGCCGCGTATTCGCTTGGCAAAGACAGCCTGACCTGAGATGGTGGGAACGACGATGCGTTACGGGGAAAGCCCGGCGCACCGAGCCGTGTTGCGGATATGTGCTTCCATTTCGCTGCGCGCCGCCGCCGCATCATTGTTGCGGAGCGCCGCAATGATCCGGCGATGCTCGGCGATCGAGTGGCGCATGCGCTCCGGGTCCGTGATGGGGATCGGCTGGCGCTGCGTTTCCGTTACCTGATCGCGCACCGTCTGATAGAGCGCCTTCAGCATGGCGTTCGAGCAGGCCGAAACGATCGTGCCGTGAAAGGCGAGGTCCGCCTCCACATTGGAGATGAGATCCTGCCGCGCCCAGCACTCCTCCATGGTCTGTGTCGCGGCCTCCATCCGGTCGAGCTGCAACTGCGTCAGGCGACCCGCCGACAGCCGCGCGATCTCGCCTTCGAGCAGAATCCGCGTCTGGAAAACGTCGAATACCGAGTAGCTGTCGGAATATCGCCATGGGGCCATATGGCCGGAGGCGCCATGCGCGCCTTCGGTGGCCGCGGCCACAAAGGTGCCTCGCCCGGCTTCGGTCTTCAAAAGGCCGAGCGTTTCCAGCGTCAGCAGTGCCTCGCGCAGGGATGCGCGGCTGACGCCCAGCGTCTGCGAGAACCCGCGCTGAGACGGGATTTTCTCGCCAGCCTTTAGCGTACCGTTCTGGATCATCGCCTGGATCTCGCGGGCGACCGATTGCGGGACGAGCGTCTTGTTTAACATGAAAATCCCACTCCGCACCTCAAGCACTTGGCGATAGGGGCTGACGCCCCATTCTTGCGCGGACATATCAACTCTTGCCGTATCCCGGTTCAAAATCCGAGAAACAAGTGTCCAATCTATTTTGTTCGCGGACATTGCCAAGCGGAAAGCATCGTGCTTCTTTGGCCTGACTGGTCTGACCAGTCAGGCCACTGTAGATTGAGTCATGTTCAAAAAACAAGGGGAACTCTCATGACACGAACGAACACTCTCAAAGCCACGCTTCTCGCCGGCGTCCTCGCGATCTTTGGCACGGCCGGTGCCTACGCCGCCGATCTTACGGTCGGTGCCAATATCGGCAACGTGCCGTGGGAATTCGAAGATGCGAGCGGCAAGGTGACGGGTTTCGAAGTCGATCTCGTCAACGAAGTCGCCAAGCGTCTCGGCAAGACGGTCGAATTTGTCAACACGCCGTTCAACGGCCTCTTCCCGGCGGTCCAGTCCGGCCGCATCAACATGGCGGTCTCCTCGATCACCATTACCGAGAAGCGCCTGGCGTCCGTCAGCTTCGCCCAGCCCTATTACGACAGCGACCAGTCGCTGACCGTCACCGCCGCCTCCGGCATCACCGGCCTCAAGGACATGGGCGAAAAGGTCGTCGGCGTCGATACAGGCTCCACCGGCGACATGTGGGCGGATGCGCACAAGACCGAATACAAGCTGGGCGAGATCCGTCGTTTCGAAGGGTTGCAGCCCGCCATGCTCGACCTCGTCGCCGGCCGCGTCGATGGCTACATCTCCGACATTCCGGCGCTGCTCTACTACGTCAAGGACAAGCCGGAGCTGAAGGTCGTCGAGCGGATTCCGACCGGCGAGAAATACTCGATCATGTTCAACAAGGGCGACCCGCTGGCAACGCAAGTCAACGATGTGATCACCACGCTCAAGGGCGAAGGTTTCATCGCCAAGCTTCACGAGACCTGGTTCGGCGCCAAGGCCGAGGAGACGACCTCGACCGTCGCCGTCATGGACATGCCCAAGGCCAAGTAAGCCGCAACCGCACCGGCAGGATTCTTGAAAGGTCCTGCCGGATGCCAGGGAGCCGTTTCGGCCATGAATCTTCTCAATACCTTCTTCAACATGCAGGTGCTGGCCGACAGTCTGCCGCAGCTGCTATGGGGTCTTGTGGTCACGCTGCAGATCGGCGTCACCAGCATTCTCTGCGGCCTTGCGGGTGGCCTGTTCCTCGCCATCGCGCGGCTCTATGCGCCGGCCTTCTTCAAGGGGCTGATCCGCATCTATATCGATATCTTCCGCTCGATCCCGCTGCTCGTTCTGCTGATCGTCATCTATTACGCGCTTCCCTTCGTCGGCATCCGGCTGTCGCCTTTCCTCTCCGCGGTCGCGGCCCTGTCGCTGGTATCGGCTGCCTATACGGCCGAAATCTTCCGCGCCGGCATCGAGGCCATTCCCCATGGCCAGTTCGAGGCGTCGGCCGCGCTCGGCCTCTCCAGCAGGCACACGATGGTCGATGTGATCCTGCCGCAGGCCGTCCGCATCGTCATTCCACCGCTCACCAACAATTGCATCAACGTCATGAAGGACACGGCGCTTGCCTCCGTCGTCGCCATGCCGGACCTTCTGAAACAGGCGACGCAGGCGCAGGCGCTCTCCGCCAACCCGACGCCGCTGATCGGTGCCGCCATCATCTATGTCCTGCTTCTCTGGCCGATGGTCGCCGTCGTCGCCCGCCTCGAAAAGCATTTCGCTCGGGGGAAACGCTGATGAGCACGCCCGTCTCCAAGTCCGCTCCGGCGATCATCTCCATCCGCGACCTCACCAAGGCCTACGGTACCTTCACGGTTCTCCATGGCATCGATCTCGATATCGCCGAGGGCGAGGTCGTCTGCGTCATAGGCCCGTCCGGCTCCGGCAAATCGACGCTGATCCGCTGCATCAATCATCTGGAGGCCTTTTCGCCGGACAGCTCGATCACGGTCGATGGCATCCGCGTTTCGACCGGCACGTCGCTGGCCAAGGTGCGCGCGGAGGTCGGCATGGTGTTCCAATCGTTCAATCTCTTTCCCCATATGACCGTGCTGAAGAACGTCATGCTCGCCCCCATGCGAGTGCGGGGTACGGCGAAGGTCGAGGCGGAGCGCAAGGCGCGCGATCTGCTCGCCCGCGTCGGCATCGCCGAACAAGCCGGGAAGTTCCCGGGCCAGCTGTCCGGCGGCCAGCAGCAGCGCGTGGCCATCGCCCGGGCGCTCGCCATGGAGCCGCGCGTGCTGCTTTTCGACGAGCCGACATCCTCGCTCGACCCGGAAATGGTGGGCGAGGTGCTGGACGTGATGCGCAACCTTGCCGGCACCGGCGTCACCATGATCATCGTCACGCACGAGATGGGCTTTGCCCGCCAGGTCGCCGACCGCGTCATCTTCATGGACAGCGGCCGGCTGGTGGAGGCCGGCACGCCGGCGCAGATCTTCGACAGCCCGCGGCAGGAGCGCACCCGCAGCTTCCTGCGCGCTGTCCTCAACCACTAACAAGAAACGATACGGAGGAAACACGAATGGCCACCATGCCGCCGCTCGATCTCGATTATGTGCGCAGCCAGTTCCCGGGGCTCGCCAAGGGCTGGGCCTTTTTCGACAATGCCGGGGGGTCGCAGATCCTCAAAGGCGCACTCGACCGCATCAATACGTTCCTGATCGACAAGAACGTGCAGATCGGCGGTTCCTACGACGTGTCTCAGGAAGCAGCCCGCGCGCTCTACGAAGCGCGCACGGCGGCCATGCATCTCGTCAATGCCGGCCGGCCGGAAGAAATCGTCTTCGGCAGCTCAACGACAGTGCTTCTTCAGAACCTTGCCCGCGCCATGCAGAGCCAGCTTTCACCGGGCGACGAGATCATCATCACAGTCAGCGATCACGAATCCAATATCGGTCCGTGGGACAGGCTGCAGGCGGCCGGCATACGCTTGAAGATCTGGCCGCTGAACACGGAAACGATGACGCTCGACCTCGACGACCTCGCGCCGCTGATGAGCGAGCGCACGAAGCTCGTCTGCGTCACCCACGTCTCCAACATCCTCGGCTCGGTCAATCCGATCCGCGAGATCGCCGACTTCGTGCATGCGCGCGGCGCCCGGATCTGCGTCGACGCCGTCGCCTATGCGCCACACCGCGCGGTGGACGTACAGGCCTTCGACGCCGACTATTACGTCTTCAGCCTCTACAAGACCTACGGTCCTCACTACGCGCTGATGTACGGCAAATACGATCTGCTGCTGGAGCTCGACACCCTCTACCACTACTTCTACGGCAAGGACAAAGTGCCGGGGAAGCTGGAGCCGGGCAACCCGAACTATGAACTTGCCTACGCCACCTGCGGCATCGTTGATTATCTCGTGACGCTCGGCGAGCAGGCCGGCGAGAGCGGCACGACCCGCCAGAAGATCGAGGCCGCCTTCTCGGCCATAACGGCACAGGAGAATGCGCTCGCCGAGCGGCTCCTCGTCTATCTTCGGGCGCGCAATGACTGCCGTATCGTCGGGCAGGCGACCAACCGCGACGATACGCGCGTGCCGACCATCGCCTTCCGCTTCGATGGCCGAGATGCAAGCGCGCTTTGCAAGGCGATGGACGCGGAGAAGATCGCCATGCGCTTCGGCGATTTCCACTCCCGCCGCCTTGCGGAATATCTCGGCCTCACCGACCATGGCGGCATGCTGCGCGTGTCGATGGTCCACTACAACACGCTGGAGGAGGTCGATCGCTTCACGGAAGCGCTTGACCGTATCCTTGCCGGTGACGCCGGGCTTGCAAAGGCCAGCTGAGCGGGCCGCACTGACCACAAGGAAGAAGGAGACGACGATGCGCTTCGATACGGTGATCCGCCACGGGACGGTGGTGACGGCGTCCGACACGTTCAAAAGCGATATCGGCATCCGCGACGGCCGCATCGCGGCCCTTGCGGCGGAGTTGACGGACGCCGACGAGATCATCGATGCGACCGGTCTCTTCGTTCTGCCCGGCGGTATCGACAGCCATGTGCATCTCGACCAGCCCTCCGGCGACGGGATCGTCATGGCCGACGATTTCGACAGCGGCACCCGCTCTGCCGCCATTGGCGGCAATACGACCGTCATGGCTTTCTGCATGCAGGAGAAGGGGCAGTCCCTGCGCGAGGCCCTGAAGATCTACCATGCGAAGGCTGAGGACAAATGCCATGTGGACGTCTCCTTCCACATGGTGATCACTGACCCGACGCCAGAGGTGCTGGGGCAGGAAGTGCCGGCGCTGGTCGAGGATGGTTATACCTCGATGAAGGTCTTCATGACGTATGAGGGCTTGCGACTGCGCGACGACGAGATCCTTGCCACCCTCGACACCGCGCGGCGCACCGGCGCGCTCGTCATGGTCCACTGCGAGAACGAGGATGCCATCCGCTACCTCATCGGCCGTCACGAGGAGGAGGGCAAGTTCGCCCCGAAATTCCATGCGACGACCCGACCTGTTGCGGCCGAGCGCGAGGCGACGCACCGCGCTCTGTCGCTTGCGGAAATCGTCGATGTGCCGATCGTCATCGTCCATGTTTCCAACCGCGAGGCGATGGAGGAAATCCGGCGTGCCCGCCAGCGCGGCCAGAAGATCGCAGGCGAAACCTGCCCGCAATATCTCATGCTGACGGCGGACGATCTCGATCAGGATGCGCTTGAGGGGGCGAAATACGTCTGCTCGCCGCCGCCGCGCGACAAAGCGAGCCAGGATGCCTGCTGGGAAGGCCTCGAACAGGGCGTCTTCGACCTCTTCTCCTCCGACCATTGCCCTTTCCGCTTCGATGACCCGGAGGGCAAGCTGAACGAGAAAGGCAAGCGTCATTTCCGCTGGATCCCGAACGGCATCCCAGGCGTCGCCACGCGCCTCCCGATCCTGTTTTCCGAAGGCGTCATGAAGGGTCGCATCGACCTCAACACCTTCGTCGCGGTCACGTCGACCAATCACGCGAAGCTCTATGGCCTCTACCCTCGCAAGGGTACCGTCGCCATAGGCTCGGATGCCGACCTCGCGCTCTGGGACCCGGAAAAGCAGACCACGCTGACCAATGACATCCTCCACCACGGTGCCGACTATACGCCCTATGAAGGTCTCGATATCCGGGGCTGGCCCGTCCGCGTGCTCCTGCGCGGCCGGACGATCGTCAAGGACGGTGAGCCTGCCGGGAGCGAAGCGCCGACAGGCGCCTATCTCCCGAGGGGCAGGTCGGCGCTGATCCGGTAGGAAGGCTGCCGGTAGGGACGGTGGCCCGCAGGCTCGCGTCGACCGCACGGGTGGGCAGGGCGACCAGGTGCCGTCCTGCCGCTCACGCCCCGTTGCGTGGCACGACGATCAGATCGGCTCAATGATCGCGGTTTGCGACAAAGGCCGCCGCGTCGATCAGCGTTTTCGCGGGGTCGCCGTAAGGTGCAAGGAGGGCGCTTGCCTCTGCGACCAGCCGCGCCAGTTCGGCTTCGGCCCAGTCGGTGCCGCGGCGGGCGACCAGCGTCGCCTTGCCGCGGGCTTCGTCCTTGCCGGTCGCCTTGCCCATAGTCTCGGCGTCGGCCGTGAGGTCGAGAAGGTCGTCGGCGAGCTGGAAGGCGCGGCCGATGCGTTCGCCGAACTGGCGCAGGTGCGCACGGTCTTCGGCAGGCGTGCCGGAGACGATGGCGCCGGCCTCGCAGGCAAACCGGATCAGCGCGCCGGTCTTCATGGCCTGCAGCGTGACAATGCCCTGTTCGTCTGGGGCTCTGGTTTCCGCTGCAAGATCGAGCGCCTGCCCGCCGGCCATGCCGCCGAGGCCCGAGGCGCGGGCAAGGGCCAGCACGAGCGCCGTCTTCACGGCATCCGGCAGTGCAGTCTCGGGTCCGGCCAGAATGTCGAAGGCAAGGGTCAGCAGGCTGTCGCCGGCAAGGATGGCATTCGCTTCGCCATAGGCGATGTGGACCGTCGGCTGGCCACGGCGCAGGTCGTCGTCGTCCATGGCCGGCAGATCGTCGTGGACGAGGGAATAGCAATGCACGCATTCAAGAGCGGCGGCGACCCGAATGGCGGCTTTGGCATCTCCGCCAAAAAGTGCCGTGCTCTCCATCACCAGAAAGGGGCGAAGCCGCTTGCCGCCGTTCAGCACGCCATGGCGCATGGCGGCGAGCAGTGCCGGCGGACGGGCGATCTCGTCGGGCGCGACCGTGGCGGTCAGGAGCGCTTCGAGGCAGGCCGTGACCTGGTCGGCACTCTCACGGAGCTTGATATCGAAGGTTTGGGCCGCTGCGTTCATGGCGGCTCTTTGGCATGCGCGTGCGGCGCGTTCAATAAATTTCACGGCGAAGGCCATCTCCACCGGGGACAGTGGTGAAAAGGACGTTCAAATCCGCCCGATCTTAGACTATGACGGAGGGTGCGGATGGGGCGACGGACGGATTGATCAGTCGGGACGATCAGAATTGGGATATCGTACCCGAACCACGTGAGCCAGAATCGCGGGGGTCAGACCTCCGTAAGCTCCCGGCCGACGCGCCACGGGAGCCTGATGCCGCGGAGGCTCGTGATGCCGGTCCTGAGCCACGGGCACGCGAGGTTCGCGCCGAAGAGGTATCCTTGCGCGACGATGCGCGGATGGATCCTGCGAGGCTGGAACCTGCACGGCTGGACGTTCGGGGGCCGGATATAGGTGGAGATGAGGAACTGCCGTCAAACGCCAAACGAGGCATGTTCGCGCAGATCAGGCGCCGGTGGCGTCAGCTTCTCGTCATCGCGGTCGTCCTCGTCCTGCTGCCCTACGCCCTGATCATCCTCTATTCGCCGAGTTTCGTTCATCCGGTGTCCTCTCTCATGCTGCGCGATCTCGCGCTTCTGCGCGGCTATGATCGGCAATGGGTGCCGTTCGAGAAGATTTCTCCCAATCTCGTCCAGTCGGTGATGATGTCGGAAGACGGGCAGTTCTGCATGCATGCCGGTGTCGACTGGGTGCAGATGCGCGGTGTCGTGGATGATGCGTTGGAGGGCGAGCAGACGCGTGGTGCGAGCACCATTCCCATGCAGACGGCGAAGAACCTGTTTCTCTGGAATGGCCGCTCCTTCGTGCGCAAGGCGATGGAGCTGCCGCTGGCACTGGCCGCCGATTTCGTCTGGACCAAGCGGCGGCTGATGGAGATCTACCTGAATATCGCCGAATGGGGACCGGGCATCTATGGCGCCGAGGCCGCCGCCCAGCATCATTTCGGGGTGTCCGCCTCCAAGCTGACGCGCCGGCAGGCAGCGCTTCTCGCGGTCTCCCTGCCCAATCCCATCGACCGCAATGCCGGCAAGCCCGGCCGTGGGCTGAAGCGCCTTGCCTCCATGATCGAGCGTCGGGCAGGGGCGTCGGGCGAATACATCAAGTGCCTTTATCCGTGAAATCACGCCTTTTGATTGGATGACCTGCCGGGGGTCTGCTCTAACGCCGGGACCGCCACCGGAGATCCAGCATGAGCGACCTCGTCCTTTACGTCGGCAACAAGAACTATTCCTCCTGGTCGCTGCGCCCATGGCTGGCTCTCAAGGGCTGCGGCATTCCCTTTACCGATGTCGTCATCCCCTTCGATTTTCCCAACGGCAATCCGCGTTTTCACGAGCTTTCGCCGACGGGCCGGGTTCCGGTGCTGCATCATGGTGCGGTTCGCGTGTGGGAATCGCTTGCGATCATCGAATATGCCGCCGAGCTTTTTCCGGAAGCCGGTCTCTGGCCTAGGGATCAGGCGGATCGCGCGATGGCACGCAGTATCTCGATGGAAATGCTGGCGGGGTTCCGTGCGCTTCGCGGGGCCTGTCCGATGAACATCCGCCGGCCGGTCGGCGCGATCGCCCTGCCGGAGGGGGTGATGGAGGATGTCGCGCGGATCGAGACCATCTGGGCGCAGGCGCTGGCCAAATCCGGCGGACCGTTCCTGTTCGGCCGGTTCACGGCTGCGGATGCGATGTTCGCGCCGGTCGTCAACCGGCTGGAGATCTACGCGCTGACGCAAGATCCGGTGTCGCTGGCCTATATGGCGGCCGTGAAGGCGCACCCCGCCTTTCTCGCGTGGCAGACGGATGCGCTGGCGGAGACCTGGATCGTGCCGGAAGACGAGGCCTGAGCGCCGCTTTGCGAAAGTTTGCAACGCCACGGCAAAAAAAACCTGTGGGGTCTGGCCAAGATGGCATCCTGCATGTATAAGCCCGGCCAATTCCGAGATTGAAACGCCTTCATCCCGGCCCGTTCAACGGTCCGCAGACTGGTGGTTTCCCCCGATACGTGGAGTGTTTGAAATGGCTGTTCCTAAGAGAAAAACGAGCCCGTCGAAGCGCGGCATGCGCCGTTCCGCAGACGCGCTGAAGACCCCGACCTACATCGAAGACAAGAACTCCGGTGAACTGCGTCGTCCGCATCACATCGACATGAAGACCGGCATGTATCGCGGTCGTCAGGTTCTGACGCCGAAGGCAAGCTGATCTTTCTCCGTCCGCAGACACGCCCTGGCGGTGCTCCGGACGGATGAACGAGACGACAAGAATGTGGAAAGGGCTGGCCATCGCGCCGGCCTTTTTCGCGTTTGCGATGGTGTCGGTATCCTGTCGGTCGGCTGGATATGGTGCCGGCTCGTCGGGATGGGGTGCCATGCCTGTGGCTTGCCCAATCCCTCGGCGGGGATCTACCAAAGCCTTGATTGCCTCACATCGCTGGTTCATACCCGGAGTGAAGGCCTCTCACGAAGGCCTGTCGATTTCGCCAGCCAGGAACCATGCCATGCTCGCCTCCATTCCGCTCCTCATTCTGCCGTTCGCGCTCTACAACCTCGCGATGACCGGTGCGCTCGGGGCAGGTGGCGTCGCCGTGTTCGAGCAGACCGTAACAAGCCTTGCAATGCTGTCCGGGGCGACATGGAGCATGAGCGTCGGCGATCTCCTGATCGTGGGAAGCCTTGTTCTCCTGTTCGTGGAAATCCTGAAAGCCACCCGCACGAGTTCCAAGACGCTTGTCGATCACATCCTGTCGATGGTGCTCTTCATCGTTTTCCTGATCGAGTTCCTGCTGGTGGCTGGAGCGGCGACAGACGTGTTCTTCATTCTGATAGCGATCAGTTTCATCGACGTCATCGCCGGCTTCACCATCTCGATGCGCACTGCCGGGCGGGATGTGTCGATCGGCCTCTGACGTCTCAAGGGGCATATCGTGACGGCAACCTCCAGGGCTGCCGTCCTTCCCGCCATGACGCGGGACCTCAGGTGAGATTTTCGAGCTTGCTCTGGAGCGCGCGCAGCTGCTCCTTCAGTTCGTCGATATCTTTGGCCTCGGCCTTGCGCGGTTCACGCGCCTGCGGAGCGGCTGCCATAAAAGGCGAGAACATCTGCATGGCCTGATGGAACATCTCGGTGTTGCGCTTCACCTGTTCCTCGACCAGTTGCAGCGGCACCTGAAGGTTCTTGCTCAAAGGCGTGTCGCCGAACGCCTTGCCGATCTGCTCGCGCATCTGCACCTGCTGGTCGGTGAAGGCCTGCATGGAATGTTCGAGGTAGCTCGGCACGACAGCCTGCATCTGGTCGCCGTAGAAGGCGATGAGCTGGCGCAGAAAGGAAATCGGCAGGAGCGTGTTGCCGGTCTTGCTTTCCTGCTCGAAGATGATCTGCGTCAGGACGGAGTGGGTGATGTCCTCACCGCTCTTGGCGTCCTGAACATTGAATTCCTCCCCCTTTTTGACCATGACCGCGAGATCGTCGAGCGTGACGTAGGTGCTCGTTCCCGTATTGTAGAGCCGCCGGTTCGCGTATTTCTTGATAACGATCTGACCGTCCTGCTTCGCCATCAGGGTCTCCTCCCCAAATTGCTGTTTTTATAGCATTTCATGAGGATATGCGGAAATCGCGCCATAAGACAATCTCTTTGTGCGGTGCAGTGATCACGCTCGCGTATCAACCTGCGGGTTTATCCACTTACACTTTGACTTGCGCGCGGACCTCGTTCAGTCTTGCCTCATGAAGGGGTCTCGCCAGCCGGATCCGAATGCATCACCAAGGAGGAGACCGTGATGAGCACACCATCCATCGTCATCGCAAGCGCGGGCCGTACCGCTGTCGGCGCGTTCAATGGGTCCTTTGCCAACACGCCGGCGCACGAGCTAGGCGCCGCCGTCATCAAGGGCGTGCTGGTGCGCGCGGGCCTTGAGGCGGCCGAGGTGGACGAGGTCATCCTCGGGCAGGTGCTTTCGGCAGGCGAAGGCCAGAACCCGGCGCGGCAGGCGGCCATGAAAGCGGGTGTGCCGCAGGAGAAGACAGCCTGGGGCATGAACCAGCTCTGCGGCTCCGGCCTGCGGGCGGTTGCGCTCGGCATGCAGCAGATCGCCACGGGTGACGCCTCGATCATCGTGGCCGGCGGCATGGAGTCCATGTCCATGGCGCCCCATTGCGCGCATCTGCGCTCGGGCGTGAAGATGGGCGACTTCAAGATGGTCGACACCATGATCAAGGACGGCCTGACGGACGCGTTTCATGGCTACCACATGGGTGTCACGGCCGAGAACATCGCCAAGAAATGGCAGCTGTCGCGGGACGATCAGGACCAGTTCGCACTCGGCTCGCAGAACAAGGCGGAAGCCGCCCAGAAAGCTGGCCGTTTCACCGACGAGATCATTCCCTTCGTCGTTTCCACGCGCAAGGGCGACGTAACGGTGGATAGTGACGAGTATATCCGCCACGGCGCGACGATCGAGAGCATGGCGAAGCTGCGTCCGGCCTTCGACAAGGAGGGCACCGTGACCGCCGCCAATGCGTCCGGCCTCAACGACGGGGCTGCGGCAACGCTGCTGATGAGCGAGCAGGAGGCCGTACGCCGCGGGATCACGCCGCTGGCCCGGATCGCCTCCTGGGCAACGGCGGGCGTCGATCCGCAGATCATGGGGACCGGCCCCATTCCGGCATCGCGCAAGGCGCTGGAAAAGGCCGGCTGGTCCGCATCCGACCTCGACCTCGTGGAAGCCAACGAAGCCTTTGCCGCGCAGGCCTGCGCCGTCAACAAGGATCTCGGCTGGGATACGTCGATCGTGAATGTCAACGGCGGAGCGATCGCCATCGGCCACCCGATCGGCGCCTCGGGCGCGCGCATTCTCAACACGCTGCTGTTCGAGATGAAGCGCCGCGGCGCCAAGCGCGGCCTCGCAACGCTCTGCATCGGCGGCGGCATGGGCATCGCGCTCTGCGTCGAGGGTCTCTAGAGGAGGACCTTTCATGGAGGCCGACGCCGAGCCGGCCTTTTCAGTTTCACCAGCGTTGGCCGGGACGACATCATACGCCTTGAAGAAAAGAACGATTGAGGGAGGACGAGCATGAGCAGGGTTGCCTTGGTAACGGGTGGAACGCGCGGCATCGGCGCCGCTATTTCGATTGCGCTCAAGGGTGCCGGTTATCGCGTGGCCGCGAATTACGCCGGAAACGATGAAAAGGCGCAGGCCTTCTCAGACGTCACGGGCATTCCGGTCTTCAAGTGGGATGTCTCGGACTATGCGAGCTGTGCGGCGGGTGCGGCGACGATCGAGGAAGCGCTCGGTCCGGTCGAGGTTCTGGTCAACAATGCCGGCATCACCCGCGATGCGATGTTCCACAAGATGACGCCGTCGCAGTGGAACGACGTCGTCAATGTCAACCTGAACGGCCTGTTCAACATGACGCATCCCGTCTGGTCGGGCATGCGCGATCGCAATTTCGGCCGTGTCGTCAATATTTCCTCGATCAACGGGCAGAAGGGCCAGATGGGCCAGGCCAACTACTCCGCCTCCAAGGCCGGCGACATCGGCTTCACGAAGGCACTTGCGCAGGAAGGTGCCGCAAAGGGCATCACCGTCAACGCCATCTGCCCCGGCTATATTGGCACGGAGATGGTGCGAGCGATCCCGGAAAAGGTGCTGGCCGAGCGGATCATTCCGCAGATTCCGGTCGGCCGGCTTGGCGAGCCGGAGGAAGTTGCACGTTGCGTGGTGTTCCTGGCGTCCGACGATGCCGGCTTCATCACCGGATCGACGCTGTCGGCGAATGGCGGGCAATTCTTTTCTTAAAGAATTGCAGGTCTTTGCCTCAGAATCGCGTCCGCCGAGCGGCGACGGTCGGTCTTTTTGCCTGGTTGGCCTTGTGTTTCCCGCGCCGCGTGGTCATGTGTGTCGCGCCGCCGACGCTTCGACGTTTGCCGCCCATACAATGCGCAAGGTCTGAAACGTGCCTGACCAACCGATGATTTTGAGTGGCCGCGGCGTGATCGCGGTCCTCGGCCCGACCAACACCGGCAAGACGCATTATGCGATCGAACGCATGGTCGCGCACGAATCCGGCGTCATCGGTCTTCCCCTGCGTCTTCTCGCCCGCGAAGTCTACACACGCGTCGTCGAACGGGTAGGCGCACACAATGTCGCGCTCGTCACCGGCGAAGAAAAGATTACGCCGCACCTTGCCCGCTATTCCGTCTGCACCGTCGAGGCCATGCCGCGCGAGACGAAAGCGGCCTTTGTCGCCATCGACGAGGTGCAGCTGGCGGGCGATCTCGAGCGGGGTCATATCTTCACCGACCGGCTGATGCATCTGCGCGGGCGGTCCGAAACTCTGCTTCTCGGCGCATCCACCATGCGGCCGATCCTCGAACATCTCCTGCCGGGCATCACCATCGTCGAGCGTCCGCGCCTGTCGCAGCTGCTCTATGCCGGCTCCAAGAAGATCACCCGCCTGCCGCAACGCTCCGCCATCGTCGCCTTTTCGGCCGACGAGGTCTATGCGATCGCCGAGCTGATCCGCCGCCAGCGCGGCGGCGCGGCCGTGGTGCTCGGGGCTCTCAGCCCGCGCACGCGCAATGCGCAGGTCGCGCTCTATCAGGAAGGCGAAGTCGAATATCTCGTGGCGACCGATGCGATCGGCATGGGCCTCAATCTCGACGTGGACCATGTCGCCTTCGCGCAGGACCGCAAATATGACGGCTACCAGTTCCGCAACCTCAATCCGGGCGAGCTGGCCCAGATCGCGGGCCGGGCCGGGCGGCATCTGCGGGACGGAACGTTCGGCGTCACCTCGCGGGTCGAGCCCTTCGACGACGAACTCGTGCACCGCATCGAGCAGCACCAGTTCGATCCGGTGCGTGTGCTGCAATGGCGCTCCAAGGCGCTCGATTTCACCTCGCTGACCACGCTGAAGAAGACGCTGGAGGCGCCGCCCGCCGTGCACGGGCTGACGCGGGCGCTTCCGGCGGTCGATCAGCAGGCACTCGAATTCCTGACGACGCTTCCCGAGGTCAAGGCCCTTGCGACGAATGCGCGGACGGTGGAAAAGCTCTGGGAAGCCTGCGCCCTTCCCGATTACCGTCGGATCGCGCCCGCGCAGCATGCCGATCTGATTGCGAATATTTACTCCGACCTCGTGCGGCGTGGCACCGTCAACGAGGATTTCATGTCCGAGCAGGTGCGACGGGCAGACCATACGGATGGGGAAATCGACACGCTGTCGGCGCGAATCGCGCAGATCAGAACGTGGACCTATGTGTCGAACCGGCCCGGTTGGCTTGCCGATCCGACACACTGGCAGGAAAAGACGCGGGAAATCGAAGATCGATTGTCCGACGCGTTACATGAACGGTTGACGAAACGGTTCGTTGACCGCAGGACATCTGTGCTCATGAAGCGGCTGAGAGAGAATGCGATGCTGGAAGCGGAAATCAGTGTGAATGGCGATGTCTTCGTGGAAGGACATCATGTGGGACAACTCACCGGTTTCCGGTTCGTGCTGGCCACCACGACGGACGGGCTGGATGCCCGCGCCGTGCAGGGGGCGGCCCAGAAGGCGCTGGCACTGGAGTTCGAGGCCCGCGCTGCGCGTCTGCACGCCGCCGGCAATGCCGATCTGGCGCTGTCGTCCGACGGCCTCGTCCGCTGGCTGGGCGACCCCGTCGCGCGGCTTGCGTCAAGCGACCACATCATGCGGCCCCGCGTCATCCTGCTCGCCGACGATCAGCTGCAGGGCGCGGCGCGCGATCATGTGTCCGCCCGCATCGAGCGCTACGTCAATCACCATATCGCGACCGTCCTGAAGCCGCTTGACGACCTGTCGCGTGCCGAAGATCTGCAGGGTCTCGCCAAGGGTCTCGCCTTCCAGCTGGTCGAAAGTCTTGGCGTCCTCTTCCGGCGCGATGTCGCCGAAGACGTGAAATCGCTCGACCAGGAGGCACGCGCCTCCATCCGCCGCCACGGCATCCGGTTCGGCGCCTATCACATCTTTATGCCGGCGCTCCTGAAGCCGGCTCCGGCCGAACTCATTACGCTGCTCTGGGCGCTCAAGAACGATGGTCTCGACAAGCCCGGTTACGGCGACCTCATTCCGGTTCTCGCCGCCGGCCGCACGTCGATCGTCACCGATCCGTCCTACGAGCGCATGTTCTACAAGCTCGCCGGTTTCCGTTTCCTCGGCAAGCGTGCCGTGCGTATCGACATTCTCGAGCGCCTCGCCGATCTCATTCGCCCGCTGCTGCAGTGGAAGCCGGGCACGACCGTGCGGCCGGAAGGGGCCTATGACGGTCGCCGGTTCACGACCACGACGGCCATGCTGTCGATCCTCGGTGCAACACCCGACGATATGGAGGAGATCCTGAAGGGTCTCGGCTATCGCGCCGACAGCGTGAAGCCGGAAGAGGCCGCTGCCTTCCTCGGTGCGCAGGCACCGGCGACGAGCACAGCAACGCCGAAGGCTGACACGGCGGCACCCGACGCCGAGACAGCAGACATCGAGACGCATGATGCCACGGCATCGGACGACGCCGCTACGACGGACGTTGCTTCCGGTGAGGGTACGCCAGCCGAGACCGAGACCGCGACCGAAGAGACATCCGTCGAAACAAGGCCCGCCGCGGAGACGGAAGCTGTTTTGGATACGCCGGTAACGGACGAGACGCCTGCTGCCGAGGAAACGACCGTTTCCGAGCAGGCGACCGAGCCCGCGCCGGTTGCAGCAGAAGCCGCAGCGTCGGACCTGGTGGCAAGCGAGGCTTCCGAACCCGAGGTCAAGCCCGTGCTTCTCTGGCGTCCGGGTGGGCGCAGCGACAACCAGCGCCCGGGCGAGCGTCGTCCCGGACAGCGCGATGCCCGCAATGGCGACCGCCGCGGCGGCAACCGTCCAGGCCAGGACAAGGCCGCTTCTGCACCGGGCGATGGCTCGGCACCCGCCGAAGGTCGCCCGCAGGGCCGGCGCGACGAGCGGGATGGCGAGCGCAAGGCTGGCGCGGGCCGTCACGACGGCGGACGTCCTGACCGCAATCGCGGCCGCGACGGCAAGTCGGCAGACGGCGCACGTGGCGACAACAAGGGCGACCGTGGCGAGCGTCGTGACCGCAACGACCGTCCGGGCGGCAAGCCCTCCGGCAGCGGCCATGGCAAATCGCAGGCTCCGGCCACCTTCGAGGCCCGCCCGCCGCGCAAGGACAAGCCGATCGATCCGGATTCACCCTTTGCCAAGCTCGCCGCTCTCAAGGAGCAGATGAAGAAGTAGGGAGCCGCGACGTCATGGCCGAACAGGAGATCATGCCCATCGAGGCCGCCTCCCGTCAGCGCCTCGACAAGTGGCTTTTCTTCACACGCCTCACAAAGTCGCGCTCGATCGCCCAGAAGGCGATCGAAAGCGGCAAGGTTCTCGTCAACGATCGTCGCGTCACGCAGCCCTCGCATGCCGTGAAGGCCGGCGATGTGGTCATGCTGTCTCTCGACCGGCGGGATGTGTCGGTGCGCATGCGCGGTGCCGGCAGCCGGCGCGGCCCTTTCGAGGAGGCGCGGCTGCTCTATGACGACCTCACCCCCGTGCCCGTTCCCGGCGAGCGGCTGACGCCTTTCGAACAGGCGACACGTGAGCCGGGAAGTGGCCGCCCGACGAAGCGCGAGCGACGTGAGACCGACCGGTTGCAGGAAGGATGGGGCGGCGGTGACGAGGAGTAAAATCCTCCCTTTTCGCGCCTTCGATTGGAATGCAAGAGCCTTGCAAAGGTTGGGCAAAGCCGTTACCTCACGCAACAATACCTAGGACTGCCACGGGCGACGTGCGCCGAGGCCCGACGATCGGGCCAACGCTATGAGGGGCTCGCGCAGGCCCTAGAGCATTTCCAGACGAAGCGGAATCGCTTCGGCGTCGGAGAATGCGGTAAAAGCAAAGATGTGGAGCGATTCTTGTGAACCCTTGTTCATAGAAATCACTCTAGCTGCAGGCCGGCGCAACGAGGCACCGGGCCATGCAGTTCTTCTGAAGATCGGGCCATCGGGCCGAAGCTGTTTGATCCTCGCTCACCCCAAGGCTTCCCAAGCGCCCGGGTTCGAGACGAGACCGACTGGAGTGAGAGCATGACCTACGTCGTCACCGACAATTGCATTCGCTGCAAGTACACCGACTGCGTCGAGGTGTGCCCGGTCGACTGCTTTTACGAAGGCGAGAATTTTCTGGTTATCCATCCGGACGAATGCATTGATTGCGGCGTTTGCGAGCCGGAATGTCCGGCTGGCGCGATCAAGCCCGATACGGAGCCGGGCCTCGACATGTGGCTCAAGGTGAATGCGGAGTTCGCGACGCAGTGGCCGAACATCACGATCAAGCGCGACGAGATGCCGGAAGCCAAGGAAATGGACGGGATCGAAGGGAAGTACGAGAAGTTCTTCTCGCCCAACCCTGGTCAGGGCGACTGAAGAAAGTCGCGATTGTTCAGATCGTGCTTTGCGCGTCACGCCTTAGCTTTTCCGTATGTCGTTTTCGCAAAACCACTGCACATTCTCTCGCGACATGTTCTAAGGTCGAGAGGTCGCGCTCCTTGAAGCGCATGATTCGATCACGGTCTCCCAAATTGGAAACCGGCACGCCGTTTTTAACAACACGCGGCGAAGCTTGCCTGTGGCTTAAGCAAAACATTGATTTCGGCAGATTTTTGTGGTAGGGTCTGAATACTGATCCACATCGTGGCACTTTTGTGTGCCCGAAACCATCACGAAAGCAAATTCTCCTTCGTCACGGTTCATGTCTTCATGCAACGTCCGTTGCTTGCGTGTGATCTGTTTGCCGAAGCGTTTGAATTCGTTTGGTGCGTTTCAGTAAGGAGTGACCCGCAGGATGCCCGTCCATCCCGGGCCTGACTGACCCGACCCCGGCCCATGCCGGGAGCGTAACAGGGAGTTTTTGAAACGAATGACGACCCAGCAGAAAAAATCCTCCACGCGCCATGGCTTCAAAATCGGTGAATCGATCGTTTATCCGGCTCATGGTGTTGGACAAATCGTCGCTATCGAAGAGCAGGTTGTCGCCGGCATGTCGCTCGAACTGTTCGTGATCGATTTCGACAAGGACAAGATGCGTCTGAAGGTGCCGGTTGCCAAGGCCGTCAGCATCGGCATGCGCAAGCTGTCGGAAACGGATTTTGTCGAGCGTGCGTTGAAGGTCGTCCAGGGCAAGGCTCGCGTCAAGCGGACCATGTGGTCGCGCCGCGCGCAGGAATATGATGCCAAGATCAATTCCGGCGACCTGATCGCCATCGCGGAAGTCGTTCGCGACCTGTACCGTGCCGAGAATCAGCCGGAACAGTCCTATTCCGAACGGCAGCTCTACGAAGCCGCTCTGGACCGCATGGCCCGCGAAATCGCCGCCGTCAACAAGATGTCCGGAACTGAAGCCGTGCGTCTCGTCGAAGCAAACCTTGCCAAGGGTCCCAAGCGCGGCAAGACGGTCGACGAAGACGAAACTCAGGAAGAAGAAGCCGCGTAAGCGTCTCACTGTCTTCTGTTCAAAAACCCTGCCTTGCGAGAGGCGGGGTTTTTTTATGGCTTGAGGTTGAGCGTATCGCGGGCGACGTGTGGGGCTGCCTCTCATCCGGCGGCACCTTCTCCTCGCACGCAGGGAGACGGGGCTTGGTGCGCCCCTGCGGCTTCTCCGGAAGGGTGTAGGAGGTCACGTGCTCTCGGCCCTTGTAACGGCTCCAGCAGGCGCGCTGGCATAGGGAAAGGTCTTGAGCATGGCGCATAAAAAACCCCGCCTTTTGCAAGGCGGGGCTCTGTCGTCAGATCGGGTCTGAAGCCTTAAGCGGCGGCGCCCTTGCCGCCCTTGCCAAAGCGCTTGCGGTCGTTGGCGTCGAGGTAGGTCTTGCGAAGACGGATGTTCTTCGGTGTGACTTCCATCAGTTCGTCGTCCTGGATCCACGACAGCGCGCGGTCGAGCGTCATGCGGATCGGCGGGGTCAGGCGGACGGCTTCGTCCTTGCCGGCCGACCGGATGTTGGTGAGCTGCTTGCCCTTCAACACGTTGACCTCGAGGTCGTTGTCGCGAGAGTGAATGCCGATGATCATGCCGGCATAGACCTTTTCGCCGGGCTCGATGATCATCGGGCCGCGGTCTTCCAGGTTGAACATCGCGTAGGCAACGGCTTCGCCGGACTGGTTGGACAGAAGAACGCCGTTGGTGCGGCCGCCGATTTCGCCCTTGAAGGGCTGATAGTCGTGGAACAGACGGTTCATGATCGCGGTGCCACGGGTGTCCGTCAGCAGTTCCGACTGGTAGCCGATGAGCCCGCGCGTCGGGGCGAAGAACTTGAGACGAACGCGGCTGCCGCCGGACGGACGAAGCTCGGCCAGTTCGGCCTTGCGCTCCGACATCTTCTGGACGACGACACCGGAATGCTCCTCGTCAACGTCGATCACGACCTCTTCGATCGGCTCCAGGACGTTGCCGTCCTCATCCTTGTGCATGACGACGCGCGGACGCGACACGGCAAGCTCGAAGCCTTCGCGACGCATGGTTTCGATCAGAACGGCCAGCTGCAATTCGCCGCGGCCCGAGACGAAGAACGAATCCTTGCCTTCGGATTCCTCGATCTTCAGGGCAACGTTGCCTTCGGCTTCCTTGAACAGGCGGTCGCGGATAACGCGCGAGGTGACCTTGTCACCTTCGGTGCCGGCCAGCGGGCTGTCGTTGACGAGGAAGGACATGGTGACGGTCGGCGGATCGATCGGCTGTGCTTCCAGCGCTTCGCTCACGGATGGGTCGCAGAACGTGTCGGCAACCGTGCCCTTGGACAGGCCGGCGATGGCGACGATATCGCCTGCATGGGCTTCATCGATGGCGGTGCGCTCGATACCGCGGAACGCGAGGATCTTGGAAATGCGGCCGGTTTCGACCACCTTGCCGTCCTGGCTCATGACCTTGACCGACTGGTTCGGCTTGATCGAACCGGAATGGATGCGGCCGGTGATGACGCGTCCGAGGAAGGGGTTGGCTTCCAGCAGCGTGCCGATCATGCGGAACGCGCCGTCTTCGTCGCCGACGCTCGGCTCCGGCACGTGCTCGAGAACGAGGTCCAGCAGCGGCGCGAGGCCCTGGTCCTTCGGGCCTTCCGGGTTGACGTTCATCCAGCCATCGCGGCCCGAACCGTAGAGGATCGGGAAGTCGAGCTGCTCGTCGGTCGCATCGAGGTTTGCGAAGAGGTCGAAGACCTCGTTGATGACTTCCTCGTGGCGACCGTCCGGACGGTCGATCTTGTTGATCGCGACGATCGGACGAAGGCCGACCTTCAGCGCCTTGGAGACCACGAACTTGGTCTGCGGCATCGGGCCTTCCGAGCTGTCGACCAGAACGATCGCGCCATCCACCATCGACAGGATACGCTCGACTTCGCCGCCGAAGTCGGCGTGGCCGGGGGTGTCAACGATGTTGATGCGAACGCCCTTCCACTCGATGGAGGTCGCCTTGGCGAGAATGGTGATGCCACGTTCTTTTTCGAGATCGTTGCTGTCCATCATGCGCTCGACGGTGCGCTGGTTGTCACGGAACGAGCCGGACTGCTTCAGAATTTCGTCAACAAGGGTCGTTTTTCCATGGTCGACGTGTGCGATGATCGCGATATTCCGCATTTTCATGGTTTTGGGTATCCGAGGGCTCGGGGCGTGTCTTGGGAACGCCGCAACTGCATTGCCCGGGCTCTTACATGTTTTTTTGCAAATGCGAAAGAGGGTGCCCGGCGCTCGGTTGGATGAGCGCCGGTTCAGACCTTTTCAGGCGTCGCTGCCAGTGAGCGGCTCGGTCACGCCGAGGCCCTTTTTCCGCAGCATGGCTTCCGGGCTCGGCAGCTTGCCGCGGAAGGCGGTGTAGGCGTCCTCCGGATCGATCGATCCGCCGACGGAATAGATATTGTCCCGCAGGCGTTTTGCCATGGCCGGATCGAACGGATTTCCGGTTTCCTCGAAAGCCGAAAACGCGTCTGCATCCAGCACCTCCGACCACATGTAGGAATAGTAGCCGGCCGAATAGCCGTCGCCCGCGAAGATGTGCTGGAAGTGCGGCGAACGGTGCCGCATGGTGATCGATTGCGGCATACCCAGGCGTTCCAGCACGGCGGCCTCGAACGCCGCGGGATCCTCGACGCTGTCGGCTGTGTGGTAGGCCATGTCGACCAGAGCCGAGGAGGTGAACTCCACCGTGTTGAAGCCCGCGTTAAAGGTGCGGGCGGCCATGACCTTGTCGAACAGCGTTTGCGGCATCGGCTCGCCCGTCGCCTCGTGTATGGCGTAGCGCTTGAGGATCTCGGGAACGGTTAGCCAGTGCTCGTAGAGTTGCGAGGGGAGTTCGACGAAGTCGCGTGAGACACCTGTACCCGCGACGGACGGATAGGTGACGTTCGAAAGCATGCCGTGCAGGCCGTGTCCGAACTCGTGGAAGAGCGTGCGGGCATCGTCCAGCGACAGCAGCGCCGGCTTGCCGTCGGCGGGCTTGGCGAAGTTGCAGACATTATAGACGATCGGCAGCTCACCCTTTGCGCCATTCGGCAGGGGCAGGCGGTGCTGCGACTGGAAGGCGCTCATCCAGGCGCCCGAGCGCTTGGATGAGCGGGCAAAGTAATCGCCGAGGAACAGTGCGACGAGCGTGCCGTCGGCATTGCGGATGTCGAAGACGCGGACATCCGGATGATAGCCCCGAACGCCGGTCTTCTCCGTGGCGGTGATGCCGAAGAGGCGGTGTGCGACATCGAAGCAGGCCTCGATGATGCGGTCGAGTTGCAGATAGGGCTTCAGTTCGCTCTCGGAGAAATCGAAGCGCTCGGCACGCTGCTTCTCGGCATAATGGCGCCAGTCCCAAGGCATAACCGGGTGGTTGCAGCCTTCGCGGGCGATGAGTGCCGCAAGATCGGCCTCTTCCCGACGGGCTTGGGCGACCGCTTTTTCCCAGACGGCGGTCAGGAGGCCGTTCACCGCGACGGGGGTTTTCGCCATGGTGTTGTCGAGTTTCAGGGCGGCGTAATTGTCGTATCCAAGCAGGCGGGCCTTCTCGGCACGCAGAGCGAGGGTTTCGCGGATGACGGTGCTATTGTCCGTCTCGCCGCCGTTTTCGCCACGGGACGACCAGGCGCGGAATGCTTTTTCTCGCAGGTCGCGGTTTTCGGAGAAGGTCAGGAAGGGCTCGACGATCGAGCGGGAGAGGGTGACCGCATAGCCGCCCTCGGCATTGCGTTCGCGCGCTGCGGCGGCCATCGCATCGCGCAGAAAGCCGGGAAGGCCGGCGAGATCCGCCTCCTCCTTCAGGAGCAGCGACCAGCTCTTTTCGTCGGCCAGCAGGTTCTGGCCGAAGGCGGCGCCGAGGCCGGCGAGATGCTCGTTGATGGCGGCAAGGCGCTCCTGCTCGGGCTTGGCGAGCCGGGCGCCCGATTTGACGAAGCCCTTCCAGTGCCGTTCGAGAACGCGGGACTGTTCCAGCGACAGGCCAAGCGTGTCGCGTTCGTTCCAGAGTGTGTCGATCCGGGCGAAGAGGGCGGCATCCATGCCGACTTTCGAGTAATGCCGCGACATCTTCGGCGCGACCTCGCGCTCCAGTGCCTGGATCGTCTCGTTGGTGTGAGCGCCAGCGCGGTTCCAGAAGAGCGCCGAGACGCGGGACAGGCTGTCGCCGGCGATTTCGAGCGCCACGATGGTATTCTCGAAGGTCGGAGCATCCGGATGATGGGCGATACCCGCGATTTCCGCGTCATGCTCGGCAAGGGCAGCGTCGAAGGCGGGTGCGAAATCGGTGTCTGCGACCGCCTCGAAATGCGGAAGCCCGTCGGGGCCTGTCCAGTCTGTCAAGGCGGGGTTGAGATCGGGCTTTGCCATCTTCGAAATCCTTCGGGAATGTCCCTGCTATGATGAAATGCCTGGCGCCAGGCAATTGAGAACTTGGTTAGAAAGGTAGCACTGCGAGGTGGCGCTTGGCAAAGTCAGCGTCAAGGTATGACGGTTGCCTGACCTCTCTGTGAATGATAAGAAATACTTATTGCATTTTTGCTGAAACAGGAATGCTTTTAATGCGTTATGAAGCGGCGATCCTGGCCGGTCACCACCGACACGGCGGCGCATAAGGGAGATGTCATGACCGTCCGACTGGAAACCGATACCGTTGGCATGCTGCTGACAGACGTTTCCCGCCTGCTGCGCAGCGCGTTCGACAGGCGGATCAACGCGGCAAACCTGGGGGTGACGCCCGGAGAGGCGAGAGCTCTCATACAGGTTGCCGTCAATCAGCGCATCAAGCAGGCTGATATCGCCATTCGTATGGGCATCGAGCCGATGACGCTTTCGACCTATCTCGACCGGCTGGAGGCACTCGGTTTCGTCGAGCGCATTCCCGATCCGTCCGACCGGCGTGCGAAAAACGTGGTGGCCACGCCGGCTGCCGATGGCGTTCTGCTGGATATCCGGACCCAAGTTCGCGCGCTGATGGACGAGGTGACGGCGGGGCATGGGACGGCGGAGCTCGAGATCCTCAGGCAGAGCCTGAAGATGATGCGCGACAATCTGCATGATCTCGACCGCAACCCAGCACAGGCGGTCGCGCAGGAGTTGGCACAGGACAGAGAGCCCGCGGAGGCAGGCCTATCGTCATCGGCAGATCGAACGCGTTCATGAGAAGTGGCGCGCGGGGGCGCATGAGCGAGCGTCGCACCAGCATTCTGGGCGCGTTGCTTGCGACGCTCGGTCCTATTTCCATGTCGATCTACACGCCGGCCATGCCGCAGTTGGTCAGCGCCTTCTCTTCGACCGAATCGCTCATCAAGCTGACGCTGACCGTCTATTTCGCAGGCTTCTCCGTTGCGCAACTCGTGTCAGGCCCGTTTTCCGACGCCTTCGGGCGGCGGAACGCGACGCTGCTCTTCGTCGGCATCAACGCGCTGGGCGGCCTGATCTGCGTGCTCGCACCCAATGTGACATGGCTGCTTGCCGGGCGGCTGGTCCAGGGCATCGGCGCCTCCGTTGGCATCACGGTGGCCCGCGCCGTCGTGCGCGACCAGTTCACGGGTGCCGAGGCGTCGCGGATCATGAACCTCATCGGCATCATGCTGGCGATCGGTCCGGCCATGGCGCCGGCGATCGGCGGGCTGCTTTTGGCCGGCTTCGGATGGCATGCGATCTTCGTCATGCTGATCGGGTTTTCGCTGACGATCATTCTGTCCGTGCTCGTCTTCATGCGGGAAACGGGGCGGCCCGATCCATCGCTCGCTTTGCCTCGGCAGGTGGCTACGTCCTATATCGAGGTGCTTGGCGATGTCAGGTTTCTCGCGGCCACGGGCGTGCTCGGCGGGGCGATCGGCTCGCTCTACGCGCAGGCGACCATGCTGCCGTTCATCCTGATCGACCGGGTCGGCCTGTCGCCGACGGCGTTCGGGCTCGGCATGCTCATGCAATCCGGCTTCTATTTCCTCGGGTCGGTGTGCCTCCGGCTGACGGCGGTCCGGCTCGGGGGCGAGCGGTCGGTCCGGGTGGGGCTGGCGATGCTCGCCTCGGGCGGTGCGCTGATCGCGCTTTCCACGCATCTCCTGGCCCCGACCTATCTCTCGGTCATGGCGCCGGTCGCCTTTTCGAGCTTCGGCATTGCCTATCTCACGCCGCATATGACGACAGCGGCGCTTCAGTCTTTCCCGCATATCGCCGGCTCTGCGTCGGCCATGCTCGGGTTCATACAGATGGCGAGTGGGTTTCTCGGAGGCTTGGCGGCGGCGTTCGTCGGCGTGCCTTTGATGGCGTTCGGCACGATCGTTCCACTGATGTGCCTCGGTGCCGTGGTGTCCTATCTGGTCTTCGTGCGCCTGACGCAGAGCGCCGTGGAGACGCCTGAGGAATAGATCTGCGGCCGGTTGCCCGGCCGCAGATCATCTGTTTACTTGGTGCGGTTGCGGGCCGCGAGCGTGCGCAGGCGCAGCGCGTTCAGCTTGATGAAGCCGGCCGCGTCCTTCTGGTCGTAGGCGCCCTGATCATCCTCGAAGGTGACGAGCTTGTCCGAGTAGAGCGACTTGGCGCTCTCACGGCCGATGACCATGACATTGCCCTTGTAGAGCTTCAGCGTCACTTCGCCTTCCACATGCTCCTGGCTCCGGTCGATCAGGGCCTGCAGCATGTCGCGCTCGGGCGAGAACCAGAAGCCGTAATAGATCAGTTCCGCGTAGCGCGGCATGATCTCGTCCTTGAGGTGGGCGGCACCCCGGTCGAGCGTGATGCTTTCGATGGCGCGGTGGGCGGTCAGCAGGATGGTGCCGCCGGGCGTCTCGTAGATGCCGCGCGACTTCATGCCGACGAAGCGGTTCTCCACCAGATCGAGACGGCCGATGCCGTTGTCGCGGCCGAGGGCGTTCAACGCGGTGAGGATCGAGGCGGGGCTCAATTCCTTGCCGTCGATCGAAACGGCGTCGCCCTTGCGGAAGCCGATCTTGACGGTGGTCGCGACATCGGGCGCTTCCTCCGGCGAAATGGTGCGCATGTAGACGTAGTTCGGGGCCTCGACAGCCGGATCTTCCAGAACCTTGCCTTCGGACGAGGAGTGCAGAAGGTTGGCGTCGACGGAGAAGGGGGCCTCGCCCTTCTTGTCCTTGGCGACGGGGATCTGGTGCTTCTCGGCGAATTCGAGAAGATCGGTGCGGCTCTTGAACGACCAGTCGCGCCAGGGTGCGATGATCTTGATGTCGGGGTTGAGCGCATAGGCCGAAAGCTCGAAACGGACCTGATCGTTGCCCTTGCCGGTCGCACCGTGAGCAATCGCGTCGGCGCCGGTTTCCCGGGCGATGTCGATCAGGTGCTTGGAGATCAGCGGGCGGGCGATCGAGGTGCCGAGCAGGTAGACGCCTTCATAGACGGCATTGGCGCGGAACATCGGGAAGACGAAATCGCGGACGAACTCCTCGCGGACATCCGTGATGAAGATGTCCTTGATACCCATCATCTCGGCCTTCTTGCGCGCCGGCTCCAGTTCCTCGCCCTGGCCGAGATCGGCGGTGAAGGTCACGACCTCCGCGCCGAGTTCCGTCTGCAACCACTTGAGGATGATGGAGGTATCGAGCCCGCCCGAATAAGCGAGCACGACCTTCTTGACGTCTTTGGGAAGTGCCATGGTGATCCGTTCCGTCTGAGGTAAAAGCCAGTAAAAGGGGTAAACGGCGGCAGAATGCGCCGTATCTCGTCGAAATGGCGGAACTCTTACTGCATATTCCGGAAATCCGAAATCCCGTGGCCGGAGAAAATCGCGGCCGGCAGGGCGCGTCTCAGGTGAGGTCGAGGCCCATCTGCCAGAAGTCGGCCTCCAGACGGGTCGCGTTGGCGAAAATCCTGGAAAGGCGCGAGATGGCGGGTTCGTCGAGGCCTGCCAGGCGGCGGTCCAGCCACTCGATCTCGCTTCGCACGAGCGCCTGATAGTCGGCGCTCGCATACATCTCGATCCAGGCCGCGTAGGGGTTGCCGTCCATCTTGAGGAAGGGCTGGGCCTGAAGCCAGAGGGCGATCTCGCCATAGCCGATGATGCAGGGCGCAAGGGCCACATGCAGATCGGTGAGATCGCCGTGCAGGCCCGTTTCGAGGACGTAATCGGTATAGGCAAGGGTTGCGGACGATGGCGGCACGTCGGCAAGAGCTTTTTCCGGAATGCCCCATTCGGCGCAATAGCCCACATGAAGACCGATCTCCACCTCGACGATGGCCTTCAGGCTTTCCAGCCCTTGGCGGATTTCGTCGAGATCCCGGCTCTTGTAGACGGCAAGACCCCAGGCGCGCGCGAACTCAACGAGGAAGAGGTAATCCTGCTTGAGATAATGACGGAAAGCCTCTTCGGACAGCGTTCCCGCGCCCAGCCGGCAAACGAATTCATGGTTGCGATAGGCCTGCCATTCCCGGCTGTTTCGGCTTTTCAGTGTTTCGAAAGATGATGTCATGCCGGAGCCCTTCAGCGAGGATGGGAGGTTCTTGCCTTGTCCGGAAATAGCTGCAAAAGCTGACAAAGGACAGAACCCTTCTGCGAGACGATGTCATGGACTTCATTCCCGGCCTGCCGACCGTGCTGGCTTTTGCCGCTGCGAGCCTTCTGCTTGCGATTACGCCGGGTCCCGACATGACGCTCTGGATCAGCCGGGCGCTGTCTCAAGGGCGGGCGGCGGCGTTCCAGGTCAGTCTTGGGACCAATCTGGGTTGCCTGGTTCACACATTCCTCGTCGCCTTCGGCGTCTCGGCGCTTGTCACGGCATCGCCGACAGCCTTCTTCGTGCTGAAGACCGGGGGTGCGGCCTACCTGCTCTATATCGCCGTTCAGGCGATCCGTTACGGATCGAGTCTTTCGGTCAAGCGCATGGCAACTCCCAAGGCTTCGCCGGTCGCAAACATCCTGTCGGGACTGTCGGTCAATCTGCTCAATCCCAAGGTCATTATCTTCTTCATGACCTTCCTGCCGCAATTCGTCACGGCCAGCGATCCGAATCTCAGAACGAAGCTGATCGTGCTCGGGCTGATCCTGATTGCGGTGTCGCTGCCGATCAACATCGCGGTCGTGCTGACGGCGGACCGGCTTTCTGGATGGCTTCAGGCACGGCCGGGCGTCATGCGCAGCATTGATTATGTGTTTGCAGGTGTGTTTTCGCTGTTCGCGGTGAAGATCGTGCTGACGCAGGCACGATAGGTGTCACGTGCCGGGGTGATTATCCGGCCGGCGATCCTTGCGTGTCACGAAAAGCATCAATGCTCCGATCAGCAAGCCGCCGATCGGCATGATCAGCATGGTCAGGAACTGTTCTGTGCTCATGGCTTCAGTCCTTTCAGCACGGATCGTGCAATGAAATGTAGGCCTGCCGAACTGGAAATGCAAACAAGACAGACGACGGCGACTGTCACGCCGGGCGTGTTCCCGGTATTCAGCCAGCCGATTGCAGGCGCAAATCCTCCAACGGCGAAGATGGCGATGGCAACGCCATTCAGATAGGTCGCCGTCAGCTTCGTTCGCTCGTTGTGGATCAGGCTCATCTCAATCGTCGGCGCCGTGATTGGCGATCATCATCGCTTCGAAGGCCATGCGATCGACTTTGCGCATGCGCTCAGATTCCGACTTCAGCTGCCCGCAGGCGGCAAGGATATCGCGGCCGCGCGGGGTACGGATGGGGGAGGCGTAGCCGGCGGCATTGATGAAATCGGCAAACTTCTCGATCTGCTCCCATTGGGAACACTGGTAGTTCGTGCCCGGCCAGGGGTTGAACGGGATGAGGTTGATCTTGGCGGGCACGCCCTTCAGCAGCTTCACCAGCTCTTTGGCATCCTCAAGGCTGTCGTTGACGCCTTCCAGCATGACATATTCGAACGTGATGCGGCGGGCATTGGAGACGCCGGGATAGGCGCGGCACGCGTCCATCAGGTCCTTCAGCGGATACTTCTTGTTGATCGGTACCAGCATGTCGCGCAGGTCGTCCCGCACGGCATGGAGCGAGATCGCCAGCATGACGCCGATTTCCTCACCGGTGCGGTAGATTTCCGGAACGATGCCGGAGGTCGACAGCGTCACGCGGCGCTTCGAGAGGGACAGGCCATCGCCATCGGTTGCGATCAGCAGCGCCGTCTTGACGCTCTCGAAATTGTAAAGAGGCTCGCCCATGCCCATCATCACGACATTGGAGACCTTGCGGCCTTCGGCGGGTGCGATCGTGCCGGCGGGCGTGTCGCGATCCGGGAAGTCGCCGAGGCGGTCACGCGCGAGCAGCAGCTGGGCGAGGATTTCTTCCGCCGTCAGGTTGCGCACGAGCTTCTGCGTGCCGGTGTGGCAGAAGGAACAGGTGAGCGTGCAGCCGACTTGGCTGGAGATGCAGAGCGTTCCCCGGCCTTCTTCGGGAATGTAGACCGTTTCGATCTCGACCGGGCGACCTGCACCGCGCGCCGGAAAGCGCAGCAGCCACTTCCGCGTCCCGTCGGTTGAGATCTGCTCTTCAACGATTTCCGGCCGGGCAATGGTGAAATGCCGCTTCAGGGTCTCCCGCATATCCTTGGAGACGTTCGTCATATGGTCGAAATCCGACACGCCGCGAACGTAGAGCCAGTTCCAGAGTTGGCTGACGCGCATCTTCACCTGCCGCTCTGCCACGCCGACGTCGGCCAGCGCCTGGCCCATCTCCTCACGCGTGAGGCCGATGAGGGAGGGCATTTCCGGCAGCGCTGCCGGCCGAGCGGCGGGGCGTGGGGGGCGGTCGAGGGAAAGGATATCGGTCATCACTCAATGTTCCTGTCGCAGCTTTGCCCGCAACGCCGAACGGTTCCCGGTCGGTTAAACGACAAGGGACGGAAGGGCGAAACGGGAGCAGGCACTATAAGGCGCATGGGGAGCGTCTCACCCGTGCGACATGTCGTTGACGCGGCGTCTAGCACGAAATTGACCGGGCGTCACCTCCTGCAGTGCGACGCCTTACGGCCGAGACGACGAAGGCCGGCGAGGCCGGCCTTCGATCCATCCACTCTGCAAAAGTGCTTACTTGCAGCTTTCGATCTGCTTCAACGCGGCTGAGATGCCGGACAGCGAGTAGGAGTAATTCGTCTGCGTGCCCTTGCGCGATTTCGCGACGACGGACATGGCCTTGCCGACCTTCATGGCGGCGACGAGCGCCGGCTCTTCGGCGGCATTCTCGACCCAGGCGGAATTGCCCTTGGTGAACAGCGTGAAGTTCTTGGCGTCGATGGTCACGGTGACCTTGGAGTTTTCCTGAAGGGCGTAGCCCATCATGGCCTGCGGCTCATAGGAGATGTTCTGTCCCGGACGCTGGGAGACCAGGAAGAAGATATCGCCGTGATCGACATTGGCGGGGCTCTTTTCCTTCGGCACCGACAGGACGTAGCAGACCTTCGACTTGCCCGACTGGTAGGAATATGCCCCCCAGGCGTTGAACTGCTGGATGCGCGTCGGAGACTGTGCCGAAGCGATGCCTGCGCCAGCGAGAAGGAGTGCGAGTGCGGTTGAGAGCTGTCTTACAAACATCTTGTCCTGCCGGTTGTCTTGCTGCCAGCGCCCGTCCGATGCCGGGCGATGCATGGTCGCGATTACGATTATTGTGACTTCATTCAGGTTACCAAACCGTCAACACCACAAGAATAAGGCGGGAACGTGCGGAGACGATACGCTCTCGACGTGTCGTGCATCGTTCTCGACGACGGGCATCGCTGCCCGATCTCCGTAGCCCTCGTCCTGGATGTCGCTCTCAGACAGCCTGTTCGTCCTATCGGGGCTCTAAAGGTTCGAAGCAACGTCGACATCCGCAGTTTGCGGCTGTTCCTGTGTTTCGATTGGGTCAGGTCGGATCGGAAACGGTCCGATTTCGCAATAATGTCACCCCGATAGGCCGCTAATGTCACAAAGAATCGGGCAACAGTTTGACGTTTCTCGAATGAGCTTTACCTGTTGTTTCACATACACCAAATCTTGGGCTCGGAGGCCCTGAAGGCAGGCATGACAGGGGACGCGAGACAGCATTTCGCAGGGCTGGCGGATGCCATCGCAAAAGAGCGGGACCAGGCCGCCTTCGCCGAACTGTTTCATTTTTTTGCCCCCCGGCTGAAATCCTTCTTGTTGCGACAGAACACGCCATCCAACGAGGCGGAGGAGATCGTGCAGGAGGTGATGATCATCCTCTGGCACAAGGCCGATCTCTACGATGCCGAGAAATCCTCGCTGTCCACCTGGCTCTTCAGAATCGCGCGAAACCGGCGTATCGACGCCGCCCGGCGGCAGTTGACACGCAAGCTGGACGAGAAGGATCCGCTCCTGTTGCCTGCCGCACCGCCTGCGCCGGACGAGTTGGTTCAGAGTAGCGATCGAGAGGATGTAGTGCGCACGGCACTCGCCAGGCTTCCGAGCGAACAGGTCAAGCTGATCCAGATGGCGTTCTTCTTCGGGCAGTCGCACTCCGAAATCGCCGCATCGACCGGTTTGCCGCTCGGCACGGTGAAGTCGCGGATCCGGCTTGCCTTCGGAAAGCTGCGCACGCTTCTTCACGATGACGGCATCGACGGGACGGAGTAGGCATTCCGGCCTCATTGCGTCAGGCGGCAAGGCCTTCCTCGCCGAGCGCCGTGTCCGCCTTGTCGTAATGATTTTCCTTGATCTGGCCGCTGATGGCCGCAAAGGCAGCGGTGAGGACCGCGATGTCGTCGGAAAAGCCGACCATGGCGAGCACGTCGGGCAGGACGTCGAACGGCATGACGAAATAGGCAAGCGCGCCTAGCAGGATGCCACGGGTGCGCAATGGCGTCGCGGGGTCCATCGCGCAGTAATAGGCGGCGACGAGATCACGACTGAAGGGGACCTGGCGCACCGCCCGCTTGAGGGTCGGCCAGAACCGGCGGCGAACCTTCTGCGCCTTGGATTCCTGTTCGCTGCTGTCGCCCGGCAGGAGGATTTCCCCGATCTTGACCTCGTCCATCGTCGTTTCCGATTTCATGCGCCTGACCTCGCCTGTTTCATCCCTGATAGTGCGTGATATGGGAAAACATTCGGGCAATTCAAACGATCGGCATGGTCAAACTAAGGTCAGCAACGTGCGGGCGATGCCGCGGCCTCCATGCGTGCGGCAAGCGCGAAGTCGAGCGCGGTTACGCCTTTGGCGGTGTGCGTCGTCAGCTTCACATCGACGCGATTGTAGACGTTGAACCATTCCGGGTGATGATCGAGCTTCTCCGCGGCAAGCGCACTCTGGCTCATGAAGCCGAAGGCCTCCACGAAGGATGCGAAGCGGTAGGTCTTCTCGATGGCCGATCCGTCTTCCGACAGGGACCAGCCGGAGAGGTCCGCAAGACCTGTTGCGATGTCGTCGGCGTTCAGTCTGTCGCGTTTGGTCATGCCCGTCACCTTCATTGATCCTTCGGCGCCATCGGCGCCGCTTGGTCAGAGCATGCCCTTGCCGGCCTGTTCCGCGCCTCTCGCAAAGGCGGAGGAAGGTGGCTCGTGCAATTCGAACACGTCTTCCGTCAGGTAGGGGCCGCCGCCGACCGAATCGCGAGAGGACAGCAGCACGAAACGGGAGACCGTGAACGGGTTGGTGAAAAAGCCGCCGCGGCCCGAGAGGTAGTGCACGACATCATCGACGCGTGAGGAGCGCAGGCGCGCCAAGGTGACATGCGGCGTGAATTTTCGCGGGTCGGCGGGCAGGCCGAGACGCTGGCAGATGCGCTCGATCTCGGCCTGCAAGGCCATCAGTTCAGGGGGATTGGTCACGCCGGCCCAGACGGAATGCGGCTTCTTCGAGCCGAAGGCGCCGGTTCCCGTGAGTTGAAGCTGGAATTCCGGCCGCTCGATCCGGTCGAGGCGATCCACGATCTCATCGGCCGTGCGGTTGTCGACATCGCCGATGAAGCGGAGGGTGATGTGGTAGTTCTCGACGTCGATCCAGCGGGCGCCCGGAAGGCCTCCGCGCAGGAGAGACAGGCTCATCGCCGCATTGCGCGGGATTTCGAGGGCGGTAAACAGTCTCGGCATGACGAGCTCCCCGAATCTTGCAAACACCTCTTGCAGACATCCCAGCCGACCACGATGCGCCGCGGCAGGCAACTACAAATTCGCACCCGCAATATTTGTCCAACGATGATTAACGCCCGCTGAACGCCGAACCGCGTGCCGAGGTCCAGCCGGATCGGTCCGTCGCGTCATTTCGGCAATCCCTCGATGAAGCTTTCCACCACGGGCAGCATCCGCTCCACCATGACGCCGACGCCCTTGGGGTTCGGGTGCATGCCGTCCTCGATCTTCAGGCCAGCATCCTCCACCACGCCATCGAGGAAGAAAGGATAGAGCGGGACGCCATAGGTTTTGGCGAGATCCGGATAGATCGGGTTGAAGCGGTCGGCATAGTCGCCACCCATGTTCGGCGGCGCCAGCATGCCGACCAGAAGCACGCCGATACCGCGCGCCTTCAGCTTCTCGATCATCGCCACCAGGTTCTTGCGGCTCTCCTCGGGCGGAATGCCGCGCAACGCATCGTTGGCGCCGAGTTCGAGGATGACGCCCTTGGTGCCATCCGGGACGGACCAGTCGACGCGGGCAAGGCCGCCCGACGTGGTATCGCCGGAAACGCCGGCATTGGAGATGGAAACGTCATGGCCCTTGTCGCGCAGGGCCTTCTCCAGCCGCGCGGGGAATGCGTCGTCCGGCGGCAGCTGATAGCCGGCCATCAGGCTATCGCCGAAGCCGACGATCTCGACGGGCGCGGCCTGAATCGGGCCTGCCACGATCAAACCTGCGAGAGCAGCCAGGAAAAGCGCCCCGAAACCTTTCATTCGCATCAAGCCGCCCCTAAATCCGGATGTGAGCAATTGCAGCATAATCCTTATATAGGGCGGACCCCGTGGCAAAAACCATGATCGAACTGAAAAATGCGGATCTGACCCTTGGGCAGGCTGCAGCGTCCGTCCATGTGCTGAAGGGCATGAGCCTGGAAATCGATGCCGGGCAATCGGTCGGCATCGTCGGCCCCTCCGGCTCGGGCAAATCGACCCTGCTGATGGTGCTTGCCGGATTGGAGCGTCTGGACAAGGGCGAGATCGTCATCGACGGTACGCCGTTGCAGGGGCTGAGCGAGGACCATGTGGCCGATTTCCGCGGCCGCAACATCGGCATCGTCTTCCAGTCCTTCCACCTCATTCCCAATATGACGGCCCTCGAAAACGTTGCGGTGCCGCTCGAGCTTGCCAATGTACGCGATGCCTTCGACATCGCCCGTCGCGAGTTGACGTCGGTCGGGCTTGGCGAGCGGCTGTCGCATTATCCGGGGCAACTTTCGGGCGGCGAGCAGCAGCGCGTGGCCATCGCCCGGGCGCTCGCGCCCTCGCCGAAACTGCTGATCGCCGACGAGCCGACCGGCAATCTCGACACCGAAACCGGGCGCCAGATTGCGGACCTGATCTTTTCCAAGCAGGCCGAGCGCAACATGACGCTGATCCTCGTGACACACGACAACAGCCTGGCTGCGCGCTGCTCGCGTCAGATCAAGGTGCGTTCCGGCATTATCGTGGATGATGGGCGCTCGGTGACCGATCTCGCGCCTTCAGCGGTTTCGGCGTGATGGTGTCCTTGCGCCTGCCGGATCTTTCGCTCGCTTTGCGGCTGGCGCTGCGCGAAATGCGCGGCGGCCTGTCGGGCTTCTATATCTTTCTGGCCTGCATCGCGCTGGGAACGGCGGCGATTGCCGGCGTCAACTCGCTGTCGCAGGCCATCACCGGCTCCATCGCCTCGCAGGGGCAGGCGCTGCTCGCCGGCGATATCCGGTTCGAGCTGAACAACCGTCTGGCCAATACCGAGGAAAAGACCTTTCTCGACGGTGCCGGCGATGTCTCTCTTTCATCGGGACTTCGGTCCATGGCGCGGCTTCCCGATGGTTCCAACCAGGCGCTGGTGGAACTGAAGGCGGTGGATGCCGCCTATCCGCTCTACGGCACGGTTGAAAGCCAGCCGCAGGCGCCGCTTTCGGCGCTTCTCTCGGCTGATAAAGGCACCTATGGCGCACTCGCGGCCCCCCTGCTTCTCGATCGTCTCGGCGTGAAGACGGGCGATACGCTGCTGATCGGCAATGCGCGGGTCAGGATATCTGGCACGCTGGTGCGCGAGCCGGATGCCCTGTCGGACGGTTTCGGTTTCGCGCCGCGGCTGATGGTGTCGCAGGCGGCGCTGGCGGCGAGCGGCCTTGTGCAGACAGGCAGTCTGGTGGAACATGCCTACAAGCTGCGCCTTGCCGATCCCTCAGGCGTGCCGGCCGTGCGCGCCCTAGCGGAACAGCAGTTTCCGCAGGCGGGATGGTCCATCCGCTCCAGCCAGAATGCCGCACCGTCGCTGACGGCGAACATCACGCGCTTTTCACAGTTCCTGACGCTCGTCGGGCTGACCGCGCTGATCGTCGGCGGGGTCGGTGTCGCCAATGCTGTTCGCGCCTATCTCGATGCCAAGCGCGGCGTCATCGCCGCGTTCAAGTGCCTGGGCGCCCCCGGCGCGCTCGTCTCCACCATCTATCTCATCCAGATCCTGCTGATCGCAATGATCGGCATCTTTATCGGCCTCGTCATCGGCGCGATCATTCCGTTGGTCGCCGCCCGGTTCCTTGCCGATATCCTGCCGATATCAACGGATCTCCAACTCTATCCCTCGGCACTCGGTCTCGCCGCCCTGTTCGGGCTTCTGACGGCGCTCGCCTTTGCCTGCCTGCCACTCGGCCGCGCCCGCAGCGTGCCGGCAACGGCGCTCTTCCGCAATCAGGACTTCGACCGCAGCCGGTGGCCGACCTGGCCCTATCTAGCGGCCGCGGCATTGAGCCTTGCGGCACTTGGCGGCCTCGCCATTTTCACGGCTTACGACCGGATGATCTCGCTGGTTTTTCTCGGCGCCATCGCCTTTTCGTTCGTCGTGTTGCGCGGTGTCTCCGTTCTGGTCGCGGCTCTCGCGCGGCGCAGCCCGCGGGTGTCCTCACCCGCTCTGCGGCTGGCCATCGGCAATATCCATCGGCCGGGCGCGCTGACGCCCTCCGTCGTTCTCTCGCTGGGCCTTGGGCTCGCGCTGCTGGTGACATTGGCGTTGATCGACGGAAATCTGCGGCGGGAGTTGACGGGCAATCTGCCGGAGCGCGCGCCCAATTTCTTCTTCGTCGATATCCAGGGCAGCGAGATCGAAGGCTTTCGCTCGTTGTTGAAGACGGCGCTGCCGGCGGGCAAGGTCATCGAGGTGCCGATGCTGCGCGGCCGCATCCTTGCCTTCAACGGCGAGGACGTCGCCAAGCGCGAGGTCGCGCCGGCCGGACGCTGGGTGCTCCGGGGCGACCGCGGCATTACCTATGCGAAGAACCTGCCGGAGAATTCGCGTCTTGTGGAAGGACAGTGGTGGCCGGACGGCTATAGCGGCGAGCCGCTCGTGTCCTTCTCCGAGCAGGAGGCGCGCGAACTGAACCTGAAGGTCGGTGACACCGTTACCGTCAACGTGCTCGGTCGCAACATCACGGCGCGCATTTCCAACTTCCGCACGGTCGAATGGGAATCGCTGTCGATCAATTTCGTCATGGTGTTTTCCCCCAACACCTTTGCCGGCGCGCCGCATGCCTGGCTTGCAACCGTCATCGATCCCTCGGCCACGCCGGAGCAGGAGGCGGCGGCGCTGCGCCAGATCACCAACACCTATCCGACCATCACCAGCGTACGGGTTAAGGATGCGCTCGACATCGTCAACGGCCTGCTGGGGCAGCTGGCAACAGCGATCCGGGCTGCGGCCGGCGTCGCGCTCGTCGCCTCGGTTCTCGTGCTTTCCGGCGCGCTGGCCGCCGGCAACCGCGCGCGTATCCATGATGCGGTGGTGCTGAAGACGCTGGGTGCGACCCGCGCGACGCTGATCCGGGCCTTCTGCTACGAATATACGATCCTCGGCCTCTCGACCGCGATTTTCGCACTTCTGGCGGGCGGTGTGGCGGCATGGTTTGTGGTGGCCCGCATCATGACGCTGCCCTCGTCCTTCCTGCCTGACGTGGCGTTCCTGACCATTGCCATCGCCCTGATCATGACGGTCGGCATTGGACTTGCGGGTACTTGGCGCGTGCTTGGGCAGAAGGCGGCGCCTGTTCTTCGCGATCTCTGAAGCGCGTCCCGCATTACATTTGCGTCATGCGACAGAGCCGCCCTTGAGAATAGGGCGGTTCCGCATCATATTGTCCTCAGGCTTGCTGAAGCTCCGCAGCGGTGCCCGGTCCGAGTTCTCTCGAGACCTGTCCGTCACTTCGAGCTGATATGAGGATAAGAATGTCCGATCCCAGAAACTTTCGCATGCAGACCGCCGGCGCGCGCGCTGACGCTGCTGTCGACCAGGGCCTGCGCGCTTACATGCTGCGGGTCTACAATCTCATGGCGCTCGGCGTCGCCATCACCGGCGTCGCCGCTTTCCTGGCTTTCCAGTTCGCATTTGCCGATGGGCAGCTGACCGCGTTCGGCCAGGCGATCTATGTCAGCCCGCTGAAGTACCTGATCATGCTGGCTCCGTTCGGCATGGTGCTGTTCCTGAGCTTCCGGATCAATTCTATGAGCGTCTCGGCTGCTCAGACCACGTTCTGGCTCTATGCCGCGCTGATGGGCCTGTCGCTCTCGTCGATCATGCTGATCTACACGGGTCAGAGCATCGTGCGCACGTTCTTCGTGACCGCGGCCTCCTTCGGTGCGCTGTCGCTCTACGGCTACACGACGAAGCGCAGCCTGTCGGCCATGGGTTCGTTCCTGATGATGGGTCTGTTCGGCCTGATCATCGCCTCGATCGTCAACATCTTCTTTGCGTCGTCGGCTTTGCAGTTCGCAATCTCGGTCATCGGTGTGCTGATCTTCGCAGGCCTTACCGCCTACGATACGCAGCGCATCAAAGAAATGTACTTCGAGGGCGATGGTTTCGAGGCAGCCGGTCGCAAGGCGATCATGGGTGCGCTGACGCTCTATCTCGACTTCGTCAACCTGTTCCTCTTCATGCTGCGCTTCCTCGGAAACCGCAACTAAGCACAGAACAGGTCTCGACTTGATCAATGGAAAAGGCGGCTTGGCCGCCTTTTTTCGTGCGCGGGCGCTACCGTCTTGATCGGACGGGGGGAATATGGAAGGAACCGGGGGAAACCGATGTCTTTTGAGGTTCTGCCATGTCCTTCACTTTGCGTGATGCCTCCCTCGCCGATATTCCTGCCATTACGGACATCTACAGCGAGTCCGTGCGCAACGGCGTTGCCACCTACGAGATCGCCGTTCCCGACCAGGCGGAAATGACGACGCGCTTTTCCACCATCACCGAAAACAGCTATCCCTATATCGTCGCAGAAGACGCGGACGGGATCGTGGTTGGCTATGCCTATGCCTCGGCCTTTCGCATGCGCAGCGCCTACCGGTTTCTCGTCGAGGATTCGATCTATCTCGCGCCCGAAGCACGCGGGCGCGGCGTCGGCACGGCGCTTCTGAAGGAGTTGATCGCGCGCTGCGCGGATCTCGGTTTCCGCCAGATGGTGGCCGTCATCGGCGGCGCGCATCCCGCCTCCATCGCCGTCCACCGGTCGACAGGATTTGTGGATTGCGGGACGATGAAGGGAAGCGGGTTCAAGTTCGGCCGCTGGCTCGATACCACATTCATGCAACTGGCCTTGGGCGAAGGTGTCGATAGCCTGCCGGCCGATGGCGTCTATCCGGATACGCTTTACGGAGCCTGACCGCGCGCCTTGCGGGCAATCCTCTCTTGCAGCTTCGCCCGCATCGTCAGCTCTTCACGACCTTCAGCAGCTTGTCGAAGACCTTCAGCACCTGCGTGAGCTCATGCCCGCGCTTCAGAATCATGCCGTGCGTGTTGACCACGGCATAGGCGCCCTGTTTCGCGGCAAGCTTCGGCACCTTCTCCACACGGTAAAGCGGCTGTTCGCCCGAGCGTTTGAAGACGGAGAAGACCGCCTTGTCGCGCATATGGTCGAGCGCGTAGTCGCGCCACTCGCCTTCTCCCACCATGCGGCCATAGACCCACAGGATCTGGTCGAGCTCTCGGCGGTGGAAGGTCACGGGAAGAGGGTCTTTGGCATGTCGATAGTCGCTGAGATCGACGACCACGCTTTCAGATGCCTTGGGGGTTTGGCGATCTTGCAAATCCGTCTGATCGGTCATGCACATTCCGGCCTTTTGTTATGACAGGACGGTAACAGTGTGCCTGAGTGCCGCTGAAAATCAAGCTTGAACGGAAATGTTGAGACGCAGCCGCTCACAACTCCTGAAGCAATGGCTTTTTTTGCACTGCCGCATTGCGGTCAAACCGGTGCCTGAATTCGAGGCTTAACTCTGCCGCGTCGCCGCTGCTTCGGTTCTCCGAAGTACCGCGCGCTGCCCGGCCGGTCGACCAGCGTTTCT
This sequence comes from Rhizobium sp. 9140, assembly GCF_900067135.1. NCBI lineage: Bacteria > Pseudomonadati > Pseudomonadota > Alphaproteobacteria > Hyphomicrobiales > Rhizobiaceae > Rhizobium > Rhizobium sp. 9140. The sequence goes on along the minus strand of NZ_FJUR01000001.1, from coordinate 515,515 downwards.
TGTTTCGCCGGCTCGGGGTTTCTGTGCAGCTTGCCATGCCCGACCTCCGGTCACGCGGGCGCACAGATGGTCCTGATCGGGATCGGCCTCCGGCCTTTGCCGCTTAGACCACCCGGTCCGGTGATATCGAAACCCTCAGCCCCCAGCCCTCGATATGCCGGACCGGGCAATTTTCCTGTGTCTCGCGGCAAGCCTATTGCGCTGCCATCAGCGTTGCCGCCCCGACGATGGCGCCGGGGGTTTCCGCGTCCTTCATCTGCTGCAGCAGGATCGCACAGCCACTGTCCTTCTCCTGATCGAGCACGGAGGCGGGCAGCACGAAGCGGGCGGACTTCCCGTCCCACATGCCGATCGTCTGAATGTCGCGCACGGCGTGCCAGTAGGACATCTTCTTGCCGCTGTTCTCACCCTTTTCCACGTCCACCACCTTCTGGCGATTGAAGTAGACGATAACGACGTTGGCTTTGCCGTTCCCTTCTCCAATCGTGATATCGATCTCGTCGTCCTTGCGCTCGGCCGAAATCGGAACCTTCATGCCAGCGTCTGCGCCGCTGAGGGCGATCAGCCGTCCCTTGATGCCCGAGAGATTGGCGCCGTTCACCTGATCCCGACCGTTCAGCACGGCCTGTGGCGTGTAGACGCCGTTGCGGCCAAACATCTTGGCATAGGCATATTGACGGGCGGTGTTCTCCTTCGAGGCGAGCGTGTCTGCCCAGCCGAGGTAATTCCAGTAATCCACGTGATAGGAGAGGGCGACGATGGAGCCGTCGTCGATCAGGTGCTTCAGCGCGGCGTCGGCCGGGGGGCAGGAGGCGCAGCCTTGGCTGGTGAAGAGTTCCACGACGCCCTTCGGCTGCGTGACCTCCAGCCCGCTGTCCGCGGTCTTCGCCACGATCGTCTGCGGCGCCGCTTCCCGTACCGCTTCTTGCGCTGCAGCCGGGAAGGCTGCCAGCACGAAGAGGCTGCCGATCAGGCTCAAACGAGAGGTCTTGAAGGCGGGCATGCAGGGTCCACTTCGGGCAGATTCCAATTCGGGCAGGATTGCGGCAGCCGGAAACCGCTCTTTCATACGCCGCAGCGTCCTCAACACAAAGTCACGTTGGAGTGAAATTCTGGCGATGACCGTCTCTGCGCGCCGGACATGCAAAAGGCCGGAACGCGGTTCCGGCCTTCGCAATGTTCAGATCTTTGCGCCTCAGGCGGCGAGGTCGCGCAGAACCGTCTGCAGGATGCCGCCATTGTTCATGTAGGTGACTTCATCCAGCGTATCGATGCGGCAGATCAGCGGAACCTCCTTCACCGTGCCGTCGGCATAGGTGATGACCGCGGTGCGCTTTTCACGCGGCTGAACGTTCGTCAGGCCCTCGATGGTGACGATCTCGTCGCCCTTGAGGTTGAGCGAAGCCCATGTCGTGCCGGCCTCGAAGACGAAAGGCACGACGCCCATGCCGACGAGGTTGGACCGGTGGATACGCTCGAAGCTTTCGGCGATCACGGCCTTGACGCCCAGCAGGTTGGTACCCTTGGCCGCCCAGTCGCGCGAGGAACCGTTGCCGTATTCGCCACCGGCGAAGATGACGAGCGGAACGCCCTCTTCCTTGTACTGCATGGCCGCGTCGTAGATCGACATCTCTTCCTTCGACGGATAGTGGAAGGTGTAGCCGCCTTCCTTGCCGTTCGGGCCGAGCATGTGGTTGCGGATACGGATGTTGGCGAAGGTGCCGCGCATCATCACTTCGTGGTTACCGCGACGCGTTCCGTACTGATTGAAGTCGGCAACGCCGACGCCGTGACCCGTGAGGTAGGCACCGGCAGGCGATGCCGCCTTGATCGAGCCGGCCGGCGAGATGTGGTCGGTCGTGATCTTGTCGCCGAACAGGCCGAGGACGCGGGCGCCCTTGATGTCGGAGATGCCGGAGCCCGACTTGCCCATGCCCACGAAGTAGGGCGGGTTCTGCACATAGGTCGAATCATCATCCCAGGCATAGGTCTGGCCGGCGGGTACCTGAACGGCCTGCCAGTTGACGTCGCCCTTGAACACGTCCGCATACTTGCTCTCGTAAAGCTCGCGCGTGACGTATTTCAGGATGAATTCCTGGATCTCGTGCGAGGTCGGCCAGATGTCCTTGAGGAACACAGGCTGACCATCCGAACCGATGCCGAGCGGCTCGGTCGTGAGGTCCTTCTGGACCGTGCCGGCAAGCGCATAGGCAACGACCAGCGGCGGCGAGGCGAGGTAGTTCGCCTGGACGTCCGGCGAGATGCGGCCTTCGAAGTTGCGGTTGCCGGAGAGGACGCCAGCCGTGATCAGGCCTTTGTCGTTGATCGTCTTGGAGATCGGCGCCGGCAGCGGGCCGGAGTTGCCGATGCAGGTCGTGCAGCCGAAGCCAACAAGGTTGAAGCCGAGCGCGTCGAGATCCTTCTGGAGGCCCGACTTCTCGAGATATTCACCGACGACTTGGCTTCCCGGAGCGAGCGAAGTCTTGACCCACGGCGCGCTCTTCAGGCCCTTGGCGACAGCGTTGCGGGCGAGAAGGCCGGCCGCGATGAGAACCGAGGGGTTGGACGTGTTGGTGCAGGAGGTGATGGCGGCGATCGCCACGTCGCCATGGCCGAGATCGTAGTCCGTGCCTTCGACCGGATAGCGGTTTTCCAGCTGGCCGGGCTTCTTGTAGTCGGCTTCGAGCGACGTGGCGAAGCCGGGTGCGATGCCTTCGAGCGGGATGCGGCCTTCGGGACGCTTCGGGCCGGCCATGGACGGCACGACGTCGCCGAGGTCGAGTTCCAGCGTGTCGGTGAAGACCAATTCGGCGCCATCGCCATTGCGCCACATGCCCTGCGCCTTGGAATAGGCTTCGACCAGTGCGATCCGGTCCGTCGTGCGGCCGGACATGGTGAGGTAGTTGATGGTTTCGCCATCGACCGGGAAGAAGCCGCAGGTCGCACCGTATTCCGGACCCATGTTGCCGATGGTCGCGCGGTCGGCCAGCGTCATCGAATCGAGGCCGGGGCCGAAGAATTCGACAAACTTGGAAACGACGCCCTTCTTGCGCAGCATCTGCACGACGGTGAGCACGAGGTCCGTCGCGGTGACGCCCTCCTTGACCTTGCCGGTGAGCTTGAAGCCGATGACTTCCGGCAGGAGCATGGAGACGGGCTGGCCGAGCATGGCCGCTTCCGCCTCGATGCCGCCGACGCCCCAGCCGAGCACGCCGAGGCCGTTGATCATCGTGGTGTGGCTGTCCGTGCCGACGCAGGTGTCGGGATAGGCAACCGTTTCGCCGTCTTCTTCCTTGGTCCAGACCGTCTGGCCGAGATATTCAAGGTTGACCTGGTGACAGATGCCGGTACCCGGGGGGACGACGCGAAAATTCTTGAAAGCCTGCTGGCCCCACTTGAGGAAGCGGTAGCGCTCGCCGTTGCGCTCGTATTCGAGTTCGACGTTGCGGGCAAACGCGTTCGGCGTGCCGAACTCGTCGACGATGACGGAGTGGTCGATGACGAGATCGACGGGCACCAGCGGGTTGATCTTTTCCGGATCGCCGCCGAGCGCCACCATGGCGTCGCGCATGGCCGCGAGATCGACCACGGCGGGAACGCCGGTAAAATCCTGCATGAGCACGCGGGCCGGGCGGTAGGCGATTTCGTTTTCAGCCGTGCCCTTGTCGTTGAGCCAGGCGGCAATGTTGAGGATGTCCTGCTTGGTGACGGACCGGCCGTCTTCGTTGCGCAGCAGGTTTTCCAGCAGGACCTTCATCGAGTAAGGCAGCCGCGAGATGCCGGCGAGACCATTCTCTTCGGCCTTCGGCAGGCTGAAATAGACATAGTCCGCGCCGTTGACCGTAAGGGTCGAACGACAATTGAAACTGTCTAGGGACTTGGACACTTGGATACCCCGTTCCGTCTGATCGCCATAAACTGACGTGCGAACGCCCGAGCGCCTGGAGGCGCAGATTGGGATGCGGGTACGGTCATTTCCGCTGTCCGCACGTGGAAAAAAAATTCCATGTTCGGCGCTAGGATGAAATTCACGCCGACCGCTGGCGTGTTGGGCGCGTTATAGATAATTTCGCCAAAACGTGCCAGATCGAACGCCGTCAATTCGAGACAATTTTTTTCAATGCGACCAACGTCGTAAAAGGACGATGAATGCCATTTCGCCTGCGTGTGGACGGGCTGGGTGCCAGCCGCGGCGAAGACCCGATCTTCCGGGCGGTTTGCCTGGATCTGGACGCTGGCGGCGCTCTGCTGGTGACCGGGCGAAACGGCACGGGAAAGTCCACCTTCCTGCGGACGCTCGCCGGGCTTCATCCGGCAGACAGCGGTACGATCCTGCTGGAAGGGATCGCCGACCCCACCGCGCCGGTGCGCGAATCACTTCACTATCTCGGACACCGTAACGCGATGAAGCGCGATTTGACGGTTGCGGAGAATCTCATCTTCTGGTCGCGCTTTAGCGGTCAGGGCGACGATGCCGCGACCAATGCGGAGGTCGCGCTGGAGGCGGTGGGCCTTGGCGGGCTCGGTCACCTGCCGTTCGGCTATCTCTCGGCCGGGCAGCAGCGTCGTGCGGCGCTTGCCCGGCTTCTGGTCGCGTATCGTCCCGTCTGGCTCATGGACGAGCCGACGGCAGCACTGGATTCGGCGAGCGAGCGGATGGTCGAGGCGCTGATCGCCGGACATCGCGCCACCGGCGGCATCGTCATCGCCGCCACGCATCAGGCTCTGGACGTTCCCGGTGCGCAGATGCTGACCATGACCGGCTTTGCGGTGCCGGCATGAGGATCGCAAGCGATCGTCCCGCGCGTTCGTCACTTCGGGGATGCCGGTCATGATGGCGCTCTATCTGCGCGACCTGAAGCTTGCGACCCGTGCCGGCGGCGGTGCGCTGACGGGCATCCTCTTCTTCATGGCCGTCGTCGCGGTCGTTCCCTTCGGGCTCGGGCCGGACCTGAAGCTCCTGGCGCAGGTGGGGCCGGCCATGCTGTGGATCGGCGCGCTGCTGGCCTCGCTTCTCGGGCTCGACCGCCTGTTTCAGGCGGAGCGCGAGGATGGCGCTCTGGACGTGATGTTGATGCAGGAGACGCCGCTGGTGCTTGTTGTCTTCGTCAAATGCCTCGCCCACTGGACCGCGTCCGGCCTGCCGCTCGTGCTCGTGTCGCCGCTGCTCGGGCTGTTTCTCAACATGGAACCGGCGGCCATCTTTGCCACCATGCTGACGCTTCTGGCGGGAACGCCGGCGATCACGCTGATCGGCGCGATGGGCGCCGCCGTCGCCGTGGCTCTGCCGCGCGGCGGGCTTCTCGTGTCGATCCTCGTGCTGCCGCTCGTCATTCCCGTGCTCATTTTTGGCGTCAGCGCGGCCTATGCCGCCGTCGAGGACCCCGCGCCCTTCCTGCCGCCGTTTATGATCCTTTCGGCCATCACGCTCTTCTTCGCCGTCCTCGGCCCGGCGGCAGCGGCGGTCGCCCTGCGCGCGTCTTCCGAATGACGCAAAGGTGACCGTGTCAGTGGCCGCGACGTTCATTGAAGCGGCCTCGTGAACTTGGTAGAGAGGTCGCATGCGTGAGAGAAGCCTTGCCATTCGCAGCTTTACCGACCTTGCCAATCCGACGCGCTTCGTCGCGCTGGCCGGGTGGCTGCTGCCATGGCTCGCCGGTCTGACGGCGCTGCTCTTTGCGGTCGGCCTGACGCTCTGTTTCACCACCGCGGCCGACTACCAGCAGGGCGAGACGGTGCGGATCATGTATATCCATGTGCCTGCCGCATGGCTGTCGATGATGGGCTATACCGTCATGGCGGCCTCCGCGCTCGGCACGCTCGTCTGGCGTCATCCGCTGGCCGACGTCGCAGCGAAATGCGCGGCACCCATCGGGGCCGGCTTCACGGCGCTGGCGCTCGTCACCGGCTCGCTCTGGGGCAAGCCGATGTGGGGCACGTGGTGGGTGTGGGATGCGCGGCTCACCTCCGTCTTCATCCTTTTTCTCATGTATCTCGGCCTGATCGCGCTCAACCGCGCCATGGACGATGCCGGACGGGCGGCGAAGGTTTCCGCCGTGCTGATCCTCGTCGGCTTTGTCAACATTCCGATCATCAAGTTCTCCGTCGACTGGTGGAACACGCTGCACCAGCCGGCAAGCGTGCTGCGTCTTGGCGGTTCGGCCATCGATCCGGAGTTCCTGCGCCCGCTTCTTGTCATGGCGCTCGCCTTCACCTGCCTGTTTTTCACGCTGCATCTGGCGGCGATGCGCACGGAAATCTGGCGGCGGCGCATTGCCGCCATGCGCCGACAGGCTGCGCGGGGCGCGGCGTCCGCATGAGCGCGCATCTCGGCTATGTCGTCGCCAGCTATGGGGCCGCGCTCGTCGCGGTCGCGACCCTCATCGCCTGGGTCGTTCTCGACGCGCGCGCCCGGCGCCGCGAATTGCGGGCGCTGGAAGAGGCCGGCATCCGCCGCCGCTCGGCCGGCGGAGGTGCACCGTGAGCGACCTGCCTGAGAACGACCTGCCGGAAAACCGCGCGACGACGAAAGGCCGTCTGGCGCTGGCGCTGCTGCCGCTGACCGTCTTTGCCTGCCTTGCCGCCGTGTTCTGGAGCCAGCTCGATTCCGGTCGCGATATCAGCGAAATTCCGTCCGCGCTCATCGGCACGAAGGCGCCCTCTCTCGCTTTGCCGGCGCTGGAAGGCGCTACGCTCGGGAATGCGGCCATGCCCGCGCTGACGGATGCGGCAGTGAAGGGCAAGCTCACGCTCGTCAATGTCTGGGCGTCCTGGTGCGTACCCTGCCGTGCGGAAAACCCCGTTATCCTCGCTCTGGCAAAAGACCCGCGTCTGCAAGTCGTCGGCATCAACTACAAGGACCAGACGGACAACGCGCTGCGTTTCCTTGACGAGCTCGGCAATCCCTTCTCCGCCATCGGCGTCGATCCGCGCGGCCGCGCCGCCATCGACTGGGGCGTCTACGGGATTCCAGAGTCCTATCTCGTCGCACCCGACGGCACGATCCTCTACAAGCGCGTCGGCCCCTTTGACGACCGCAGCCTGCGCGAAGGCCTGATGCCCGCGATCGAGAAGGCTTCAGCGGGTTCCTGAAGCGTGTTCTTTGCTGAGCGGACAGAGCGAATTGACGCTCAAAGCGCGCCCTGCCATGCCTTCACCGCGTCCAGCGGCCAGACCAGCATCAGCACATTGAGGGTGAGGTTGTCGCGGATCAGCCAGCCGGTGAACAGTTCGAAGACGATGGCGATGGTGATCGTTACGGCAACGGGCAGACGAGCGGCAGCGAGGAAGCCGAGCGCCATGAAGACGGTGTCCATGGCCGAGTTCAGGACGCTGTCGCCGACATAGTTCAGCGAAACGGTCGCGGAGCGATAGCGCTCGATGATGATGGGCGAGTTTTCCAGCAGTTCCCAGCCTGCTTCGATGACAGTCGCGACGAACAGCCGGGCGGCGAGCGGCTTTCTCGGAAAGAGCCAGGCCGTCAGCGCGTAGAACAGGAAGCCGTGGATGATGTGGGACGGCGTGTACCAGTCGGCAAGGTGCTGGGAATTGCCGGGACTGTTGACGACCGGTTCGAACAGCTTGACGACGCCGCAGGTGCAGATCGGCGTACGGCCCATGAAGAGCTCCGCAGCCACCTGAAACGCGAGAATGCCGATGCAGGCGCCGATCCACAGCAGGGTGCGGCTGCGGGGCCGGGCTTCGACAGGCCGGGCTTCGGCAGGCAGGGGACCGAGGGGTGGTGGAACGGCGGTCATATCTTGTCGGACGCCGATTCGACGGAGTGCCGCAGGATGAGCGGCATCTGCGCCATGGTGAAGAGGATGGTAATCGGCATGGTGCCCCAGACCTTGAACGCCACCCAGAAATCATCGGCCGCCTGCGCGTCGGGCGCATACCAGACCGCGGCACCGCGCCAGACGACCTCGTTGAGGACGGCCAGAAACAGGAAGAAGATGCCCCAGCGCAGGGTCAGCTTGCGCCAGCCGGCCGCGTCCAACTGGAAGGCGGCGTTGAAGACGTGGCCGAGCAGCGACTTGCCGAAGAACAGCCCGCCCAGAAGGACCGCGCCGAATAGCGTGTTGACGATGGTCGGCTTCATCTTGATGAACGTGTCGTTTTGCAGCCAGATCGACAGCGAACCGAACACCAGGACGACGATGCCCGAAACGAAGGGCATGACGGGGAGATGACCGAGCACGATCTTCGAGACGACCAGCGAGATGACCGTCGCCGCCATGAAGAGGCCGGTGGCGATGAAGAGCGGACCGCCGAGTTCGGTGAGAACCGGAAAGGTCTCGGCGAGCCAAGGTCCGCGCATGTTGGCGAAGAAGAAGACGAGCAGAGGCCCGAGTTCCAGAGCGAGCTTCAGGCCCGGGTGGTGACGCTCGGCGGGGGTCGGCGTGACGTCGTTGTCTACGGGCCGTTCGGTCTTCATCGTCTCTGCCTTGTGGTCTTTATCTGAGATGCGTGTGATGTGGCCGCAGACGGCGGCGGAATTTCGGCGAGGCGCAATGCCTAATCCGCGATCCCGGCAATCGCCTCGGCGAAATCCTGGGCCTCGAAGGGTTCGAGATCGTCGATGCCCTCGCCGACGCCGATGAAATAGACCGGCAGCTTGTGCTTGGCGGAGATGGCGACGAGGATGCCGCCACGGGCGGTGCCGTCGAGTTTGGTCATGATCAGCCCGTTGACGCCGGCAACGTTGCGGAAGATCTCGACCTGGTTGAGCGCGTTCTGCCCGGTTGTGGCGTCCAGCGTCTGGAGCACCGTATGCGGCGCATCCGGATCGAGCTTGCCGAGCACGCGGACGATTTTTTCGAGTTCCGCCATCAGTTCCGTGCGGTTTTGCAGGCGACCGGCGGTGTCGATGATCAGCACGTCGCTCTTTTGCCGGCGCGCTTCCTCGAAGGCCTCGTAGGCGAGGCCCGCGGCGTCTGCGCCGAGCCGGGAGGAAACGATGTGGCTGTTCGTCCGGTCGGCCCAGATCTTCAGCTGCTCGATGGCGGCGGCGCGGAAGGTGTCGCCGGCGGCGAGCATGACCTTCAGGCCAGCGCCCGAAAGCTTGGCGGCGAGCTTGCCGATGGTCGTCGTCTTGCCCGTGCCGTTGACGCCGACGACGAGGATGACGTGGGGGCGATGGTTGAGGTCGAGTTGCAGCGGCTTGGCGACCGGCGTCAGAACCTTGGTGATCTCGGCTGCCATGATGCGCGAGACATCGGCACCCGAAACGTCGCGGCCATAGCGCTCGGAGGCGAGCGTATCGGTGATGCGCAGCGCGGTCTCGACGCCAAGGTCGGCCTGGATCAGGAGGTCTTCCAGCTCTTCGAGCGTGGCGTCGTCCAGCTTGCGCTTGGTGAAGAGCGCCGTGATCTGGCCGGTCAGCTGCGACGAGGTGCGCGACAGGCCGGCGCGCAGGCGCTGGAACCATGTGAGGCGCCCGGTCTCAGGGGCGGCCTCCGGCTCGGGCGCCGGCCCCGTGGCAAAACCTGCCGGCAGCGCGGACATGTCGCGCGGCCGCTCAAGGTCGGCGGTCGGGTTTTCGCCGGGGGGAAGCTCCGCCTCTGCCTCCAGCAGCGACAACGGCACGACGCCGAGATCGCCGATATCTTCAGCTGGCGGAAGCGGGAGCAGCGTCTCGTCCGCGTCTTCGGCCTCTGCTTCATCATCCGCCGAAGGACCGCCGGCCGTGGCGATTTCCTCGGCAAGAACCGGATCCTCGGCAAGGGGCAGGGCATCGTCCGGCGCGGCATCGGCGGCAAGGTTCGGTTCGAAAGCCTTGATGTCTTCGCCGACCGGAGCCGGAGCTGGGGGTGTGACCTCCGCAGGCGTCACCGTATCCGGCGCGCTCTCGTCCATGGGCGGGGCGTCCGCAGGCGGGGCAACGGGCGCTTCCGCCGGCACCTGATCGAATGTGAAGACCCTTTTGAGGAAGTCGAACGCCATCTTATATCCTGAAACCTGCGGGGCCGCTGATATCACGCGGCCTGTCTTTCGGCGGTGTCGATGGAGAGGTTCCTGCCATCGTGGCCCGTGATCGTCGTCGCGACCAGCGAGCGGGGCTCGAGCCCCGGTGTCGCGACGCGGGTGAAGTTTTCCGTGTGGCCGGTGCCGTTGCTTTCGACCAGCACGGTCTGCGCGGTGCCGACCATGGAGGTCAGGTGGTCGCGGGCCAGATCCTCGCCGATGGCGCGCAGGCGCGCGGCGCGCTCCCGGATCAGCGAGGGATCGTGCTGCGGCATGCGGGCGGCGGGCGTGCCTTCGCGCGGGCTGTAGGGGAAGACGTGGAGGCTTGCGATATCAGCCTCCCGCGCCAGTGTTCCGGCTTGCTGGAACATCTCTTCCGTCTCGGTGGGAAAGCCGGCAATCATGTCGGCGCCGAAGGCGATGCCGGGGCGCAGGCGACGTGCTTCTTTCATGAAGGCAAGAGCGTCGGCTCGCGAATGCCGCCGTTTCATCCGCTTGAGGATCATGTCGTCGCCGTGCTGGAGCGAGAGATGCAGGTGCGGCATGAAGCGCGGCTCGTCGGCGATCAGGTCGATCAGGTGCCGGTCGGCCTCGATGCTGTCGATAGACGAGAGGCGCAGGCGCGCAAGCTCCGGCACCTGCTTCAGAAGGGTCTTGGCTAGAAGGCCGAGCGTCGGCGCGCCGGGCAGGTCGCCGCCATAGCTGGTGGCATCGACGCCGGTCAGCACGATCTCGCGATAACCGTTCTCCACCAGCATGCGCGCCTGATCGACGACGGCGCCCATCGGCACCGAGCGGGAATTTCCACGGCCATAGGGAATGATGCAGAAAGTGCAGCGATGGTCGCAGCCGTTCTGCACCTGCACGAAGGCGCGCACATGACCCTCGATCATCCGCACCATCTGCGGCGCGGTTTCCCGCACGCTCATGATGTCGTTGACGCGAAGCTTCTCCTCGCCGGCAACGCCGAAATCGGGCAGGGCGCGATAGGCGCCGCTGTCCAGCTTTTCCGCATTGCCGAGAACGGCGTCCACTTCCGGCATGGCGGCAAAACTGCCGGCTTCGGTCTGGGCGGCACAGCCAGTGACGATGATGCGGGCGTCCGGGTGCTCGCGTCTTGCGCGGCGGATCGCCTTGCGGGCCTGGCGCACGGCCTCGCCGGTCACGGCGCAGGTGTTCACCAGCACGGCATTGTTCAGCCCCGCTTTTTCGGCCGCGCCGCGCATGACTTCGGATTCGTAGGTGTTCAGGCGGCAGCCGAAGGTGATGATCTCGACGCCGCTCACTCTGCCTTTGCCCCTGTCGCTGTCGCTGTCCCTGTCGCTCCGGCATCGGGTTCGCGCGAGAACGTGCCGGTCGCGGGATCGACGCGGCCGGACCACTCCCAGGACGCAGGCCCGGTCATGACGACATGATCGTCGCGCTCGCGCCAGTCGATGATGAGCGTGCCGGAAGGCACGGCACTGGCAACGGTCACCGTCACCTTGCGCCCCGTGCGCCCGGTGCGCGCACCGCTGACGGCCGCCGCGCAGGCGGCAGAGCCGCAGGCCAGCGTCAATCCGGCGCCGCGTTCCCAGGTGCGGGTGGTCATGCCGCTCCGCGATGTCACCTGCGCAAGCGTGATGTTGGCGCGCTCGGGAAACATCGGGTGGTTTTCGAGCAGCGGGCCGAAGCGTGCGAGGTCGTAGGACATGACATCGCGCTCGACCCAGAAGATCGCATGGGGATTGCCTATCGACATGACGGAGGGCGAATGCAGCACGGGATCGTTGATCGGGCCGATCTGCAGCTCGATGCGGCTCGTGTCGTGGAAGTCTTCGGCAAGGGGAATGCGGTTCCACTCGAACACCGGTCTGCCCATGTCGACCGAAATCGTGCCGTCGGCATGTTCCTCGGCGTTGAGGACGCCCGCAACCGTATGAAAGGTGAAGGTCTTGCGGCCGGTTTCCGCCGCCAGCGCCTGCACTACGCAGCGCATGCCATTGCCGCAGGCCTGCGCCCTGGTGCCGTCGGAGTTCAGAATGTCGATCCAGGAATCGGTACCCGATGCCTTCGGGTCGTGGATCGCCATGATCTGGTCGAAGCGGGTCTGCGGGTCGGCATTGAGCGCGATGGCCGCCGCCGGGGTCACGGCATCGCTCCTGCCGCGCATGTCCACCACCAGAATGGCGTTGCCGAGCCCGTTCATCCTTGCGAAGTCGACCGTGGTGTCCATGCCTGTCCATACGTTTGCGCAAAGGCCGTGAGAAAGGGCGTATATGGCGGAAAATGCCCGGGATTACCAGAGGGCGAGACGTGGCGGTCAAAGGGCGGGATGAGCGGAGGCGCGCCGTCAACGGCGCGCGGCGACACCCTCCGCGATCACGCAGAGCAGTTCGAAGAGAATGGTCGCGCCAGCCAGCGCCGTCATGCCCGCGATGTCGAAGGGCGGCGCGACCTCCACGACATCGGCCGCCACGATCCGCACGCCCTTAAGGTCCCGCACCAGCGCCTGCGCCTCGCGGGTGGTAAAGCCGCCGATCTCGGGCGTCCCCGTGCCGGGCGCCATGGAGGGGTCGATGCAGTCGATGTCGAAGCTGACATAGGTCGGCCCGCTCCCTGCAATTGCGCGCGCTTCCGCCATCACGTCGGCGATGCCGCGCCGGATGCATTCCTCCATATAGATGACGCGGATGCCTTGGGCGCGCGCCCAGTCGTGCTCGTCGGTTGCGTAGATCGAGCCGCGAATGCCGATCTGCACCGTGCGTTTCGGATCGAGCAGCCCCTCCTCGATGGCGCGGCGGAACGGCGTACCGTGCGTATAGCGATTGCCGCCGAAATAAGTGTCGTTGGTGTCCGAATGCGCGTCGAAATGGATCATGCCGACCGCACCGCCAGCGGCCACCGCGCGCATGACCGGCAGCGTCGTCAGGTGATCGCCACCGACGGATAGCGGGATCGCTCCGGTCTCGACGATGGCGCGCATGCCGGTTTCGATCCGTTTCAGGCCATCGAGAAGATCAATCGGATTGACGGCGAGATCGCCGACATCGGCGACATTGGCAATGCTGAACGGCTCGGTGAGGGTGACGTGATGGACGCGCCGCATCAGGCTCGACTGGTTGCGCACCTCTCGCGGCCCGTGGCGCGCGCCGGCCCGGTTCGTCGTGCCGCCATCCCACGGAATGCCGACGAGCGCGATATCGAGGCCGCCGGCGTCTTGGACGGCGGGCAACCGCATGAAGGTGGAGTGGCCGGCAAAGCGCGGCGTTTCGGCGGCATCCACCGGCTGGTGAAAGGTGCGGGCGGTCATTCGGGGGTCCTTTCCGGAGGCACGTCGAAGACTTCGCCGGCATGGAGCGGGCGAACGCGGGCGGGATCGACGTTATGTTTTGCCAGCGCTGCCTCCAGCGCCCTTTCCGGCGCGTCCATGGCCTCGTCGGTCAGCTGGATTGTCGCGAAGTGATGGCCGACGACATAGGCGGCGTTGGCAAGACGCATGCCCTGGATCGCTTCGTCCGGGTTCTGATGCTGCCCTTTCATGAACCAACGCGGCTCGTAAGCGCCGATCGGCAGGATGGCGAGGCGGAAGCTGCCATATGTCTTCTCCGCCGCGCGGTAGTTGATGCCGTCGTGAAAGCCGGTGTCGCCGATATGGTAGATCCGGCCGGCCGGCGTCGAGATGACGAAGGCCGCCCACAGCGCCTTTCGCCGGTCGCCGAGGCCGCGCGCCGACCAGTGATGCGCCGGCTCGCAGTGGATCGAGATGCCATCCCTGACGTCCAAAGCATCGCCCCAGTCCATGAGCGCGATCCGCGCATCCGGTGCGGCCTTGCGGATGAAGATGTCGTTGCCGAGCGGCGTGACAAAGGTCGGCTTATGGGCTGCATCGAGGCGCGCGATCGTTGATTGATCGAGATGGTCGTAATGATTGTGGCTGATCAGCACGACATCGATGCGCGGCAGATCCTCAAGGCGGATGCCGGGCGGCGAGACGCGGCGCGGGCCGGCAAAGGAGACGGGGCTCGCGCGTTCCGACCAGACGGGATCGGTGAGGATGTTCAGGCCCGCCACCTGGATCAGCATGGAGGCATGGCCGACCATGGTGACGCGCATGTTTTGCCCGGTCACTGATACATCCGGTTTGATCACGGTCGCGCGGGGATCGGGCGTCTCGGGCCAGGTTGCCCGCTGGCCGTTAAATCTCCACCGCAGGAGATCGCCGAAGCCGTTGGGCTCGACGCCGCCGGGATTGAAGAAGCGGGTGCCGTCGAAATGGTCGCTGACGGGGCCTTTATAGTAGCGGTTCGCGGCCATGCTGCTCCTTGCGGTGAAGCCGCCGGACATGACGGCGACAGCGCCAGCGAGCGACCATTTGAAGAACGTGCGGCGTTTCATCGATGTCCCCGTGAACGAGCGGTCGTCTTTGGCAGCAGTCGGTGCCCGACGTGATAGGTGATGATGGCGGCTTTTTCTTTCCGGCGCCATCGGAAAGCGGCACCTTCCAGTATTGGATCGATGGCCCCGGAGAAGCATGAAGGTAGCAAGCCTTGACTTTCCGGGCCGTTTGCTGTTTACCGCGCTCCATCTGCGACGAGACACGACTCCGAGCCGCCGACCGGGACCCTTTCAAGGTATAAACGTTCCCGGAGGTCAACACCCGACAGCGCGATGCGCCCTCGGGTGCCGTTCGGCTTTGCGTCTTGTTTGAAAACGACCCGGAACCCACGTTTGCGGCATCGCCGTAAACGAGAAGGAAGAGCCGATGTTTGAAAGCCTCCAGGACCGCCTTGGTTCGATCCTCAATGGATTGACGGGACGCGGTGCGCTGTCGGAAGCCGATGTTTCGGCTGCCCTGCGCGAGGTTCGCCGTGCGCTGCTGGAAGCCGACGTGGCGCTGGAAGTCGTGCGGTCCTTCACCGATCGCGTGCGCGAAAAAGCCGTCGGCGCGAACGTTCTGAAATCGATCAAGCCCGGGCAGATGGTCGTCAAGATCGTCCATGACGAGCTGGTCGAGATGCTGGGCGCCACCGGCGTTTCCATTGATCTCAATGCGCCCGCCCCCGTCGTCATCATGATGGTCGGTCTGCAGGGCTCGGGCAAGACCACGACCTCGGGCAAGATCGCCCACCGGCTGAACACGCGCGACAAGAAGAAGGTCCTGATGGCCTCGCTCGACACGCGTCGGCCGGCAGCCCAGGAACAGCTGCGCCAGCTCGGCGTGCAGGCGGGCATCGACACGCTGCCTGTGATCGCCGGGCAGTCGCCGACCGATATCGCCGCGCGTGCCGTGCAGGCGGCAAAGCTTGGCGGCCATGACGTCGTCATCCTCGACACCGCCGGCCGCACGCATATCGACGAGCCGCTGATGATCGAGATGGCCGAGATCAAGCGGCGCTCGAACCCGCATGAAATCCTGCTGGTCGCCGATGCGCTGACCGGTCAGGATGCCGTGAACCTCGCCCGCAACTTCGATGAGCGCGTCGGCATCACCGGCCTCGTGCTGACCCGCATGGATGGCGATGGCCGTGGCGGTGCGGCGCTTTCCATGCGCGCCGTCACCGGCAAGCCGATCAAGCTGATCGGCGTCGGCGAGAAGATGTCGGAGCTGGACGAGTTCCATCCGCGCCGGGTCGCCGACCGCATCCTCGGCATGGGCGACATCGTGTCGCTGGTCGAGAAGGCCGCCGAGAATATCGATGCCGAGAAGGCGGCGGCCATGGCCGCCAAGATGAAGTCGGGCAAGTTCGACCTCAACGATCTCTCCGACCAGCTCTCCCAGATGCAGAAGATGGGCGGCATGGGCGGTATCATGGGCATGATGCCCGGCATGTCCGGCATGAAGGACAAGATGGCCGCAGCCGGTCTCGACGACCGCATGTTCAAGCGCCAGATGGCGATCATTTCGTCCATGACCAAGGCCGAGCGCGCCAATCCCGATCTCCTCAAGCATTCCCGCAAGAAGCGCATCGCGGCCGGCTCCGGCACGGATGCCGCCGACATCAACAAGCTGCTCAAGATGCACCGCCAGATGGCCGACATGATGAAGGCCATGGGCGGCAAGAAGGGCGGCGGCATGATGAAGCAGATGATGGGCGGCCTGGCCGGCAAGATGGGTCTCGGTGGCATGGGTGGCGGCATGGGCGACCTGTCGAGCCTCGACCCCAAGCAGCTGGAAGCGCTGCAGAAGCAGGCGGAAGCGGCCGGCCTCGGCAAGGGAATGCCGGGCGGTATGGGAGGCCTTCCGGGTCTCGGCGGCGGCAAGCTGCCCGGCCTTGGCGGCGGCTTCCCGGGCCTTCCCGGCCTGCCGAAGAAGAAGTGAGGCCCGTATGAGCATCGACCCTATGAGCATCGACCCTGCCATCCGCGATGAGCTTTCCGGCTACCGCCAGTCGATCGACAATATCGATGCGGCGCTGGTGCACATGCTTGCCGAGCGCTTCCGCTGCACGAAGGCCGTGGGCGTTCTGAAAGCCCGTCACGATTTGCCGCCGGCCGACCCGGCGCGCGAGGAATACCAGATCGAACGCCTGCGCCGCTTAGCACAGGACGCTCATCTGGATCCGGATTTCGCCGAGAAGTTCCTGAACTTCATCATCAAGGAAGTCATCCGGCATCACGAAGACATCGCCGCCGATCTGAAGGATTGACGGCTTTCGCATACCGACATCAGGCCGCATCCGCGGCACGCCAACATTCAAGGAGTTATTGACATGGCACTGAAAATTCGTCTCGCCCGCGGCGGTTCCAAGAAGCGTCCGTTCTACCAGGTCGTCATCGCCGACGCCCGTTCGCCCCGCGACGGCCGCTTTCTCGAAAAGGTCGGCTCGTGGAACCCGATGCTTGCCAAGGACGATGCCAAGCGCGTTGAACTGAACAACGAGCGCATCCAGCATTGGCTCGACCACGGCGCCCTGCCGACCGACCGCGTTCTGCGCTTCCTCAGCGAAGCCGGCATCGTGACGCGCGAAGCCCGTAGCAACCCGACCAAGGGTAAGCCCGGCAAGAAGGCGACCGAGCGCGCCGCCGAAGCCAAGCAGAAGGCCGAAGACGCCGCTGCTGCCGCTGCCGAGTAATCGACCCTTTACGCATCTTCGGGGACGGGCGGCATTTTCATGCCGCCCGTTTTCGTTTATGGGGTCGCGAAATCTTTCCGACGAATGATCTCAAGAACGGTTCATCGATGAGCAAGCTGAAGAATCCCGTCCTGATGGGCACGATCGGGGGCGCGCAAGGGTTGCGCGGCGAAGTCCGCGTGAAGAGCTTTGCCGAAGAGCCGACGGCGCTGGGCGACTATGGTCATCTCCACAGCGAGGACGGCCGCGTCTTCGAGGTGCTGGAGGTGCGCGAGAGCAAGAACGTCGTGGTCGTCCGCTTTCGCGGCATCAACGACCGGACGGCCGCCGAGGCGCTGAACGGGCTCGACCTGTTCATCGAGCGGGAAAACCTGCCGGACGACGATCTCGACGAGGACGAGTTCTTCTATGCCGATCTCGAAGGGCTGGAGGCGAAGGACGCCGAGGGCAAGAGCTATGGCGTGGTGACCGGCGTGTTCGATTTCGGAGCCGGCGACCTTCTGGAGCTCAAAGGCCCTGGCCGACGTCCGGTTCTCATTCCGTTTTCCGAATTCTCCGTGCTCGAGATCGACCTTGAGGGCGGCACGCTGCTGGTCGATCCCGTGGCCGCCGGTCTGGTCGATGACAAGGACGATCCGGCCGGGCCGTTCGATCCCGACGCGTCCGACGAATGAGCGCCACCATGGCGTTCCGCGCCACCGTCCTGACGCTCTATCCGGAGATGTTTCCCGGACATCTCGGCCATTCGCTGGCAGGCAGGGCGCTGGAGCGTGGACAATGGTCGCTCGATGCCGTGCAGATTCGCGACTTTGCCGAGGACAGGCACCGGACCGTGGATGATACGCCGGCCGGCGGCGGCGCGGGCATGGTGCTGCGGGCGGATATTCTCGGGCGCGCCATCGACCACGTGTCGAGCGATGATGCGCGGCCAAGACTGCTGATGAGCCCGCGCGGGCGCCCGCTGAGCCAGGCGCGGGTGCGCGAGATCGCTGCCGGGCCGGGAGCCGTCATCGTCTGCGGCCGGTTCGAGGGCGTCGATCAGCGGATTATCGATGCGCGCGCGCTCGAAGAGGTCTCGATCGGCGATTACATCCTCTCGGGCGGCGAACCTGCGGCGCTGACGCTGCTCGATGCCGTCGTGCGTATCCTGCCCGGCGTCATGGGCAACGCGCTTTCAGGCGTGCATGAAAGCTTCGAGGGCGGGCTGCTGGAGCATCCGCATTATACGCGGCCGCAGGTCTTCGAAGAGCGGGAGATCCCCGCCGTACTGACCTCCGGCAATCACGGCGCTATCGAGCGCTGGCGACGGGCGGAGGCCGAGCGGCTGACGCGGGAGCGCCGGCCCGATCTGCTGTCTTAGCCCCATTTGTCTCAGCCGGTCACGAAATAATAGAAGGCGAGCAGCAGGCCGACCGCAACGACGAAGGCGCGGATGATCGCTTGCGGGATGCGGCGCGCCAGCCAGACGCCGCTATAGCCGCCGAGCGCCCCGCCCGGGATCATCACGGCTGCTTCCAGCCAGGAGACGACCCCGCCAAAGGTGAAGACGACCACGGCGATGGCGGCGATGACCACGGCGAGCAGGTTCTTCAGCGCATTGATCCGGTGATATCCGCCGCCGGCCGTCAGCCCCAGCACGGCCAGCATCATGATGCCCATGCCCGCCCCGAAGAATCCGCCATAGATCGACGTCGCGAACTGCCCGAGAAGGCCGAGGACACCGAGCGGCGCGCCAACCTCTCGCGACGTCGGGCGCAACAACGGACCGGCCGCAAAGATCGCCGTCGCACCCAGCAGGAGCCACGGAACGAGCGCCCGGAACGACGGATTGGACAGCATCAGGAGGATGCCGGCGCCGATGAGGCCGCCGACGGCCGAGAGAAGCCCCAGCATGACCGCCATCCGCCGGTCGGCCATCAACTCGCGCCGATAGGCCAGCGCCGAGGTGATGTAACCGGGGAACTGCACGATGGAAGAGGTCGCATTGGCGACGATCGGCGGCAGGCCGGCCAGCGTCATCGCGCCGAAGGTGAGGAACGTGCCACCGCCCGCCACCGCATTGACGGCACTCGACAGGAAGCCGGCGAGAAAAAGAAGAACGGCGGTTGTGACGGACATCGGCGACTCATCGAAAAAGGGCTGTTTTTCGTGGTATAGCCCTCGCGCATAAACGCAAGGACGCTTGTCCGCGCAAGGAGCGTCTCTGTATGACTTTGTCCGACATTTCTTCGAAAAACGACATTTGGCGCATTCGACAGGCCACTGTACGCGATAAGGGCGTGCTGCGAGATCTTCTCGATGCGTATCTCCATGGGCTTTCCGCCTTCTGCTCCGTCGATCCCGCCTACCCCTATTTCGATCTTTATTTCGAAGACATTGATCGTTGGGCCTATCTGATCGAGGTTGTGCAGGAGGATGCGTGGAATCCCGCGGGTTTTGCCCTGGTCAACCGCCATTCGTGCTCAGGAGTGCCGGTCGATCATGCGATGGCGGAATTCTGCGTGGTGTCGGAATTCCACAGAACGGGCCTTGGACAATATGCGGCCAACCGACTGTTTGCGCGGCATCCGGGTGTCTGGGAGCTTGGCGTCGCCAGGGAGAACGTAGTGGCAGGATTGTTCTGGCGCAGCGTTACCGCAGCCTTCGATGGCGTCGCGGTGATCGATGACGGCGACACAAGCCTTCTTCGCTTCGAAAGCCCCGCTGCTTCAGCCAGAATCCCGCCGGTTAAGGGGTGACAAATCGGTGATCCCGGTGTATAGGCCGCACCGGCTCGGGTTCCGCCCGCGACCGTCAACAATGAATGGTGTATCCGCCGACGCTCTTCAACCGGAAGAGACCTGTCCAGAGGCATTGCCCGAAGGACACACCTGGCGCTCTGACTGTTTGAGAAGAAAGCAAGGTTAAACCGATGAACATCATCCAGCAGCTGGAAGCCGAACAGGCCGCCAAGATCGAAGCCAAGCGTACCCTCCCGGAATTCTCCGCAGGCGACACGCTCCGCGTCAACGTACGCGTGACGGAAGGGACCCGTACCCGCGTGCAGGCCTATGAAGGCGTCTGCATCGCCCGTTCGGGTGGCGGCATCAACGAGAGCTTCACCGTTCGCAAGATCTCCTACGGCGAAGGCGTCGAGCGCGTATTCCCGGTCTATTCGCCGATGGTCGAAAGCGTCGAGATCGTTCGCCGCGGTAAGGTCCGTCGCGCCAAGCTCTATTACCTGCGCGATCGTCGCGGCAAGTCGGCTCGTATCGTCGAGAACACCGGCACGCGCGCCCGCAAGCTGAACGACACGGCTCGCCAGTCGGCTGCCGAGGAAAAGGCCCGTCTGGAAGCTGAAAAGGTTGCAGCTGCCCAGGCGCTCGCCGCCGAAAAGGCAGCAGCAGAAGCCGCAGCCGCTGAGGCCGCCGCCGCCAAGGCCGCTGAAGAGGCCGCCGCTGCAAAGGCTGCCGAAGACGCAAAGTCTGCAGAATAAGATCTTCGGATCGTCCCATTCGAAAAAGCCGCCGGTGCGAACCGGCGGCTTTTTCATGTCCGGCAAGCGGGATAAACCGGCTCAGTCTTTCGTTGCCGGGTCCCAGTGTTCGTCGGCCTTGCCGTCCTTGATGCGCCATGTGTCGAACCATGTGGTGGTGTAGCTCTTCGACGGATCTTTCTCGTCCTTGATTTCCCTGACATAGCCGACGGTGACGAGATCGCCTTCCGCCGTGACGAAGGCGATCGGTGTTTTCATCTTCTCGGGGATCGGTGTAGGTTCACGTTTGAGAAACTGCGTGAAATAAGCGACCACGCCGGCGCGGCCCGATGCCGCGTTCGGATTGTGCTGGAGATAGCGCTCCGTCAGATACCGGTCGGCCTTGTCCCAGTGGTTGGCTTCCAGCAGGTCCCTGACGATGCCGAGGGCAACCTGCTTGTTGGCGTTGAGTTGCGGATCTGGACTGGTGAACAGCGCCTCCCCATCGGGCGCGGCCACCACGGCTTCCTGCGCCTGCGATGGGACTGCCGTCAGAAGCGATCCGAGCGAGAGAGAGAGGGCGAGCAGAGCGGGTGCGAGTGTGTGTTTCATGAAGCATTCCTTCCAAAAGGCCGTTCGTCGCGTGAGGATCGTGGTCCTTGCCGAAAAATTGTAGGGACAAGCCGAGGGAGGGGGAAGGAGGCAGGTTTTACGCCGATAGGGCTGAAAACAGAACCATGACAGGCCGGACGCCGCCTGGACGGCAATTGTTTTGCGGGAGACGTGGGAACGGCGATCAATTTCCTCCTCTGTTTGCACACTGGCGCTGCCGTGGAAATGCCCTTACCGCCCGCTCGGCTCTTGCCGTTCGGGCAAGTTTCGTGACAGTCTCGCGCGTCACACGCCAGGAGATGCCTCATGTTTTCCCGCCGCCATGTTCTCGCCGGTCTGACCGTCCTTGCCCTTCTGCCGATCAATGCTGCCGCCGCCGATCTTCCCGATCTCGGCGGGCGCGAGATCGTCGTGGTAACGGAAAATGCTTATCCGCCGCTGCAGTTCATCGACCCGAAAACCGGTGAGGCCGCCGGCTGGGAGTATGATGCGGTAGGCGAGGTCGCCAAGCGCTTGAACGCCAAGGTGACGTATCGCAATACCAGCTGGGATGCGATGATCCAGTCCGTTTCCGACGGGCAGTACGACATGGGCATGACCGGCATCACCATCAAGGAAGAGCGCAAGGAAAAGGTGGACTTCTCAGATCCCTATATGCGCTCCGAGCAATTCATGCTGGTGCGCGGCGATGAGGCCCGGTTTACGGACGGAAAGTCCTTTGCCGCGCTTTCCGAAGGTCTCGTCGGCGCCCAGCCGGGAACGACGCCGTTCTACACCGCCATCTACGAAGTGCTCGACGGCAACGAGCAGAACCCGCGCGTCAAGCTGTTCGAAACCTTCGGCGCGACGGTACAGGCCCTGAAGGCCGGTGATGTCGATGTGGTGCTGACGGACGGTACGGCCGGCAAGGGTTATGTGGATACGTCGGACGGCGGGCTGAAGCTGATCGGCGGGCCGCTCGGCACCGAGGACTTCGGTTTCATCTTCCCCAAGGGCTCCAAGCTGGTCGCGCCGGTGAACGCGGCCATCGCGGCGCTGAAGGCGGATGGCACGCTGGACAAGCTGAACCGCAAGTGGTTCGTCGATTTCAAGATGGGCGAGTAAGGCAGCGGCTGATCGGACACGCAGCCCGCCATGCCGCTTCGCCCATTAGATCCGTCGTCGCAATCCTCTCCAAGCGAAGCATCCCTTCCCAATGACCGCCCGCGGGCTGGCAGGGGTACCGTCTCGCGGGAGTTGCCCTGGTGGTTGATCGCGCTGGCCGCGATCGCCGTCGGCCTCGCCATTCTCATCGCCGTCAACGATCTCTATTCCCGCGTTTTCACCGTGGTCGCCGCCGGCATCGGCGTGACGATCTTCGTCACGATCGTCGGCTTTGCCCTTGCCACGCTTCTCGGGCTCGGCGTGGCGCTGATGGCGCTGTCACGTCGCTCGGTCCTGCGTCAGGTCGCCCGGTTCTACACGGAGGTGGTGCGGGGCATTCCGGTTCTCGTGCTGCTGTTCTACATCGCCTTCGTCGGTACGCCGGGGCTCGTCTGGCTGATCAATCTCGCCTTGACGCCGCTGATTTCAGCCGGCGCGATGGAGCCGGTGCTGGTGCGCGACCTGTCCCTGATGTGGCGGGCGATCATCGCGCTTACCATCGGCTATTCCGCCTTCATCGCCGAAGTTTTTCGCGCGGGTATCCAGTCGGTGGATCGGGGCCAGGTGGAGGCGGCGGAGGCGCTGGGCCTCAACCGGTTCCAGCGGTTCCGGCTCGTGGTCTTCCCCCAGGCCATCCGCACCATCCTGCCGCCGCTCGGCAATGATTTCATCGCGATGATCAAGGATTCGTCGCTCGTCTCCGTGCTCGGCGTGCAGGACATCACCCAGATGGGCAAGGTCTATGCCGCCGGCTCCTTCCGCTTCTTCGAGACCTACTCGATCGTCGCCTATATCTATCTTCTTCTCACCATCGGCCTGTCGCTGGCGCTGCGCGGGCTGGAGAGACGGCTGCGGCGCGGGCATCGGGGGTAAGAGCGCCCGTCGTCACGCGGTCAGTCGCGCGCGAGAATGATCAGCTTGTCCCCCGCCTCGTACTGCACCGCCTCACCCTTGGCGGGATTGACCACCACACCGCCAAGGCCCCTCGCGTCTCGAACGGCGGCACCAGCCTTGCTGTAGCCGAGCGCCACTTCGCCGCGCATCAGGGCTGCCAGCGTGATTGTGTAGAAGTTCACCGGGCGGTCGATCGCGATGTAGTCGGTGACGGCGCGCATATAGATTTCCGAGCCGTCCTCGTCGAGAAGCTCGTCGAAGATATCGGCCATCAGCTCGTTTTCCGAGGCCTGCGCCAGCATGAGGCTGACGAGCTTGTTGCTGACGACGAAGTCGTCGGCGCGGGTGACAGCGGCAAGATCGCGGTTGCGCACGTCGATCATCTCGCTGACGATGCCGATATGCGTGTTTGCGGCCTCGGCGATCTTGCGCAGCTGCAGCAGCGTCACGAGCGTCGCCGTATCGGCCGGCTGCGCGGCCAGATGGTCGCTGTAGCCCAGAACCAGCACGTGATCGAAGGAAGGCACATCGAGCGCATCGAGGGCTGCGCGGTTGCTGGTATCGATCACGCGGCACTCGACCGACAGGTTCTCCTTCAGATACGGCATGGCCGCCACCTCATCGAGAAGTTCCGGCGTGTCGGCGGCAATCATGAGGCGGGACCCGGGCGGGACGTAGCGCGACAGCTCCTGGGTGATGATGGGTCCCCTGCGATTCCAGCCGAGCAGAAGCGTGGTTTCCGCCCGGCGCGTGACCGGAGGCCGCGGGCGGATGACGTCGCGATCGACGGTGAAGTCGCCCGTGCGCAGGCGGATCGTGTCGTCGTCCTCGGCAATCAGAATGGCCCGTTCGCCCGCGGCGATCACATGGTCCCGCGCCGGGTTCAGATGCACCTTCCCGTCCGTGGTGCCGATGCCGATCAGTGTGGAGGTATCGTAGGCCATGACGGCGGCGCCGAAGGATTTGCCCACGAGGTCGGGCTGCTCGAGCGCGTAGATTTCCGAACCGTCGAAGTCGAGCAGCTCGGTATAGACGCCGCTGAGGCCCGACTGGCGGCTGGAGCTGACGACGATGCGGGAAATGAGCTCGTCGGCCAGAACCAGCTGCAATTCGCTGCCGCCGACGATGCGCGCAACCTCGGCATTGGCCGCATCGCGGATCTCGGCGGCGATGCGGTAGCGCTCCGGGCGGCGCGAGGGATCGTTCACGAGCGCGAGGATCGTCTTGATGACCTGCGAATCGGCATAGTCGCCCTCCGGCGACAGAAGCACGATGGCGCGGGAGGCCTGGGGATTGACGATGTTGATGTCGTGCAGATCGGTCGGATCGCCGCTGCGGCAGATGATGCGGGTGTTGCCGAGATCGGGGATCTTGTCGGCAATCTCGTCCTCCATCTCCACCTTGTCCTTGCCCGCCATGATGACGATGCGCGGCCGCCGCCGGCTGCGGTTGGCGATGACGAGTTCGGAGATCACGTCGAAGATCGACGGCGACCAGTTGAAGATGATCGTGTGGTCCTTCTCCAGCACGTGGGAACGCCCCTTGCGAAGCTCGTCCAGCTTCTCGTCAAGACCGGAGGAGAGGACGCCGATCAGCGCGGAGAAGACGAAGATGCCGGCAACGGTGACCGCCAGCGAGATGCCGCGGAAGCTCCAGCCGACATCGCCGCCCATGGCGCCAGCATCCATCGTGCGCATCAGCGATTCCCACGCGCCCTCGATGAAGGAGACGGGCTCGCCGCCATCCTGCGCGATGCCGCTGACGGCCAGCAACAGCCCGGCAAGCACGATGACGATCAGCGAGATGACCGCCAGCCAGCCGATCAGCGCGATCGGCCCGGCCGCCATGCTCTTGTCGAATTGATAGCGCGCGCGGTCCCGCCACGTGATCGGTCGTGTCATGATGTCCCCCCAGGTCCGCCGGATGACGGACGTCTCCGGCGTCTCAAACTTTCAACCGGTTGGCAAGCGAAGCATGAGCGAATCGTTCAATACCGTAAAGATAGCCGCGCTGCGGAGCGTCGGTTGCGCCCGGGCGAAACTTGCAGTCGCTCTTGGAAACTGCTATTCGAGACGCCATGGAATCCAAGTTCGGATGTCGCGCGCAGAATGTCGTCGTGCTGCAGGATCACAAGCGCCTGCCGGCACGCTTTTACGCGCGTGTTTCCGGGGCGCTCAACAGCCGACTTCGATAGATCCTTCGGGGGCGCCCGCCCCGGCTTTTGAAGCCTGATCTCTACCGGCAGACCAGCCGGCTTTTTCCGATTTCTTCTTTCCAATGGATGACACGCCATGAGCGCACCACGGACCCTCTACGACAAGATCTGGGACGACCACGTCGTCGATCAGCAGGATGACGGCACCTGTCTTCTCTATATCGATCGCCACCTCGTCCATGAAGTGACGAGCCCGCAGGCGTTCGAAGGCCTGCGTCTGACGAACCGTCAGGTGCGCGCTCCGCAGAAGACGCTCGCCGTCGTCGATCACAACGTTCCGACCTCGCCGGATCGCCATCTCGGCATCAAGAACGAGGAAAGCCGCATCCAGGTGGAAGCGCTGGCCCAGAACGCCGCCGACTTCGGCGTCGAATACTATTCGGCCTCCGACAAGCGACAGGGCATCGTCCACATCGTCGGGCCGGAACAGGGCTTCACCCTGCCGGGCATGACCATCGTCTGCGGCGACAGCCACACGTCGACGCACGGCGCCTTCGGCGCGCTGGCGCACGGCATCGGCACGTCCGAGGTCGAGCATGTGCTCGCCACCCAGACGCTGATCCAGAAGAAGGCGAAGAACATGCTGGTGCGCGTCGACGGGCAGCTGCCCGAAGGCGTGACGGCGAAGGACATCATCCTCGCCATCATCGGCGAAATCGGCACGGCCGGCGGCACGGGCCACGTCATCGAGTTTGCGGGCGAAGCCATCCGCGCGCTGTCGATGGAAGGCCGCATGACCATCTGCAACATGACGATCGAAGGCGGCGCCCGCGCCGGCCTCATCGCGCCGGACGAAAAGACCTTTGAATATATCAAGGGCAAGCCGCGTGCGCCGCAGGGCGAAGCGCTGGAGCAGGCGATTGCCTACTGGAAGACGCTGAATACCGAGGAAGGCGCGCATTTCGACCGCGTCGTCGTGCTGAACGCTGCCGAGCTGCCGCCGATCGTTTCGTGGGGCTCGTCGCCGGAAGACGTCATCTCGGTTCAGGGCGTGGTTCCCAATCCGGACGAGATCCAGGACGAGAACAAGCGCGTCTCCAAGTGGCGGGCGCTCGACTATATGGGCCTGAAGCCGGGGACGAAGATCACCGATATCGCGGTCGACCGCGTGTTCATCGGGTCCTGCACCAATGGCCGTATCGAGGACCTGCGCGAAGTCGCCAAGGTCGTCGAAGGTCGGACGGTGGCACCGACCGTCTCCGCGATGATCGTGCCGGGTTCGGGCCTCGTCAAGGAGCAGGCGGAAGCCGAAGGCCTCGACGTCATCTTCAAGGCGGCCGGTTTCGACTGGCGCGAGCCGGGCTGCTCCATGTGCTTGGCTATGAACGACGACCGGCTGAAGCCCGGAGAGCGTTGCGCCTCGACTTCCAACCGCAACTTCGAAGGCCGTCAGGGCTTCAAGGGCCGCACGCATCTGGTCTCTCCGGCCATGGCGGCGGCTGCTGCGGTCGAAGGTCACTTCGTCGATATCCGCACCTGGCAGTAAGCCGGGCGTTCATCTGTCCGATCGCAAAGAGCGCCGCTTCCGGTTTTCGGAGGCGGCGCTTGTCTTTGTCCGACACGGGCTCGGGCCGTATGTTTAGGGCATGACTTTCACGGCATGACGTTCAGGGCATCACGGTGAGCGTGAAGCCGTTCTTGCGGAGAAGCTCGACCACGCCTTCCGGTCCCGGCAGATGCAGGGCGCCGACGGCCATGAAAACGCTGCCGGCATCGAGGCTCGGACGGGCGCGGGTGGCCATGACGTGGTTGCGATCGGTGACGATGCGCTGTTCGAAGGCGACCGATTCCTTCTCGGAGTCGCTGCCGTCGACGGTCTCGGACGCGGCCTTCAGCATCGGCATGATGGTGGCGATCCGGCCGTCGAGATACAGTTCTGTCGTCGTTTCCATGGCATCTTCGACGAGGTTGCCGAGTTTCAGCGTATCGACGAGCGCCGAGATATGGAAGGCCATCGGCAGGTCGTTGAGCGCGCGGATCTGCTCGACCATGGTCTCCATACCCTTCAGGGTCTTTCCCTGCGACACCGCATCCTGCGCCAGTTTCTGGTCGAGGAACACGGCACCGCCGGCCTTCCGGCCGAGTTCGCAGGGGGGCAGTGAGACGAAGCTTGCGATCATCCATGGCTTCATGCGGGCGACGGTCGGCAACGGCAGGCCGCGCGCCTTCAGGCCCTCGGTCAGGATCGCCTTCTGGTCTGCATCGAGATAGCTTTCGATCGTGCTGCCATCGGTGAACATGGTCAGGCTCGGGTCCGAGAACAGAGCCACTTGCGCCTTCTTTTCGTCGAGGATCTCGTCCGATTCGACAATGACCGTGGAGGCCGATGCAAAGGCTTCGTGCGCACCCTTCGGCATGGTCAGCACGCGGGGATCGGTGACATGCATCGTTCCCAGCAGATAGGACGCGGGGACGCCCGGCTTTTCGATCTTCCAGAATGTGCCGGTACCGTTCGGCACGAGCGCCGCTTCGGCCTCGACGCGGGCGATCCGATCCGGCGCGGTCTTTTCCCAGCGTTCGAGCAGGTTCACGCCGTTGCAGGCGACCTCTTCGGCATGGGCGCGACCTATACCGAGGAAGGCGACGACGAGGGCTGCGAGAAGAATGACGGGCAGCAGTGCGGCCAGCGAGACGATGTTATCGACAAGGAAGCTGGCATAATACGCGGCAAGGGGTCGTCTTGTAGGGGTCGTCGCGGGCACGGGTCGTCCTTTCCTGGCGGTTCCCGTCACCCTAGCGCTTCAGACCTCACGGCGGATTAAGCTGCATGGTTAATGCCGGTTGCCTGTGGTCTCGTATCAGGCGTTAGGCGCGGGGATGGGCGCGGTCGTAGATGTCGAGCAGGCGTGCGGAATCCACGCCGGTATAGATCTGGGTGCTCGAGAGACTGGCATGGCCGAGCAGTTCCTGAATGGTGCGCAGATCGCCGCCATCGGCCAGCAGGTGGGTGGCGAAGGAGTGCCGCAGGGCATGGGGCGTCGCCGTGTCGGGCAGGCCGAGCGCCCCGCGCAGGCGCTGCATCTCGCGCTGGATGATCGCCGGCTGCAAAACGCCGCCTTTGGCGCCCCGGAAGATCAGGTCATTGCCCTCGGCCGCATAGGGGCAGAGCGCGAGGTAGCGGTGCACGGCATCGAACGCGGGCGCGATCAGCGGCACGATGCGCGTCTTGCCGCCCTTGCCGGTGACGCGGAGCGCGCGCGGCGTGCCTGCAACATCGTCGGCGGTCAGCCCGAGCGCCTCGGAAATGCGCAGGCCGCAGCCGTAGAGCAGCGTCAGCACCGCTTCGTTGCGGGCGGCGATCCACGGCTCCTCGCTCAGCTGCGCATCGCTTGCAACCACAGCCAGGGCATCCGTGTCCGTCAGCGGCTTCGGCAGGGATTTCGGCTGCTTGGGCGAGCGCACCGCGCCGGCGCCGGCCGCATTCACCAGTCCCTTGCGCTCCAGATGGCGCAGGAAGGAGCGCAGGCCGGCAAGGCCGCGCCCGAGCGTGCGGGCGCCCGCGCCATCGCGGCGGCGGGTGGCGAGGAAACCGCGCAGGTCGCCCGGCCGCAGCGCCTTGATGTCCGACAGTTTGGGAGGGCCGGCGAGGTGACCGGTGAGGAAGGCGAGGAACTGGCGCGTATCGCGCTCATAGGCCTCGACCGTCTTGTCCGACAGCCGCCGCTCGTTCGACAGCGACTTCAGCCATGCCTCGCGCTCGGCCATCAGCACGGCATCTCCGATGACCAGAAATTCATTCATGTCGAAGCCCTTGCCTGCCGAGGAAACATCAAGTCTGGGCGCACACCTCTTGCCGAATTGCTAACGTCCTCTTGGAATCCGTCATCGCTCAATCATATTCATTTGCCATAGGTGAGCGAGATGCGGCGGCGGGACGACAATGACACGACATGGCTCGGCAGGCGGTTTCTCTCAGTTCGCGGAAGCGGTGTCGCTCGTCTCCCAGGGGCAGCCCGGACATATCGTGGATACGCTGATTGCGGAGCGGGGACAGCGCATCGTCCACCATCCGCTGTGGCCCGTCATGCGGCCGGCGCTCTACACGCTTCTGAACTACCGAAAGGCGCTGGAATTTGCGAACGGCGTTGCCAATCTTCCGGGTTTCCAGGCTTTCCAGTATCTGAGCGACACGCTGTCGCTCGATATTCGCGTGGCGCATGAGGAGCGTATTCCGCGCGCAGGCGGGTTCCTCCTCGTCAGCAACCACCCGACCGGCATTGCCGATGGCGTCGCGGTGTTCGACCTTTTGAAGGCCCATCGTCCGGACATGATGTTCTTTGCCAACCGGGATGCGATCCGCGTCAATCCGCGATTCGTGGAGATGATCATTCCCGTGGAATGGCGCGACGAGCACAAGAGCAAGCTGAAGGCGCGCGAGACGCTGCAGGTGACGAACCGCGCGATTGCCGAGGGAAAGGCGACCGTGTTGTTTCCCTCGGGCCGCATCGCCTACTGGGCGGATGGCCGTCTGAACGAGCGGCCCTGGAAGACGTCCGTCGTCGGCTTCGCCCGCAAGCACAACCTCGCCATTCTCCCCGTGCACATGCAGGCGCGCAATTCCGGCCTGTTCTACTGGCTGGCCAAATGGTCGACCGAGCTGCGCGACATGACCGTGTTCCATGAGCTGCTCAACAAGAAGGGCAACGTCTTCGACATGACCGTCGGCCATCTCATTCCGCCGGACGCGCTGGATGGGGATACGGCCGAGGTGACGCGGGCGCTGGAGCGGCATACGGTGACGGCTCTCGCGTGCGATGGCGATGCCGTGTTCCAGCCCGTGCAGGCAGCAAAGACGATTGTCGCGGCACCGACCGCCGCAAGTCGGCTCCCTGTGCCGCTCGGGCTCTGAAGACGCGCATCGAATCGCCGCCTCTTTTCTTTCTGCGCCCGGGGGAGCAATGTCCGCCGCGATGACGGGCGATTCGATTGATCTGTTCGGGGACAAGGCCTCCCCGGAGATGCCGGGCAGGGTCGTGCCGGTTCTGGTGCCCATGCCTGCGGACAAGGCCTATTCCTATCTGGTGCCGGAGGGCATGGCGGTTCAGCCGGGCTCGATCGTGCAGGTGCCGCTCGGGCCGCGACAGGTCTGGGGTGTCGTCTGGGATGCGACCGACGGGCCGGCCGTCGATCCGAAGAAGCTGAAATCCATCACGCAGGTCTTCGATTGCCCGCCGCTTTCACAGGATATGCGCGCTTTTCTCGACTGGGTGGCCGCCTATACGCTGTCGCCACCGGGGCTCGTCGCGCGCATGGCGCTGCGCGTCCCCGCCGCTTTCGATCCCGAGCCGATGGTCGAGGGGCTGCGGCTGACCGACCGGCGCCCGGACCGGATGACGCCGGCGCGGACGCGCGTGGTGGAAACGGCGTCCGATGGCGTGTTCTGGACGCGCTCGGGCCTCGCTCATGCCGCCGGCGTCTCGACCAGCGTGGTGGAGGGCCTGCGATCCCAGGGCGTGTTCGAGACCGCCTTCATGCCGCCGCCGCCCGTAGTGGCCGCGCCCGATGCGGACTATGCCGTGACCGAGCTGGAAGAGATCCAGCGCGAGGCTGCGGATACGCTGATCGCGTCGGCTTCGCAGAAGACATTCTCCGTGTCGCTGATCGACGGCGTCACCGGCTCCGGAAAGACGGAGGTCTATTTCGAGGCCATAGCCGAAACCTTGCGGCAGGGCCGGCAGGTGCTGATCCTTCTGCCGGAAATCGCCCTGACGGCTGCCTTTCTCGATCGGTTCGAGACGCGCTTCGGCGCAAAGCCTGCGGAATGGCATTCGGATCTTGCGCCCCGTACCCGCGAAAAAGTCTGGCGGCAGGTGACCGAAGGCGGCGTGCGGGTGGTGGCCGGCGCGCGTTCGGCGCTGTTCCTGCCGTTCGAGGATCTCGGCCTTATCATCATCGATGAAGAGCACGATCCCGCCTACAAGCAGGAAGATCGCGTGTTCTACAATGCGCGCGACATGGCGGTCGTGCGGGCAAGGCTCGGCGATTTCCCCGTCGTGCTCGTTTCGGCGACGCCATCGGTGGAAAGCCGGGTCAATGGCGAGGTCGGGCGCTATCGACCGATCCATCTGCGCACCCGCTTCGGCGCGGCCGCCATGCCGGATCTCGGCCTGATCGACATGCGCCGGCATCCGCCGGAGCGCGGCGGCTTTCTGTCGCCGGTGCTGCTCTCTGCCATCGGCAAGGCGGTGGAGAAGGGCGAACAGGCGCTGCTGTTCCTCAACCGGCGAGGCTATGCACCGCTGACGCTCTGCCGCGTCTGCGGACATCGCTTCCAGTGTCCCAATTGTTCCAGCTGGCTCGTGGAGCACCGGTTTCGCAACCAGATCCAGTGCCATCATTGCGGCTATGCCGAGCGCACGCCGGAGGCATGTCCCGAATGCGGCACGTTCGATCATCTCGTCGCCTGCGGGCCGGGCGTCGAGCGGATCGCCGAGGAGGTTGACCGGCATTTTCCACAAGCCCGCACCATCGTGCTGTCCTCCGACCTGATGGGCGTGAAACGCCTGCGGCTGGAGCTCGAGGCCATCGCCAAGGGCGAGGCCGATATCGTCGTCGGCACGCAGCTGGTCGCGAAGGGCCATAATTTCCCGATGATGACCTGCGTCGGCATCGTGGATGCGGATATCGGGCTGGCCAATGGCGATCCGCGGGCCGCCGAACGGACGTTTCAGCTTTTGAGCCAGGTCACGGGCCGCGCCGGACGAACGGGCCTGAAGAGCCGCGGCCTGTTGCAAACCTACCAGCCGCAGCATCCGGTGATGCAGGCGATCGTCTCCGGCGATGCCGAGGCGTTCTACGAGCGCGAGATCGGCGAGCGCGAGCGGGCGGTGCTGCCGCCGTTCGGGCGTCTCGCCTCCGTCATCGTTTCAGCCGATAGCCGCGCAGACGCCGAATCGCATGCGCGTGGCCTGCGACAGGCAGCACCGCAGGTCTCGGGCATTGCGGTGCTCGGCCCTGCCGAAGCGGCGCTGGCCGTGGTTCGCGGTCGCCATCGTTTCCGGCTGCTCGTTCACGGCCGGCGCAACAGCGACATGCAGGCCTTCATGCGAGCGATGATCGCGGCGGGACCCAAGGTGCGGGGCTCGGTGGCGGTCCAACTTGATATCGATCCGCAAAGTTTCCTCTGACCGTCGGCTGCGCGCGATTCCCTTCCGCACGGACTTGCTCTAAATCTGCGCAGACCGGCGCGACGCCGGACGATGACGATGACAGGCGCATGGGATCGCGGCGATGGATCTGTATATACCGACCGAGACCGGCGAGTTCCTCGCCTTCCTCAGCGCCGTGGCGACCTGCGTCATGAGCCTCTTTTTCCTGTTTGCGCCGCGCCTCGCGTTCCGGGTCATGGGCCTCTCGCTCCGGGATGGCCGGCGCGGCGGCTATGCCGAAGCGCGCTCGACACTCGGCGGCTTTCCGCTCGGCCTCGGCTTGGCCGCGATCGTGCTGGCCCAGCCGATGGTCTATCTCGCGCTCGGCTCGGCCTTCGCACTCGCGGCCTTCGGGCGCATCCTGTCAATGCTCTCGGATCAAGGTAACACGCTCGTGAACTGGCTGTTTGTTCTCGTGCAAATGGTGCTGGCCATCCTGCCATTGGCCTATGTTTTCGGCTTCCTGTAAGCTGTAAACCCCGCATCACACCTCGCCGAGGCCATCACACTCCCGCTTTTGGGCAGAATTTGGCCCGAGGAACGTGCAATCGCTCCCCTCGCGTGTTGCGAGTCCACTTTTCCTATGCTAGACGAACCCCGACTTCGTGGGGGAGCCGGGCCTGTCAGGCCAGGATGTCCTTGAGGATATAGCAACAAATTCAATGTGTTCGGTTTTCGGGTTCTCTGAAGACCGCTCTTGGATCGCAGCAAGAGAAGCGCGCCCGTGGCAAATACGTCCGACCTCATTTCCGGTGTTGCAGAAAGATACGCGTCGTCGCTTTTCGATCTGGCGCAGGAAGCTGGTTCGATCGAAAGCGTACAGGCCGATCTCGATCGTTTCCAGGCTATGATCGACGATAGCGCCGATCTCAAGCGTCTTATTCTCAGCCCTGTTTTCTCGGCTGACGACCAGTTCAAGGCGATCTCCGCGATCGTCGAAAAGGCCGGTCTCGCCGGTCTCGTCGGCAACTTCCTCAAGGTCGTCGCCCGCAACCGCCGTCTCTTCGCCGTCCCGGGCATCGTCCGGTCGTACCGCGAGACGGCCGCTCGCCATCGTGGCGAAGTTTCTGCCGAGGTCACCTCGGCGCATGCGCTGAGCGATCAGCAGCAGGCTGAATTGAAGGCGGCGCTCAAGGGCGTCACCGGCAAAGAGGTGGCGATCAACGTCACCGTCGATCCGTCTATTCTCGGTGGTTTGATCGTCAAGGTCGGGTCCCGCCAAATTGACACTTCCCTTCGCACAAAGCTCTCGAGCCTTAAGCTTGCACTGAAAGAGGTCGGCTGATGGATATCCGCGCCGCGGAAATTTCCGCAATTCTCAAAGATCAGATCAAAAACTTCGGCCAGGAGGCTGAGGTCTCCGAAGTCGGCCAGGTTCTGTCCGTCGGTGACGGCATCGCCCGCGTTTACGGTCTCGACAACGTCCAGGCGGGCGAAATGGTCGAGTTTCCCGGCGGCGTGCGCGGCATGGCGCTCAACCTCGAAGCCGACAATGTCGGCGTCGTCATCTTCGGCTCGGACCGGGCCATCAAGGAAGGCGACACCGTCAAGCGCACGGGCGCCATCGTGGACGTTCCGGTCGGCCCCGAACTGCTTGGCCGTGTGGTCGACGCTCTCGGTAACCCGATCGACGGCAAAGGCCCGATCAACGCATCGCGCCGCTCGCGTGTCGACGTCAAGGCGCCCGGCATCATTCCGCGCAAGTCGGTGCATGAGCCGATGTCGACCGGCCTCAAGGCTATCGATGCGCTCATCCCGGTCGGCCGTGGCCAGCGCGAGCTTGTCATCGGTGACCGCCAGACCGGCAAGACCGCGATCATTCTCGATGCGATCCTGAACCAGAAGGCCATTCACGACAGCGGCCCGGAAAGCGAAAAGCTTTTCTGCGTCTACGTCGCCATCGGCCAGAAGCGCTCGACGGTTGCGCAGTTCGTCAAGGTGCTCGAAGAGCGCGGCGCCCTGCAGTACTCGATCATCGTTGCCGCTACGGCCTCCGACCCGGCTCCGATGCAGTACCTCGCACCGTTCGCCGGCTGCGCGATGGGCGAATACTTCCGCGACAACGGCATGCACGCGCTGATCGGCTATGACGATCTGTCTAAGCAGGCCGTTTCCTACCGACAAATGTCGCTGCTGCTGCGCCGTCCGCCGGGCCGCGAAGCCTATCCGGGCGACGTCTTCTACCTGCATTCGCGCCTTCTCGAGCGCGCTGCCAAGCTTTCGGACGAAAAGGGCGCCGGTTCGCTGACCGCTCTCCCCGTCATCGAAACGCAGGGCAACGACGTTTCGGCGTTCATTCCGACCAACGTGATCTCGATCACCGACGGCCAGATCTTCCTCGAAACCGACCTGTTCTACCAGGGTATCCGCCCGGCCGTGAACGTCGGCCTCTCGGTCTCGCGCGTCGGCTCCGCCGCACAGGTCAAGGCGATGAAGCAGGTTGCCGGTTCGATCAAGGGCGAGCTTGCGCAGTACCGCGAGATGGCGGCCTTCGCTCAGTTCGGTTCGGACCTCGATGCCTCGACGCAGCGCCTGCTCAATCGCGGCGCTCGCCTGACCGAACTTCTAAAGCAGCCGCAATTCTCGCCGCTGAAGACGGAAGAACAGGTTGCGGTGATCTTTGCCGGCGTCAACGGCTACCTCGACAAGATCCCCGTCAACAAGGTCGGTCCGTTCGAACAGGGCCTGCTGTCCTACATGCGCTCCGAAGGTAAGGGCGTGCTCGACACGATCCGCACCGAAAAGGCCATTTCGGACGACACCAAGGGCAAGCTGAAGGCGTCCATCGACGCATTCGCAAAGACCTTCTCCTGATCGCCTGCTTAAAGACGCACCCGCAGACGCTACCTAGGACGGATACTGGATGCCTTCTCTCAAGGATCTGAAGAACCGGATCGCCTCCGTCAAGGCGACGCAGAAGATCACCAAGGCGATGAAAATGGTCGCCGCGGCGAAGCTTCGGCGTGCGCAGGAGGCGGCCGAGGCCGCACGGCCCTATTCGCAGCGGATGAGCATCGTCCTGTCGAACATCGCCCAGGCGGTCGGCACGGACGATAGTGCGCCGCTTCTGATGACGGGCACCGGCCGCGACAAGACGCATCTCCTCGTGGTCTGCACGGCGGAACGCGGTCTTTGCGGTGGCTTCAACAGCCAGATCGCGCGTTTTGCGCGCGATCATATCCGCAAGCTGCTGGCCGAAGGCAAGACCGTCAAGATCATCTGCGTCGGCAAGAAGGGCTATGATATCCTTCGCCGCGAGTTTGCTTCGCTGATCATCGACCGCGTGGATCTGCGCGAAGTCAAGAAGATCGGCTTCGAGAATGCCGACCAGATCGGCAAGAAGATCATCGGCCTGTTCGACAAGGGCGAGTTCGACGTCTGCACCCTGTTCTACTCCGAGTTCAAGTCGGTGATCAGCCAGGTTCCGACGGCGCTGCAGCTCATCCCGGCCGCCGTTCCCGCAGCAGCATCGACTGACACCGGTTCTGCCGCCATCTACGAATACGAGCCGGATGCGGGCGAGATCCTGAGCGACCTCATTCCGCGCAATATTTCGGTCCAGGTGTTCCGGGCGCTGCTCGAGAACGTCGCGGGCGAAATGGGCGCGAAGATGAGCGCGATGGATAATGCCACGCGCAATGCCGGTGAGATGATCAACAAGCTGACGCTGAGCTACAACCGCCAGCGCCAGGCTCAGATCACCAAGGAACTCATCGAGATCATTTCGGGCGCGGAAGCGCTCTAAGGTTAGGACAAGAGGGTAAGAACATGGCTGATACAGCGACCCCGAACTACATCGCAGCGACGACCGCTGCCGTCGGCCGCGTCACGCAGGTTATCGGCGCTGTCGTCGACGTTGCTTTCGAAGAAGGCCAGCTGCCGTCGATCCTGAACGCGCTCGAAACCGACAATAACGGTTCGCGCCTGGTTCTTGAAGTGGCCCAGCACCTCGGCGAAAACGCCGTTCGCACCATCGCGATGGACTCGACCGAAGGTCTCGTCCGCGGTCAGAAGGTAACGGACACCGGCGCCCCGATCACGGTTCCCGTTGGCCTGGAAACGCTCGGCCGCATCATGAACGTCATCGGTGAGCCCGTTGACGAAGCAGGTCCGCTGATCACGTCCGGCAAGCGCTCCATCCACCAGGAAGCGCCGTCCTACGTCGAACAGTCGACGGAAGCACAGATCCTCGTCACCGGCATCAAGGTCGTCGATCTGCTTGCCCCCTACGCACGCGGCGGCAAGATCGGCCTCTTCGGCGGCGCCGGCGTCGGCAAGACGGTTCTGATCATGGAACTGATCAACAACGTTGCCAAGGCGCATGGCGGTTACTCGGTGTTTGCCGGCGTGGGCGAGCGCACGCGCGAAGGCAACGATCTCTATCACGAAATGATCGAGTCGGGCGTGAACAAGCATGGCGGCGGCGAAGGCTCCAAGGCTGCTCTCGTCTATGGCCAGATGAACGAACCGCCGGGCGCCCGCGCTCGCGTCGCTCTGACGGGCCTGACGATCGCCGAACAGTTCCGCGACGAAGGCCAGGACGTTCTGTTCTTCGTGGACAACATCTTCCGCTTCACGCAGGCTGGTTCCGAAGTTTCGGCTCTGCTTGGCCGTATCCCGTCGGCCGTTGGCTATCAGCCGACGCTGGCAACGGACATGGGCCAGATGCAGGAGCGCATCACGACCACGACCAAGGGATCGATCACCTCCGTTCAGGCCATTTACGTTCCCGCCGACGACTTGACCGACCCGGCGCCTGCGACCTCGTTCGCTCACCTCGACGCAACGACGGTTCTGTCGCGTTCGATCGCCGAGAAGGGCATCTACCCCGCTGTGGATCCGCTCGACTCGACGTCGCGCATGCTGGACCCGATGGTTGTCGGCGAAGAGCATTACGAAGTTGCTCGTAAAGTGCAGACGACTTTGCAGCGCTACAAGTCGCTTCAGGACATCATCGCCATTCTGGGCATGGACGAACTGTCGGAAGACGACAAGCTGTCGGTCGCCCGCGCCCGCAAGATCGAACGCTTCCTGTCGCAGCCGTTCTTCGTCGCCGAAGTCTTCACCGGTTCGCCGGGCAAGCTGGTTGCGCTCGAAGACACGATCAAGGGCTTCAAGGGCCTCGTGAATGGCGAATACGACCATCTCCCGGAAGCCGCCTTCTACATGGTCGGTTCGATGGAAGAGGCCGTCGAGAAAGCCAAGCGTCTGGCTGCTGAAGCCGCTTAATCGAAGCCAATAGCAAATAGGGAGTGGCGAATAGGGATAGGTGAATATTTGCGGGACGGTTTCCTCAACCTGTTCGCTATTCGCTATTCGCTGAATTGATATGGCTGATTTCAAACTCGAGCTCGTTTCCCCGGAGCGTCTGCTGCTTTCCGAGCAGATCAGCGAAGTGGTTATTCCGGCAACGGACGGCGAGATGACCGTCATGGCCAACCACGCTCCGACCATGACGACGATCAAGCCGGGCGTCATTACCGTGAAAACGGTGAGCGGCGAGACGAACCGCTATGTCGTGTTCGGCGGCTTTGCCGACATCCTGCCGACCGGCTGCACCGTTCTCGCAGAATCGGCCGTGCCGGTCAGCGAATTCGATGTCGCTTTGGTCGAGCGGCGGATCGAGGCGGCCCGTGCCGAACTCGACCAACCGCATCATGGCGACGAGCACCGTACGAAGATCGAGAATTTCCTCTCCGAGCTCACGCAGCTCAACGAGACGGTCTCGGGCTGACCGAGATGACGAAAACCGGCTTCGGCCGGTTTTTTTATGTTCGCCTTACGGCCGCCGGGAATATGCATATGTTACGCCGTCTGTCACCTAGACCGACGGACGATGGACATCCGCTTTAACAGCAATTTATAGCTCCGTCGGCGCTCGTCGAACGCGCTCGAGCGGGCGGGTATTAGCAACGGGTCGCGACAATGCTTGCACGCGAGCTCAATGCCGCGGAGGCAGGGAAGGACATGGTGGTGGCTGCAAAGATCGTTCCGGTGATCATGGCCGGCGGCAAGGGAACGCGGCTGTGGCCGCTGTCCCGCTCGACCGCGCCCAAGCAGTTCCTGCAGTTCCTGAGCGAGCATTCGCTGTTCCAGAAGACGCTGCAGCGCGTCTCGGATCCGAAGATCTACGATGCCGCCGTCATCGTGACCAATGCTGAGTTCCGCTTCATCGTCGCCGAACAGGCGCAGGCCGTCGGCGCGCGTCTGTCCTCGATTCTCCTGGAGCCGGTTGCGCGCAACACGGCGCCAGCACTGGCGGCTGCAGCCTTCGTCGTGGCCCGCGACCATGACGACGACGCCATCATTCAGGTGCTGGCTTCCGACCACGAGATCGATGCGAACAAGACCTACCAGGATTGCATCCGGCTCGCGCGCGATACCGCGGCAGCCGGCATGCTGGTGACCTTCGGCATTACACCGACCGAGCCGGCGACGGGTTACGGCTATATCGAGACGGGTGATGAGCTTGCCGGGGGTGCCCGGACGGTCGCGCGATTCGTCGAGAAGCCGGACCGTGAGAAGGCCGAGGCGCTGCTGGCGACGGGCCGCTATCTCTGGAATTCCGGCATGTTCATGCTGCCGATCCGCCATTTTCTCGCCGATCTCGCAAAGTTCGCGCCGGAGGTGCATGCCAGCGCGCTCGCGGCCGTCGAGGCGTCCCGGCGGGATCTGGATTTCGAGCGTCTGGATGCGGCGGCCTTCTCGCAGGCGCCGGATATTTCGGTCGATTACGCGGTGTTCGAACGCACGGCCCATGCGGCTGTCGTTCCCTCGTCTTTCCCCTGGTCGGATCTGGGCAGCTGGGACTCTGTCTGGGCCGTCGGCCAGAAGGACGCGGCGGGCAACGTCGTCGGCCAGAAGGCCAGCGTTTCGGATACCCGTAATTCGCTGGTTCTCTCCCGCGACATTCATGTGTCCGTTCATGGCCTCGATGATATCGCCGTCGTCGCCAGTGAGGATGCAGTCTATGTCGGCCGTCTTGCCGACAGCCAGAACGTCGGCCAGATCGTCAAGGCACTCGCACGCTCGGAGGCGACCCGCAGCCTGACGGAGGTTCATCCGACCTCCTACAAGCCATGGGGCTCGGTCTCCTCGGTGCTCAGCGGCGAGCGGTTCGAGGTCAAGCGATTGTCGATCGCACCCGGGCGCAAGATCTCGCTGCAGAAGCATTTTCACCGCTCGGAGCACTGGGTGGTCGTGAAAGGGACGGCGGAGGTGACGCTGGGCGACGAGACGCGGCTTCTCAACGAGGACGAGTCCATCTATGTGCCGCAGGGCGTGACCCACCGGCTTGCCAATCCGGGCAAGATCCCGCTGGAGCTTATCGAGGTCCAGACGGGGTCCTATCTCTCCGACGACGACACCGTGCGTCTCGATGACGAGTTCGGCCGGCTCTGAGGCCGGCCCTTTTTCTCAGCCGGCAAGCTTTTCGGTGAAGCGGCTTTCGGCGTAATGGCGGCCGAAGCGGTTTGCGAGGAAGGCGTCGAGGGCGATGTCTTCCTGACGGATGAACCCATGGGACGGGAGATCGCCTGCTGCGAGCATATCGAGAACGGCGCAGATGCTTGCAGCCGTCGTGATCTGGATCGCGCTCATCATCCGACCGGCAATAACGCCACTATAAATCTTGTTCGCATAGGTCTCCTGAACGAGCCGCCCGTCGCGGTGGCCGGATACGGTGACGAAGACGATGACGACGTCCTGCGTGGTCGCCGGCAGCGCGTTCTCCAGAATGTCCTTCAGCACCTCGCGGCGGTGGCGCAGGCCGAGATCGTTGAGGAGGGCCTTCATGATCGCGGCATGGCCGGGATAGCGGATCGTGCGGTAGTTCAGCGTCCGCACGCGGCCGGCGAGAGTCTCGCAGAGCGTGCCGAGGCCGCCCGAGGTGTTGAATGCCTCGTAAGTGACGCCGTCGAGCGAGAATTCCTCGCGTTCCTCCAGCGCCGGAACGGCCGTCAGCCGGCCCTCGACGATGGCTTCGCAGGGCTCGATATATTCGTTGATGACGCCGTCCGTGCTCCAGGTCAGGTTGTAGTTGAGCGCGTTCGACGGATATTGCGGCAGGGCGCCGACGCGCATGCGCACGCTGTCGAGCGTGTCGAAGCGGGCCGCAAGATCCTGCGCGACGATGGAGATGAAGCCCGGTGCAAGCCCGCATTGCGGGATGAAGGCGCTCGTCGCCCCCTCCGCCAGCGTCTTGACCTGGCGCGTCGATTCCACGTCTTCTGTGAGATCCAGATAGTGGACACCGCAGCGGGCGGCGGACGCGGCGATATCGACCGTGAGGTGGAAGGGTGCGGCACTGAGGACGGCGAAAGCGCCCGTCAACAGAGCGTCCATCGCGGTGGCATCGGCGATATCGACGGTTTTGACGGACAGCGCGGGATGCGTTCCGAGCCGCGCCAGCTGCTCCTCGCTCCGGTCGGCCACGATGACGGCATAGTCGCCGGAGGTTGCCAGCAGATGTGCGATGGTGGCGCCGATCTTGCCGGCTCCGATAACGATGATGGTCTTCATGCTGTTCCCCTTCTTTGGTTGCGCGAAGAATGCACCGAGCCGCTGTTGTCCAGAAGCTCCGATCCGTGCAAAACAGCGGGGGTATTTCGGCATTTCGCCGATGGGATTGGTCGGTATGAACCTGTCAGACAGCGATCGCAGCCTTCTCGCACTGCTCAGCGAGAATGCGCGCATGCCGACGGCCGTGCTGGCGCGAAAGCTCGGGCTCTCGCGGACCACCGTGCAGGCACGGCTGGAGCGGCTGGAGCGGGACGGGGTGATCACCGGCTATGGCGTGCGTCTCTCAAGCGATTACGAGCGTGGGCTGGTGCGGGCGCATATCCTTATCACTCTTGCAGCTCGAGCGTTGCCACGGGTGACACGCGATCTGGAAGCGATGCAGGCGGTGCGCATCGTCCATTCGGTCAGCGGCAGCTTCGATCTGATCGCCATCGTCGAAGCGGCGTCGATCAGCGCGCTCGACCTCGTCATCGACCGGATCGGGACGATCGAGGGGGTAGAGAAGACCTTGTCGTCGATCGTGCTCTCGACGCGGATCAGCCGCTGACACGATATCTTGGCTTCCGGCCGCAGCCCGTAATCCCGCATGAAAAAAGCCGCGTCCCGTGCAGGACGCGGCTTTCGGACTGTTGATACGGCAGACCTTACTTGACGGTTTTTGCGCGTTCGATCGCTTCGACGATCAGCTGGCGTGCGACGGTTGCGTCCTTCCAGCCGAAGATCTTGACCCACTTGCCGGGCTCCAGATCCTTGTAGTGTTCGAAGAAGTGCTCGATCTGCTGCAGGGTGATTTCCGGCAGGTCGGTATATTCCTTGACCTTGTCGTAACGCTTGGTCAGGTGCGCGCTCGGTACGGCGATGATCTTCTCGTCCTTGCCGGAATTGTCTTCCATCATCATCACGCCGATCGGGCGGACGTTGATGACACAGCCTGGAACGAGCGGGCGCGTGCTGGCGATGAGGACGTCGATGGGGTCGCCATCGTCGGACAGCGTATGCGGCACGAAGCCGTAATTGCCCGGATAGGTCATCGGCGTGTAGAGAAAACGATCAACGACGAGCGTGCCGGCTTCCTTGTCCATCTCGTACTTGATCGGATGGCCGCCAACGGGAACCTCCACGATGACGTTGATGTCTTCCGGCGGATTCTTTCCGATCGAGATTGCGTCAATACGCATGAAGCCTCCATGCTTCTGAAGTGGGACTGACGTCCGATAAAGCCAAACCTGCCGTTGTGCAATATCAGCGGCGCTCTGAAGCGTTCATTTGTAGGCAAAGAGGTTAAAGAGCGACCATTTATCGATTTTAGAGCTTTGTCGGCAGCGCGCATCAGCTCCAGACATAGCCGATCTTCTTCAGGCTCTTTCCGCCGAAATCCTCCATGCCTTCGCAGGCGTCGCGGCCGCCGGCATTGCGAAAGAAGCGATCCGCCTGCGCGCTGTCCTCCAGGCACCAGACGACGAGACCGCGACAGCCGAGCGATTTCAAGAGGCTGCTTGCCTCGCCGAAGAGAATGCGGCCAAGGCCGATGCCTTGATATTCCGGGCGGAAATAGATTTCGTAGACCTCACCTTCCTGCGGCAGAGCGCGGGAACGGGACAGGCCGAGCGTTGCATAGCCGGCAATGACGCCGGCGACTTCGATAATGAGAAGGGTGGAAGGCCCGCCGGTTGCCTTGCGCCACCAGTCCGCATTGCGGCGATCGACCATCTCGTTCAGCGGGCGATGTGGGATCAGGCCGGAATAGGTGTGCAGCCAGGAAAGACGGTGAACCTGCGAGATTTCGGCGGCGTCTCTCGGCAGGCCGGGGCGCACTTCGATAGACAATGTCTTCATGTTTCGCGTGTCGACCCTGTCCGTCCCATCTTCGTCACGCCGTGGCATCATGCCCGGCAGAGACGAAATTAACGGTATTTTAACGAGATCGGCAAGCGCGAATTCGCGTCGCACACAGAAGCATCGCTCGGATGATGGCCTGCCAAAGGCGAAGGGAGCACGTCGCGAGGGGTGCCTGTCGCCACGGTTCACAAGGTGTGATCAAAAATTCGCTTCGACGCTGCACATCGGCGTTGGCGGGCGGAACTTTTATGAAAAGCAGGCGTTATGAAACGTCCGATCGACTGGCCAAGCACCCGGCCGGACCCAGATCGAACCGATGTCCATCCGCTTGGCGTCGTCTCATACAACGGAAGTAGGGCGTCTCGATTGCA
Source organism: Rhizobium sp. 9140 (assembly GCF_900067135.1). NCBI lineage: Bacteria > Pseudomonadati > Pseudomonadota > Alphaproteobacteria > Hyphomicrobiales > Rhizobiaceae > Rhizobium > Rhizobium sp. 9140. Next base: position 472,298 of record NZ_FJUR01000001.1, on the reverse strand, counting down.
GGTCAAGTCTTTCACCATCGCAATGCGTTTCCCCAAAGCCCAGCCCGGAGGCACGGTCGCGTGCCCGTCATGGAGTAGCCGATGAAAAATCTTTCTGCAGACAGGCGCATGATCAAGATTGCCATGGCGGCTCCCTATCTGGAGCGTGGCGAGGAGCAGCTTCTGGCGCAGGCCTGGAAGGACAATCAGGATCAAGATGCGCGCAACAAGATAGCCATGGCGCATATGCGTCTGGTGATCTCCATGGCCGCCAAATTCCGGCATTTTGGCCTGCCGATGAGCGATCTGGTTCAGGAGGGCCATATCGGTCTTCTGGAAGCCGCAGCTCGGTTCGAGCCCAGCCGCGATGTTCGCTTCTCGACCTACGCAACATGGTGGATCCGTGCTTCTATGCAGGATTATGTCCTGCGCAACTGGTCGATCGTCCGCGGCGGGACCTCCTCGGCCCAGAAGGCGCTCTTCTTCAACCTGCGCCGCCTGCGCGCCAAGCTTGCTCAGGGCAACAGTCAGCTGACCGCTCGTGCGGTTCACGAAGAAATCGCCTCGGCCCTCGGTGTCAGCCTTGCGGACGTCCAGACAATGGATGCACGTCTCTCCGGTAGCGATTCGTCTCTACAGGCTCCCATCTCTTCAGGTGACGCCGACAGCGGCGAACGCCTCGACCTTTTGGCCTGCGCCGCACCCCTGCCGGACGAGCAGGTCACGGACATGATCGATCAGGAACGCCGCAAGAACTGGCTCGGCCATGCGCTGGAGCAGTTGAACGATCGCGAAATGAAGATCATCCGCGCCCGCCGACTGTCGGAAGACAGCGCGACACTCGAAGAACTCGGCGCCGATCTCGGAATTTCCAAGGAACGCGTCCGCCAGATCGAGACACGCGCACTGGAAAAGCTGAAGGTGGCGCTGGTCGCACAAGCTCCTGAACTCGCGCTGACGGCCCACTGAGGTCGGTCTACACAGACGCGTACGAAAAAGCCCGCCACACCGGCGGGCTTTTTCGTGTCTGCCTCGGATATTGGTCTACTCCGAAATGATCTTGATGCGGTCGCCAGGCTTGATGGTCGAGGTGATCTGCAGGGCGTTGATCAGGCGAAAGAGATCGAGCTTGCGGTCGGTGCCCATCATGCGGGCAGACAAGGTCGCAAGCGTATCGCCGGGACCGACAGTGATCACGCGGATGCGGAGCGGCTTGAGGGCTGCGGCCTCCTGCGGGCTCATGCGACGGAAGGATTTGCGCAGCACGTCGGCCGTTGGCTCCAGCGAGGGCATGCCTTTGGGCACGGCCGTAAGGAACCGGTAGATCTGGGTGTCGATGCGCAGCACCGTCACGTCGAAATCCCAACGCTCTGCAGACGCGCGCGCGGTTGCGGCTTCCAGACCATTGATGGTGATGGCGTGGATCGTTTCGGGCTGAAGGCCGGTCACCCAGCCGCTCGCGATATAGTCAGTCAGGCTGCGACGCTGGGTGTCGGCCACGCCATCGAAGCGGATGGCGATCTCGCCGGGGCCGGTGGCGAGCACCGCTTCCGCCTTGTTGTCGATCTGGAAGCCGGCCGGCACATCGAAGCGAATGCCGAGCTTGCCATGCAGGAAGGTCTGTCCGCGGACATAGCCCTCCTGCGGGCTGTCGCCATAGAGCAGGCCGTCGATACCATCGAGGAAATAGTCGCGGCCACGGTCGCCCGTCGTGCCCTCAGGGCCGAAGGCGCGGGCATGGCGGCGGGCGAGTTCCACGCGCTGCGGCGCGTTCGGGTGGCTCGACAGGAAGTCCATGCTCTGGTCGGTGTCCGGATCCACGGAGGAGAAACGGCTATAGGCGGCCATGGCATCGAGAAAGCGTGCGGCGGCATAGGGGTCGTAGCCCGCTTCACCCAGCATGCGCACGCCGATCACGTCGGCCTGAAGCTCCTGATTGCGCGAGAAGGCGGCGAGCCGCAGCTTGCCGCGGGCAAGCGCCTGCTTGCCGGCGAGGTCGCTCGAAAGAACTTCGGAGACGACGCGGCTGGCGATGACTTCGGCTTCCTCGCGCTGCTGGCGCTGGATGCCGTGATTGGCGGTGACGTGCGCCATTTCGTGCGAAAGCACGGCGGCAACCTCGGAGGCGTCGTCGGCGAGCGCCAGCAGGCCGCGCGTGACGTAGAGATAGCCGCCGGGCAAAGCGAACGCGTTGATGGCGGGCGAGTTCAGCAGCGTAATGCGATAGGACTGGTTGGGGTTCTCGGATACAGCCGTCAGCGCGCCGGTGATGCGGGCGACCAGCCGCTCCGTCTTCTCGTCCTTGTATTCGCCGCCATAGCTCGCAACGATTCGCGGATGTTCGCGGGCGCCCATCTGCGCGCGAGGATCGTTCTTCTGGACTTCATCGACGATCTGCGGGGTGGCGGAGGGAGAGACGCTCGGCTCATAGCTCTGCTCGATGGCGCTCTGGCAACCGGCGAGCGCCAGCAGAGCGAGGCCGGCGACGGACGCGCGCAGGGTGCTTGCAATGCCACGGGCCGACAGATGCCCGCCGTTCCGCTCGTTCCGCTCGTTCACCGTCATGCCTCAGCCCATGTTCGCGTCCGGCGGCGTGCCGAACGCTCTTACGGCAGTTCCGGCAGAGCCGCCCTACATCCTGGGAGACGTGCAATCGCCCCGTTTCCCAGAGCCCGATCTAGCCTATTCGTGCCGCCCATGCCTACTGTATAATTCCGCAAAGCCTGGCGGTTTGCGGAAAAAAGCTGTCGCTCTCTGTTGTCCCGTTCCTGTGCCGCGTCGATGCGCGGCTGCCGCTTCGCCCCACCGCGGGTGCCACAGGCGGACGGTCAAATTGTGGCATGCGGTATCAAGGCGGTTCACGGGGCGGGTGAGCGTGCTCCGAGGAAGCGGGCGACAGCTGCTGGTTCGGTCCGACGAAGGAACGCGTCGGACTCTTCGTGGAGGGCGACCTTGCCGTCGCCAAGGAACAGCACGCGATCGGCGAGGCGGCGCACATCGTCGGGATGGTGCGTGACGAGGAGGATCGTGCTGGCTTCCTTCTCCTGCAATACCGCCAGCAGATCCCCCATTTCCTGACGCAGTCCGGGGTCGAGCGCGGCAAAGGGCTCGTCGAGCAGCAGGATCGGGCGTTGGCGCACGAGCGCGCGGGCGAGTGCTACCCGCTGCCGTTCGCCGCCCGACAGCGTCGGCGGCAGGCGGCGTGCGAAGCCTGCAAGCCCCACATCCCGCAGCGCCCGCTCGATCCGCTCGCGATCCTCCCCGTCAAGCTTCAGGGCGGGGCTGATGCCGAGGCCGACATTGGTTGCGACGTCGAGATGGGCGAAGAGATTGTGTTCCTGGAAGATGACCGAGACCGGACGGAGCGCTGGCGGGATCGGTGTCACGTCCTCGCCCAGAATGCTGACGCGGCCTGCGTCCGGCGTCTCGAAGCCGGCGACGAGATTGAGCAGGGTGGATTTGCCGGAGCCGGAGGCGCCGGTGATCGCGGTGATCCTGCCGCTCTCGATCGTGGTATCGAAGAGAAGCGTACGCGGGGCGGAATGGCCGGGGAAGCGGACCGCGACGTTTTCGAGACGGACGGCGATCGTCGGGAGTGTCGTGGTCATGATGCGCGTTTCCTCGGGCTCTCGCGTGCGGTTCCGAGGATGGTGAGGGCGATGCAGACGATGCCGAGGAGGAGGGCGAGGCCGGCAGCGTCCGTGGTGCGGTAGCTGCCCATGCGGCTGTAGAGCAGGTAGGGCAGGGTCACCATATCCTGTGATCCGAACAATGCGACCGCGCCGAGATCGCCCAGAGACAGGGCGCTGGCGAAGGACAGGGCCATCGATAACGGGCGGCGCAGGCCCGGCCAATCCACAAGCACGATGCGGGACCAGCCGGAAATGCCGAGGCTCGTCGTCAGGCGTCCGGTGCGGGCGGCGTGCGTTGCGATGGCAGGTGCCAGCACGCGGGTGACGAAGGGCAGCGCCATCAGCGTGTTGATGAGGGTGATGACGACCGGCGCGAAGCGGGCGACATCGCCGAACGGGCGCAACAGCAGAAACCATCCCGCCCCGATGACGACCGGCGGCACGAGGAGGACCAGCGATGTGCCGGCGGCGACGCTGCCGGAGAAGATATGCGCGAAACGGCCCGGCCGGCGTGGCGAGAGCAGGATCTGGCGCGTCGTAAGCATGACGGTGGCGAGGGCGACCGAAAGAACAGCCGATGCCGCGGCGATGCCGAGGCTGGTCGCTAGCGCCCGGTAGACTTGGGCGTCCGATGCGAGTTTAGCGAGGTCGGAGGCAAGGCCCGAGACAAGGACGGAGACGAGCGGCGCTGCGACGAAGAGGGCTGCGAGCGCGATGACAAGGATATCGGCGAGGATGGCGGTGCGCGACCGGCCATCGAAGCGGCGCACCGGCCGGCCGGTCGTAAAGCCCTCGGTTGCGGGCGGGGTCAGCCAGCGAAGGACGAAGAGGAGCACGGCCGTCACCATGATCTGCAGCGCCGAGAGCGCGATGGCGCGCGGGGGATCGAAGTCGAACCGCAGGGCCTGATAGATCGCGACCTCCAGCGTGCTCGCCGCCGGTCCCCCGCCGAGCGTCAGCACCAGCGTGAAACTGGTGGCGCACAGCATGAAGATAAGGCCGGCGATGCCCGACAGCAGGCCGCGGATAACCGGCCACTCGATGAAGCGGAAGAGCGAAAAGCTGGATATTCCGAGATTGGCAGAGAGGAGCCAGTATTCGCCGGGAATGCGCTCGAGCCCCGACAGCAGCAGTCTGACGGCGAGCGGCATGTTGAAGAAGACATGCGCGACGAGAATGCCGGCGAGCCCATAGATCGCGACGGGCCGGCCAAAATCGAGCATCGCGAACAGATCGTTGACGACGCCTTGCCGTCCCCAGATGCCGACGATGCCGAGGGCTGCGACCAGCGCCGGCAGGCCGAGCGGCAGCGCCATCAGCCGGATGATCCAGATCCGGCCGATAAAGCTTCGGCGCCGGGCAAGCGCCAAGGCCACGGGAATGGCGAAGGCGACTGACAGGAGCGTGGAAAGACCGGCCTGGATGATCGTGGAACGGGCGACGCGCCAGACATAGGCGTCGAAGACAGGGGCGTCGAAGACACCGCTGGTATCCCTCGTGCCCGCCGCCTCACCGGTCGCGGCCAGCGCCAGAGCGAGGATGGCGGCGCCGACGAACAGCGTGATACCGGTGATGCCCGCCACGCCGAGCGCGTGTGTCAGACGGCGATCACGAGCGGCCGGCATGCAGGGGTCAGTTCCGGCTCATGACGGCCAGCCATTCGTCGATCCAGGCCTTGCGGTTCTTGGCGACCTCCTCGGGGCTCATCAGAAAGGTGGTCTTCGGCTGGACCAGCTTTCCGAAAGCCTCCGGCAGCGGTTCGCTGGGGGTTGCCACCGGCATCATCCAGTTGGTCGTGGGCAGGATAGCCTGCGCTTCCGGACCGTCGAGGAAGGCGAGGAAGGCCTTGGCGAGGTCAGGATCGCGCGCGGCCTTCGTCATGCCGGCCACCTCGATCTGGATGTAGTGACCCTCGGCGAAATCGGCCGCCTGATAGCGATCGCTGTTTTCGGCAACCATGTGGTAGGCGGGCGACGTCGTGTAGGACAGAACCATGGGCGCTTCGCCCTTGGTGAAGAGGCCGTAGGCTTCCGACCAGCCGGGGGTGACGGTGAGGATGCGGTCCTTCAGCTTTGCCCAGGCTTCGCCCGATTTTTCGCCATAGACGGATTTTACCCACAGAAGCAGGCCGAGGCCGGGTGTGGAGGTGCGCGGGTCCTCGATGACGATCTTGTCCCTTGCGTCGCCCTCGACCAGTTCCTTCAGGCTCTTCGGCGGTGTCTTCAGCGTCTGCGTGTCGTAGACGAAGGCGAAATGGCCGTAATCATAAGGCACGAAGCTATCGTCCGAAAAGCCGCCGGGAACCTCTAGGGCCGAGGTGTCGAGGCCGTGCGCGGCAAAGAAGCCGGTGGCCTTGGCCTCAGCGACGAGGTTGGTATCGAGGCCGACGACGACGTCCGCCTTGGATGCGGGGCCTTCGAGCTTCAGCCGTGTGAGCAGCTCCACGCCATCGGCGACGCTGACATAGGTCAGCTTGCAATCGCAGGTCTTTTCGAAGCTTTCGGCGATCTTCGGGCCTGGACCCCATTCGCTGGTGAAGCTCTCATAGGTATAGACGGTCAGCGTCTTCGTCTCGGCCGCTTGCGCCCCCGTAAACATGCCCACCGCGAGAAGCAGAGGGACCGTGGTGGTAAAAAGCCATGTGCTGCGCATGCGCGCCTCCTTCAGAATTCGGGTTTCAAGGGGAGTAGCGCTTGCGAGCCGTCTAATCCCTCCGCCGGTGTTAACCGTATCAGGTTCCGCGGGTTGGCTTTCAGCCTCTCAGCCCGTCTTCCCGCGACGAAGGATCGTCGCGCTGGAAAGGCACCCCGTTAGAGCATGCAAAGATCTAGACGCCGTGCCGCCCCTTGGCAAGATCCAAGGTTGCAGGATGCGCGGATGTGAAAGCGCCATGCCGTTCGGGACTTTCGCGCCGTTTGACCTTTGCCTCCGGGGCTGCTTCGCGCTATGGCAGCGCGATGACCGCAACCGCATTCACCATCCTGCTCGGCGGGCCGCTGACGATGACCGACCGGCTGGCCGCGCAACTTGCCGGCACGCGCGTGATCGCCGCCGATGGCGGCATGCGGCACGCGGACGCCATCGGGTTGACACCGGAGCTCTGGGTCGGCGATTTCGACTCGACGCCGGCAGCGCTGATCGCCGCCTGGCCGGACGTACCACGCGAGCCCTATCCGCCGGCCAAGAACGAGACGGACGGCGAGATCGCCGTGGCGGCGGCACTGGAGCGTGGTGCAACGCGGCTCATCCTTGCCGGCGCGCTTGGCGGCGAGCGCAGCGACCATGCCTTCCAGCACCTGTTGCACGGCCTCCACCTTGCCGAGACGGGGCTCGACGTGCTCCTGACCTCGGGCGAGGAGGAAGCGGTGCCGCTGCTGCCCGGCATCACCGAGATGGATTTGCCGAAAGGCTGCCTCTTCTCCGTGCTTGGTCTCGATACACTGAGCGATCTCTCCATTGCGGGCGCGCGCTATTCGCTCGCCCGTTTCGCGGTGCCCTTCGGGTCGTCGCGCACCCTTTCCAACGTGGCGGAAGGACCCGTGCGGCTGACGCTCGGCACGGGCCGCGCGATGCTGCTCGCCCGCCCCCTCGACATGACAGGAGCCTGACCATGGCGCCGCCCATTCTGAAACTCGACGATATCGTTCTCACCTTCGGCGGCACGCCGCTGCTCAACGGCGCGGCGCTGCAGGTGGAGCCGGGCGACCGGATCTGCCTCGTCGGCCGCAACGGCTCCGGCAAATCGACGCTGCTCAAGATCGCCGCCGGGCTGATCGAACCGCAGTCGGGAGAGGTGTTTCGGCATCCCTCGTCCACCGTGCGCTATCTCGAACAGGCGCCCGATTTCGGGGCCTATACCACCGTGCAGGCCTATGCCGAAGCGGGCCTCGGGCCGGGCGACGATCCCTATCGGGTAACCTATCTTCTCTCGCACCTGGGCTTAAGCGGCGAGGAGAACCCGAACGATCTCTCCGGCGGCGAGGCGCGCCGCGCGGCACTCGCCCGGGTGCTGGCGCCCGAGCCCGACATTCTCATGCTCGACGAGCCGACCAACCATCTCGACCTGCCGACCATCGAGTGGCTGGAAGGCGAGCTGCAGAAGACGCGCAGCGCCCTCATCCTCATTTCGCACGACCGTCGCTTTCTGGAGAAGGTCTCGACCGCGACCGTCTGGCTCGATCGCGGCACCTCGCGCCGGCTCGACCGCGGGTTTGGCCAGTTCGAAGCCTGGCGCGACCAGGTGCTGGAGCAGGAGGAACTGGAGCAGCACAAGCTCGGCAAGCAGATCGAGCGGGAAGAGCACTGGCTGCGCTATGGCGTGACCGCCCGGCGCAAGCGCAACATGCGCCGCCTCGGCGCGTTGCAGGATCTGCGCTCCAACTACCGCGGCCACAAGGGACCGCAGGGTTCCGTGCAGGCGAGCGTCTCCGATGCGCAGGAGTCCGGCAAGCTGGTGATCGAGGCGGAGAAGATCACCAAGGCCTATGGCGAACGCATCATCGTTGCGCCCTTCTCCATCCGGGTGCACCGGGGCGACTGCATCGGTCTCGTCGGCCCGAACGGGGCCGGCAAGACCACGCTTCTGAAGATGCTGACCGGCCAGCTGAAGCCCGACGACGGCAAGGTGAAGCTCGGCACCAATCTCGAGATCGCCACGCTCGACCAGAAGCGCGAGGATCTGAACCTCGAGGATACGCTGGCCAACTACCTGACCGACGGTCGCGGCGAGACGCTGCTCGTCAATGGCGAGCAGCGGCATGTGACCGGCTACATGAAGGAGTTTCTGTTCCAGCCGGAGCAGGCGCGCACGCCGATCAAGAACCTTTCCGGTGGCGAGCGAGCCCGGCTCATGCTGGCGCGCATCCTGTCGCGCCCGACGAACCTCCTGATCCTCGACGAACCGACCAACGACCTCGACATCGAGACGCTCGACCTGTTGCAGGAGATCGTCGCGGGCTTTGCCGGCACCGTCATCCTCGTCAGCCATGATCGCGACTTCCTCGACCGCACGGTGACCTCCACCATCGCGCCGGCCGACCCGGAAGCGCCGGATGGCCGCTGGATCGAATATGCCGGCGGCTATTCCGACATGATGGTGCAGCGCAAGGGCGTGGCGGACGAGCGCAAGCGTGCCGAAAAGGCTGAGAAGGCCCGCCAGACCGGTGCCGCTTCGTCCTCCGGTGCCGGCATCGGCAAACCGGCCAAGGGAAAGCTCTCCTTCAAGCAGAAGTTCGCACTGGAGAACCTGCCGAAGGAGATGGAGAAGGCGCAAGGCGAGATCGCCAAGCGCGAGGCCGAGATGGCCGACCCGAAGCTCTTCACCAAGAACCCGGCCCGCTTCGCAGCGCTCGCCGCCGAGCTTGAGAAGCTGCGCGCTTCGATCGAGACAATGGAAGGCGAATGGCTGGAGCTGGAAATGCTGCGCGAGGAACTGGAAGGCTAAAGACCCCGCAGCGTCCTTGATGCGCGTCATCCTTGATTCGTGGGGGCATCGGGTCTATGACTTGCGGCGTGGTGATTTGGCCGGCCGGCTTGCAGCCACGTTAAACAAGTCGCTAAAGGGCCGTGGGATGATGTTTCGCCCGCACCCCTCCATTTCGGCCGGTGTCGTTATTCCGAGTGAAGCCGATGCCCATCAAGATACCCGATACGCTGCCCGCCTTTGAAACCCTCGTTTCCGAGGGCGTGCGGGTGATGACCGAAACGGCCGCCATCCGTCAGGATATCCGGCCGCTGCAGATCGGGCTGCTCAACCTCATGCCGAACAAGATCAAGACCGAGGTGCAGATGGCGCGCCTCGTCGGCGCTTCCCCCCTGCAGGTGCAGTTCACGCTGATCCGTCTCGGCAGCCACAAGGCGAAGAACACGTCCGAGGATCACCTGCTCGCCTTCTACGAGACGTTCGAGGATGTCCGTGAGCGGCATTTCGACGGGCTGATCATCACCGGCGCGCCGGTGGAGCTGCTGCCCTTCGAGGAGGTCACCTACTGGGATGAGATGCAGCAGATCTTCGACTGGACGCACACCCATGTCCATTCCACGCTCAACATCTGCTGGGGTGCAATGGCGGCGATCTATCATTTCCATGGCGTGCCGAAGCATGCGCTGCGCGAGAAGGCCTTTGGCGTCTATCGTCACCATAATCTCAACCCGTCTTCGGTCTATCTCAGCGGCTTTTCCGACGATTTCCAGATTCCGGTGTCGCGCTGGACCGAGGTGCGCCGCGAGGATATCGAGACGGTGCCGGGGCTGGAGATCCTGATGGAGTCCGACGAGATGGGTGTCTGCTTCGTGCACGAGAAGGCCGGCAACCGTCTTTATGTGTTCAACCATGTGGAATATGATTCGACGTCCCTTTCGGACGAGTATTTCCGCGACGTGAATGCCGGCGTGCCGATCAAGATGCCGTACAATTATTTCCCCCACAACGATCCTGACCTGCCGCCGCAGAACCGCTGGCGCAGCCATGCGCATCTGCTGTTCGGCAACTGGATCAATGATATCTACCAGACCACGCCCTACGAGCTGGCGGAGATTGGCAAGGGGCGTTGAGGTTTGCGCGCGCTGGTAAAAGCGCGCTGAAGACTCCGCGATCGACGCGGGAATACGACGAGGTCGGCGGTGCCTGTGGCGCTGCGACCGGACAAGAGCGAGGACCATATCTTGACCAGCAGCACAGCCATGGAGATTTTCGGCCATCTGAAGACGGGCGAACCCGTGCACCGCGTGACGATCCGCGGTGGCGGGCTGACCGCGAACGTCATGTCGTGGGGTGCTGTCATTCAGGACCTGCGGCTCGAGGGGCATCAGCCGCCGCTGGTGCTGGGCTTCGAGGCGTTCGACGATTATCCGGCCCACTCCTCCTATTTCGGCGCGACGCCCGGTCGGTCGGCCAACCGCATCGGTCACGGACGCTTTACGATCGACGGCGAGGACTTTCAGCTTGAGTTGAACGAGAAGGGCGTGACGCATCTCCATGGCGGTAGCGACGGTATCGCCAAGCGTCTTTGGACGATCGTCGATGTCACCGAGGATTCCGTTTCGCTGAAGATCGTCGATCCCGCGGGTCGCGCCGGCTATCCCGGTACCTGCGAAATCCATGCGACCTACCGGCTTTCCGGCCATGGCTGCCTCAGCGTCACCTATACGGCGACGACGGACACCCCGACGATCGCCAATCTCTGCCAGCACACCTATTTCAACCTCGATGGGCGTGCCGACACGCTCGGCCACGACATCATGATCGCCGCCGATCACTACCTGCCGACGAACGAGCAGCAGATCCCGACCGGCGAGATCGCCCCGGTCGACGGCACGGTGTTCGACCTGCGCCAGATGTCGTCCATGCGCCGGCAGACCGAGGGCGAGAAGGTGCTTTACGACCATAATTTCTGCCTCTCGCCGGAGCGCGGCCCCAAGCGGTCCGCGGCCCTTGTTCGCAGCATCGATTCAGGCGTTGCGCTTGAGGTCCGCACGACGGAGCCCGGCGTGCAGTTCTATTCCGGCTTCAAGCTGAACACGCCTGTTCCGGGCCTCGAAGGCTGCACCTACGGGCCGTTTGCAGGCTTCTGCCTGGAAACCCAGATCTGGCCGGACGCCGTCAACCACGAGGGCTTCCCGAACGCCATCCTGCGCCCCGGCGAAACGCTGCGTCAGGAAACGGACTATATCTTCTCGAAGAGCTGATGATGTGCGGAGTGCGTCCATCCGGGCGCACTCCGGTTTCCGATGCGCTGCCGATCATCTGTGAAGACGGTCGGTTTCGGGGACGTCCGCTGCCGGCTTCGCTTGGGAACAAGGCACTTTTCACGACAGCATCGCCCACAAATGCCGGCATCTCACAGCGCACGAGCACAGCAGAGATCGTCGCAGATCACGGCGTCGCAAAGCCGTAGATATGCGCTAATTTTTCATAATGTCTTTATTAGGAAAAATGGAGCGGGTGAAGCGATTCGAACGCTCGACCCCAACCTTGGCAAGGTTGTGCTCTACCCCTGAGCTACACCCGCTCATCAACCAAGGTCCGGGGGTAGTCGGTGGACCGTGGCGTCGCCGTTTTCGTTGGCGACGGGCGCTATATCGCTCAGCCGATTTGGAAATGCAACAGGGAAATGACGGGCGTGGAAAAAATTTGCCGAGATTTCTTCTAAATAGTTGAATTTACATGATTTTTACTGATGATTTTTTGCTGGACCGGATGTGGCGGGCGTCGCGGTTTTGTGACGGAAGACCTTTCAGACGTGTCTCAGCGATTGCGTCTCGTGTCTGCGCTTCGTAATCACATGGGGCGCAGAGACAGGAGCCCAAGACATGACGGACGTGCAGCCGAAGACGGCAGAGGATCTTTTCCGCTTTCTCGACGATCTCGGGATCGCCCACCAGACGAAGCGACATGCACCGGTGTTCACCGTGGCCGAATCGGTATCGCTCCGCGACGAGATTCCCGGCGGGCATACGAAGAACCTGTTCGTGAAGGATAAGAAGGACAATTACTTCCTCTTGACGGTGGAGGAGCATGCGACGGTCGATTTGAAAACCGTGCACACGCTGATCGGTGCCGCGAGCAAGGTCTCCTTCGGCAAGCCGGAGAAGCTGATGGAATATCTAGGCGTCATTTCCGGTGCCGTGACCGCGCTCGGCGTCATCAACGACCATGCCCAAGCCGTCACGCTGGTGCTGGATGCGGACCTGATGCGCGAGGAGATCGTCAACTGCCATCCGCTGACGAACGACGCCACGACATCGCTGGCGTCGAGGGACCTCATCCGCTTTGCCGAGGCGACCGGGCATGTGCCGCTTGTCTTGAAAGTCACGGCCTGACATACGATCTTTGAGGGCAGTCGCCGGAGCGCATCCGGCCAAGACGAGGATCGGGGCTGCGCAGGGTCCCCGCAAGGAGCATTCGATGAGCGGCAACAATCCCTATTCCGGTTCCTACGGCAGCCAGATGAGCGCGACGGCCACCTATGGCGGCGCGCCGGCGACAGTGTCGCCATCGCCTGCCGCCGTTGCGCCCGCAGTCGGGTCTGCTGGCGGGGGCGCACTGATCTCAGACACGACGACGGCGACCTTTGCCCGCGACGTGCTGGAGGCCTCTCGTGGCCTGCCGGTGCTGGTCGATTTCTGGGCGCCCTGGTGCGGCCCCTGCAAGCAGCTGACGCCGATCATCGAGAAGGTGGTGACGGAAGCGGGCGGGCGCGTGAAGCTCGTCAAGATGAACATCGACGATCACCCTTCGATCGCCGGCCAGCTCGGCATCCAGTCCATTCCCGCCGTTGTCGCCTTCGTTGACGGTCGTCCGGCAGATGGTTTCATGGGTGCCGTTCCGGAAAGCCAGATCCGGGCCTTTATCGAGAAGATCGCAGGCCCCATGATCGACGATCAGGCAGCCGAGATCGAAGCCGCACTTGCCGAAGCGAAGCAGCTGCTGGACACGGGCGATCTGCAGAATGCCGGGGGCATCTTCGCCTCCGTGCTTCAGGTCGAGCCGGAAAGCCTGCCGGCGCGCGCGGGGCTTGCCGAGGTGATGATCGCTTCGGACGCGCTCGATCAGGCGCGGGAGATCCTCTCCGAACTCTCCGACGAACAGAAGGTCGATCCGCAGGTCTCCGCGCTCCTCAAGCGAATCGAACAGATCGACGAAGCACGCAAGCTGGGCGATCCCAAGGCGCTGGAAGCAGCCCTTCTTGCCAATCCCGACGATCATGCAGCCCGGCTGAACCTTGCCAAGATCCGCAATGTGGAGGGCGACCGACAGACGGCGGCCGAGCACCTGCTGACGATCATGCGCCGCGACCGCGCGTTTGAAGACGACGGCGCCCGACGGGCGCTGGTCGAATTCTTCGAGGTCTGGGGTCCTGCCGATCCGGCAACGCTGTCTGCGCGTCGCAAGATGTCGGCCATCCTGTTCTCGTGAACTTTTTCGCGCCGGAGCCGTTTCCTCCGGTTCGACATGCCGCATCCCCAGCCATGTTTCCCGCTTGAGATTTCCGGCAAGCGCACCATGTCATCCCTTAATGCGAGGCGGACGGGCCGATGATCGGTCCGTTGCCCGAGATACGGCGGAGTTTGCCTGAGATGCAGGTCGGAAATGCACGTTATCTGAAGCCGAGGGATATCCCGGATGTCATTCCGGTGTTTCCGCTGACCGGCGTTCTGCTGCTGCCGGGCTCGCAGCTGCCGCTCAACATCTTCGAGCCGCGCTACCTCGCCATGTTCGACGATGCCCTCTGCGGCAACCGCCTGATTGGCATGGTGCAACCCTCGCTGACCGATCACAGCGAGAACAGCCAGGCGCTATGCCAGGTGGGCTGCGTCGGCCGCATCACGTCGTTCGCCGAAATGGAGGACGGGCGCTACATCACCTCGCTGACCGGCATCTGCCGCTTCCGCTTGTTTGACGAGATGCACCCGGTGAAGGGTTACCGGACCTTCAAGATCACGCCGTTTGCCGGCGATCTCACGGAATCCGAGGATGAGGCGCAGGTGGATCGCGAAGCGCTGCTGGCCGCCTTCAAGGCCTATCTCGACACCAACAAGCTGGAAGCCGACTGGGAGAGCGTGGAACGTGCTGGCAACACGACGCTGGTCAACTCCATGGCGATGATGCTGCCCTACGGCCCGGCCGAAAAGCAGGCGCTGCTGGAAGCGCAGGACCTGAAGACGCGGGCCGACACGCTGATCGCGATCACCGAGATCGTGCTGGCGAAGACCTTCGGCGACATCGAAACCATGCTGCAATAGGCCCTGCTGTGGACGAGAGAACCCGCCGCGTCGACCCGAAGCTGCTCGAGCTTCTCGTCTGCCCGCTGACCAAAGGGCGGCTGAGCTATAGCGCTGCGGAAGACGAACTCGTTTCGGAGAAGGCGCGGCTCGCCTATCCCATTCGCGACGGCATTCCCATCATGCTGATTTCCGAGGCCCGCAAGATCGAGGACTGATGGTCCCGGTCTTGCCAAGCGAACATCCCAAGCTGGTCTTTCAGATCGCCTTACCCGTCAGGAGCTTCGGATCGCTGCTCGCGGCGGCCCCAGCCTGGCGGATGAAGAAGGATTTGAGCGGGGTCAGGCGATCCACAATGCCGAGGCCGAGGTCGCGCAGCATGCGCACGGGCATGACGTCGTTGGAGAACAGCCGGTTCAGCACATCCGTCGTCACCCCCATGCGAACCGTGTCGAAACGGCGCCAGGTCTGGTAGCGCTCGAGGACGGCGAGCGAGCCGATGTCGAGGCCGAGGCGGTCGGCATCGACGATGGTTTCGGCCAGCGCCGCCACATCCTTGAACCCGAGATTGAGGCCTTGACCCGAAATGGGGTGAATGCCGTGGGCCGAATCGCCGGCCAGCGCGAAGCGGTTGGCGATGAAGGCGCGCGCGAGCGTCAGGCCGAGCGGAAAGGCGCGGCGGCCGCCGACCACCTTCAAGGCGCCGAGCTTGTAGCCGAAGCGGCGTTCCAGCTCAGCCTCGAAGACGAGATCGTCGCTGTCGATGAGGCGGTTTGCGTCCTCCGTCCGTTCCGTCCAGACGAGCGACGAGCGGTTACCGCGCAGCGGCAGCGTGGCGAACGGGCCGGCCGGCAGGAAGTGCTCCTCGGCGGTTCCGTCATGCGGCCGCTCGTGCTCGACCGTGGCGACGATGCCGGACTGGGCATAATCGAAATTCACGGTCTTGATGCCGGCGGCATCGCGCAGCTTCGATCGTACGCCGTCGCAGGCGACGAGGAGGCGGGCCTCGATCTCGCCGCCACCGGCAAGCTTCAGCCGAACGGCGTGATCGTCTGCGGTGAAGCCGCTCGCGGTCGTCGAAGGGCGGATGTCGATGCCGAGGCTTGCCGCTCTGTCGCGCAGCGCGCCGACGAGCGCGACGTTCGGGACCATATGGGCGAAAGGTCGGTCCGCATCCGGATCGCCTTCGAAGGTGAGGAAGACGGGACGGACGGGATCGGCGGTCTTGGAATCCGTGATAACCATGCGGCGGATCGGTTCCGCCTCGGGGGCGATGGTCTGCCAGATGCCCATGACGTCAAGCATGGAGGAAGCGGCGGCGGCGATGGCGGAGGCCCGCTCGTCGCCGCGCCAGGCGCCGTCCGGCGCGCCGTCGATCAGCGTCACCGAGAGGTGTGGCGCTGCCGTCTTGACGGCGACCGCCAGCGAGAGCCCGACATATCCGCCGCCTGCCACCAATAGATCGATCATCCGTCTCGTCCTTCGCTCTTGTGCTTGCGCACTATATAGATCATCGACCTCATGCTTCCTACCGCCGGAGACCGTGCAATGTCCAATGACACCCCAACCGAAACTGCCATGGATGTGCTCCTCCGGACGCTTGACTTGGAGAAGCTGGAGGAAAATCTCTTCCGCGGCGTGTCGCCGCAGGTCGGCTGGCAGCGGGTATTCGGCGGGCAGGTGATCGGGCAGGCGCTGGTGGCTGCGCAGCGCACGGTGACCGCGGATCGCTTCGTGCATTCGCTTCACGCCTATTTCATGCGGCCAGGCGATCCCGCCGTGCCCATCATCTACGAGGTCGATCGGATCCGCGATGGCGGCAGCTTTACCACGCGGCGCGTGGTGGCGATCCAGCATGGCGCGGCGATCTTTGCGCTCTCGGCATCCTTTCAGGTGGAGGAAGAGGGGCTCGAACATCAGGTGTCGCCGCCAACGGTCGCGCAGCCGGAAGCGTTGATGGGCGAAGCCGAGATGAAGGCGATGTTTCTGGCGAACGCACCGGAGGCGATCCGGCGCTACTGGGAGCAGCCGCGGCCGATCGAGATTCGCCCGGTGTCGCTGAAGCACTATTTCTCGCGCGAGCGGCAGGAGCCGGTCCAGCATGTCTGGGTCAAGGCGACGGGAGCCGTGCCCGACGACAGGCCGCTGCAGGCGGCGGTGCTTGCCTATATCTCCGACATGACGCTGCTCGACACCTCGCTGCGCGCCCATGGCACCTCGATCTTCGACCGCAGCCTGCAGGTGGCGAGCCTCGACCACGCCATGTGGTTCCATCGCCCGGTGAAGCTCGACGACTGGCTGCTCTACACGCAGGACAGCCCCAGCACGAGCGGCGCGCGCGGCATGAACCGTGGCAGCCTGTTCGATCGCGCGGGAAACCTGATCGCATCCGTCGCTCAGGAAGGACTGATTCGGAAAAAGGCAAATGACTAATTTCTGAGCAAATTTTTAAATTTGCGCAATTTTTAGCCTGAAAATCTGGCGAATATTTAACGTTTCACCGGCCACCTGTCGGCGAATGCGGTGATTTCGTGTCTTTTCATCTATTTTTCACCCTGACGCGGAACTGGCACGCGCCTTGAATAGAACTTGGTGGTCGTTGGGGAAACATGGCTCATCGGCATGCAAAGACGGCACGTGAGCCGCAGATGAACAAGGATGGGAAACCAGATGAAAATTGTGATGGCCATTATCAAGCCGTTCAAGCTCGATGAGGTTCGTGAAGCGCTCACCGCCGTCGGAATCCAGGGCCTGACCGTCACGGAAGTGAAGGGCTACGGCCGCCAGAAGGGGCATACCGAAATCTACCGCGGCACCGAATACGCCGTCAGCTTCCTGCCGAAGCTGAAGATCGAAATCGCCGTCGCCTCCGAGATCGTGGACAAGGCCGTCGAAGCGATCGCGTCTTCCGCCAAGACCGGCCAGATCGGCGACGGCAAGATCTTCGTCTACTCCATTGACCATGCGGTGCGCATTCGTACCGGCGAAACCGATTCAGAAGCGCTGTAAGCAACGGCTGTTAGAGGGAGCTTTCTTCACATGACATCTCACACATTCTCGACAACCCTCGGACGCTTCGGCGCCGCAACGGCCGCCTTCCTGGCGCCGGTTGTCGCATTTGCCCAGGATACCGCGGCGCCGGCCGTTGCCGAAACGGCAGCTGCCGCTGCACCGGCCATGACGGTCGACAAGGGCGATACGACCTGGATGCTTCTGTCCACTATCCTCGTGCTTCTGATGACGGTGCCGGGTCTGGCTCTGTTCTACGGCGGCCTGATGCGCACCAAGAACATGCTGTCGGTCCTGATGCAGGTCCTGATGGTCGCAGCCGTCGCCATGATCGTCTGGGTCACCTACGGCTACTCTCTCGCCTTCACCGATGGCGGCTCGATGAACAGCTTCATCGGCGGCTTCTCCAAGATGTTCCTGTCGGGCGTCGACGTCACGACGCTGTCGGAAAGCTTCTCCAAGGGCGTGGCCATTCCCGAACTCGTCTTCGTCTGCTTCCAGATGACGTTTGCCGCCATCACGCCCGGCCTTATCATCGGTGCCTTCGCGGAACGCATCAAGTTCTCGGCCGTGATCCTCTTCACCATCCTGTGGCTTACCTTCGTCTACTTCCCGATGGCGCACATGGTCTGGTTCTGGGGCGGCCCGAGCGCCTATGACGGCCCGACCGGCCTCATCTTCGGCTTCGGCGCGATCGATTTCGCCGGCGGCACCGTGGTTCACATCAATGCCGGCATCGCGGGCCTCGTCGGCGCGCTCATGGTCGGCAAGCGTACCGGCTTCGGCAAGGACATGATGGCTCCGCACTCCATGACCATGACCATGATCGGCGCCTCGCTGCTCTGGGTCGGCTGGTTCGGCTTCAATGCCGGCTCCAACCTCGAAGCCAATGCCTATGCCGTTCTCGCCATGATCAACACCTTCGTCGCGACGGCTGCCGCAATCATCTCGTGGTCGATCCTGGAAACCTTCACCCGCGGGAAGGCCTCCATGCTCGGTGCTGCCTCGGGTGCCGTCGCCGGCCTCGTCGTCATCACCCCGGCTGCCGGCTTCGTCGGCCCGATGGGCGCCATCGTCATGGGTCTCATCGTCTCGCCGCTCTGCTACTTCTTCGTCTCCACGGTGAAGAACAAGTTTGGCTATGACGACACGGCAGACGTGTTCGGCGTTCACTGCGTCGGCGGCATCGTCGGCGCGCTGCTGACCGGCGTATTCGTCAACCCGGCCCTCGGCGGCGCCGGCATCGTCGATTACTCGACGGCCGACTTCGCAGCCTCCTATGCCGGCACGGCAACGCAGGTCTGGGCACAGCTGAAGGGTGTGATCGTCACCATCCTGTGGTCGGGCATCGGTTCGGCCATCCTCTACAAGGTTGTCGATGTCATCGTCGGCCTGCGCGTACCGGTCGAAGCCGAGCGCGAAGGTCTCGATCTCGCAAGCCACGGCGAGGCTGCATACCACTCGTAAGCGCCTTCGAAGAGACCGGGCGAAACCCGATCTCCCTCACGCCCTCGGGCGCACAGTCATCAAGCCCGGCAGTCACCTGCCGGGTTTTTTTTGTTGGGGGGCAGTCACCTGCCGGGGTTTTCTTTTTCCGACAGTCTCCACCCGGATTTTCTCTGCGCCGAAAGCCATCCGGCGTGTGGAATCTTCATCGCGCCACGCGCATTGCCGGTTGACTTCCCGCCGGATATTTTCAACTTTCAGTTCTTCTAATGGAGGGCATCATGGCCACTGCGATCCGCCTGCAACATCCAACGACCGGCATGACGAAGATCGGATATTACGGCTTCAGCTGGACCAGTCTCTTGTTTGGCGGCATTCCGGCACTGCTGCGCGGCGACGTCGGCATCGGGCTGGGCATGATCGCCATCGGAATGGCTGCCGGCTTCATCGGCGTCGGTCTCGGCTGGTTCATCGTTGGAATCATCTGGGCGTTCATCTACAACAAGATCCATACGACGCGGCTGATCGAGGCCGGCTACAAGCTGGCGGATGCGCCGGAGCGGGTGCGGGATGCCCAGCGGGCACTTGGCATCGGCGATCAGGCCGTTCTGTAGCGCCAGCATGATTCAGACGTTGATTTTTTCCGGTCCGTGCCGTTCAGACGGGCATGGTTAATCGAGCCTTAACTCTCTCTGCCTACCCTGCGGGCTGGGGCGCCTTTTCCTTCAGACGATCGGGGCGTTTCGGACGATCAGGGCGCTTTACGCGATCAGGACAGGCAGATTTTCCATGGCAAGAAGCAATCAGGCGGCATTCGACACCCGGTCCGACAGGTTCGTGCTGTCGGCATTCGTGTGGCGCCAGTCGGTGGCGCTCGCCGGTTACGCGCTGTTCGCGCTGCTGATGGCCGCGGTCGCAGCCCTTTCCACCTGGAACGTCGCCGACCCCAGCTTCTCCTACGCCACGTCCAATCTGCCGACCAATATTCTCGGCATGGGCGGCGCGGCCTTTGCCGACGGGATGATGCAGTTCTTCGGGATCGGCAGCGTCGTGGCGCTGCTGCCCGTGCTGGCCTGGGCGCTGGTTCTCATCGGCAACAAGCCGTTCGACAAGATCATCAAACGCGGCGCCTGCTGGTTCATCGGCTCGGTGCTGGCCGCCGCCGCGCTTTCCTGCGTGCCGGCGCCTGTCACCTGGCCACTGCCGAACGGCCTTGGCGGCGTGTTCGGCGACATGATCCTGCGCCTGCCGGCGCTGATCACAGGGGAGTATCCAACCGGCACCTTCGCCACCGTGCTCGGCTCTGTCATTGCCATTCCCGCGACCGTCTTTCTCGTCTATGCCGCCGGTCTCTTCGGGGTCGCCGATCCCGACGAGGAGGAAGCGCCCGTGGTCACGCCCAGCAAGGCGAAGACCGTGCGCGATGAAATCGAGGACGACGAGACGGGCGGCGGGTTCGTCATGTTCCTTGCCGGCGCCTTCACGCATATGCGCTATACGACGCAGGCCCGCTTCCGCCGCCTCTTCGGTCTTGCCCGCCGCAAGCCTGCGCCTGAGCGCGATTTCGAAGAGCCATATGATTTCAACGACGACGAATTCGGCACGCTGAACGAGCCGGTGCGGCGCAAGTCCGCCGTGCGGGTCGAGCCTTCGCTCGATGGTGCTCCGCGCCGCGATCCGGGCTTCGACATGGATGATTCGGAAGACGAGGACGGCGCGGACATGCTGCCGTCGGGTCTTCTCTCCGGCGATGACGACATGTCGTTGGCTCCCGCGTCCCGTCGCGCACCCATTCCCGGCCGCGTCGTTGCCGCACAGTCGCGGCCGCGCGCCCCGGAAACGGCATTCGAGCGGCGTGGCAATGGCGACGGCACCTTTACCCTTCCACCGCTCGAGTTCCTGAGCGAGCCGAAGAACGTCGTGCGCGATGCGACGCTCTCCGCGGATGCTCTGGAGCAGAACGCGCGCATGCTGGAAGGCGTGCTCGAAGACTTCGGCGTCAAGGGCGAGATCATCCATGTCCGTCCCGGCCCCGTCGTCACGCTCTACGAACTGGAGCCGGCACCGGGCATCAAATCCTCCCGCGTCATCGGCCTTGCCGACGATATTGCACGCTCCATGAGCGCGATCGCCGCCCGCGTCGCCGTCGTGCCCGGCCGCAATGCCATCGGCATCGAACTGCCCAACCAGCGCCGCGAGACGGTTTACCTGCGCGAACTCATCGGCTCCAGAGATTTCGAAGGGAGCAAGGCAAAGCTCGCCATGGCGCTCGGCAAGACCATCGGCGGCGAGCCCGTCATCACCGATATCGCCAAGATGCCGCATCTGCTCGTGGCCGGTACGACCGGCTCGGGCAAATCGGTCGCAATCAACACGATGATCCTCTCCATCCTCTACCGCATGACGCCGGACCAGTGCCGGCTGATCATGATCGACCCGAAGATGCTCGAACTTTCCGTCTATGACGGCATCCCGCATCTGCTCTCGCCCGTTGTGACCGATCCGAAAAAGGCCGTCGTGGCACTGAAATGGACGGTGCGCGAGATGGAAGAGCGCTACAAGAAGATGTCGAAGATCGGCGTGCGCAATATCGACGGCTTCAACTCCCGCGTCGAGCAGGCGCTGGAGAAGGGCGAGGCGATCAGCCGCACTGTGCAGACCGGCTTCGACCGGCAGACGGGTGAGGCGACCTACGAGACGGAAGAGTTCGACCTGCAGCCGATGCCCTATATCGTCGTGATCATCGACGAAATGGCCGATCTGATGATGGTGGCCGGCAAGGACATCGAAGGGGCCGTGCAACGGCTCGCCCAGATGGCGCGTGCCGCCGGTATCCATGTCATCATGGCGACGCAGCGTCCGTCCGTCGATGTCATCACTGGTACGATCAAGGCGAACTTCCCCACCCGCATCTCCTTCCAGGTAACGTCGAAGATCGACAGCCGCACCATCCTCGGAGAACAGGGCGCCGAACAGCTGCTCGGGCAGGGCGACATGCTCTACATGGCCGGCGGAGGGCGCATCCAGCGTGTCCATGGCCCCTTCGTTTCGGACAACGAGGTCGAGCAGATCGTCTCCTACCTGAAGACGCAAGGATCGCCGGACTATCTCGATGCGATCACCGAGGACGACGGCGAGGACGACGAGGGCGGCAGCGGCGGTGGGCCGGCCGGCACCGGCAACCTGGCGGAGTCCGACGACCCCTACGACCAGGCCGTGGCGATCGTCCTGCGGGACGGCAAGGCTTCGACCTCCTATGTCCAGCGCCGCCTCGGCATCGGCTATAACAGGGCGGCCTCGCTGATCGAGCGCATGGAGAAGGATGGCATTATCGGCGCGGCCAACCACGCCGGCAAGCGCGAGATCCTCGTGCCGACGGAAGACGAGATCACCGGACGCTGACGGCGCCTGGCGCTGGCCTCAGGGCGAGGCCGACATATCCGCCCCATGCGGTGGTGACGAGGCTCGCGCCTGGCCTGCACGGTTTGCTTCGGCCAGGTCTTGTCCCGCGAGGTCTTGAAGGTGCCGCAGTTGCGCGCCACATCACGCAGTGATTCAACAGGAGTTTCCCATGACAGAGACACGAACGACCGACAGGACTGGACAGGCAGATCGGTCGCTCCTGTCGCGGCGCACCTTTGTGGCAGGCGTGGCGGTTTTCGGCGTTCTGGCGACCATCGGGCTCCCGCTCGACCCGGCCTCGGCGCAGTCGACCGGGACAGCGCAGAAGATCGCCGACCATTTCGCATCGGTGAAGACGATGAGCGGCGAGTTCGTCCAGTTCGGCCCGCGCGGCGAGCAGACGGGCGGCAAGTTCTTCATCAGCCGTCCAGGGCGCATCCGCTTCAACTATGAGGCGCCGTCGCCGATGCGCGTCATTGCCGACGGCAAGTCGGTCGTGATCGGCAACCAGAAGCTCAAGACCTGGGATCTCTATCCCCTGTCGAAGACGCCGCTGAACCTGCTTCTCTCCAATTCCATCGACCTCTCCGGCAAGACGGTGCGCGACGTGAAGGAGGAGACGGACCTGATCACCATCGTGCTCGGCGACCGCTCTATCTTCGGCGACAGCACCATCACCATGATGTTCGATCCGAAGACCTACGACCTTCGCCAGTGGACGATCACCGATCCGCAGAAAAAGGATACGTCCGTGATGATCTTCAACGTGAAAACCGGCATGCCGATGGACGATGCCGTCTTCCGGATCCCTTACGACGAGATCCGCAAATAGGCTTTCAGCCCCCCGCTTGTCGAGCGCTCTCAAAATTGCTTAAAGGTCCCGTCCCAGCGGGACCTTTTTCGCATTCCGGAAGGCACATCATGACATTGTCGATCGCAACCTGGAATATCAATTCCGTTCGCCTGCGCATGCCGCTGGTGTCGGATTTCCTCGTGCGGTTTCAGCCCGATATTCTCTGCCTCCAGGAGACCAAGTGTCCGAACGATCTCTTTCCGGTGAAAGCTTTCGAGGCGCTGGGCTATGGCCACATGGCGATGCACGGGCAGAAGGGTTACCACGGCGTCGCCACGCTCTCTCGCCTGCCGCTGACGGAACTGGTCGACCGGCGCGACTATTGCGGTGTCGGCGATGCGCGCCATCTCTCGGTCGTCTTTTCACACGGGACCAAGCGCATCCGTTTGCACAATTTCTACGTTCCGGCCGGGGGTGACGAGCCGGACCGGACCATCAACAAGAAGTTCGGCCACAAGCTCGATTTTCTGGAAGAGATGAAACTGCTGCATGCAGAGGCGGACGCCGGCGTGTCCTCGATCCTCGTCGGCGATCTCAACGTCGCGCCGCTCGAACACGATGTTTGGTCCCACAAGCAGCTTCTGAAGATCGTCAGCCATACGCCTGTCGAGACCGAAGGGCTGACCGCCATCATGATGGGCGGCGCGTGGGTGGATCTCATGCGCCAGTACACGCCCTCGCCGGAAAAGCTCTATACCTGGTGGAGCTACCGCGCCAAGGACTGGGAAGCTGCCGATCGCGGCCGTCGCCTCGACCATATCTGGTCGTCCGCCGATCTCGCCGGCGTTCTGCGGCAGGTCGATATCGTCAAGGAAGCCCGCGGCTGGGAGCGTCCGTCCGACCACGTGCCGGTGATCGCGACCTTCGACCTCTAAGGCGACCTCTCGAAGCTGATCAGAGGAAGCGCGGGGCGAGCTTGCCGACGCGGCGGATCATGGCTTCGAGGTTGTCGCGGATGCGCTTGTCGACGAGGGCGGTGACGTCGGGATATTCCTCCAGCATGCGATGGAAGAGCGGCCGGGTAATGCGGATGACCTCGGTCTCGACCTCTGCCGTTGCGGTGAACTTGCGTTCCACCAGCGAGATCATGGCGAGTTCGGAGAGAAGCGTGCCACGGCCGACGGTGGCAATGGTCTCGATGCCACCGCTGGCTGTCGCCCGGGTCAGAGCCAGCCGGCCGGCGGCCACCGCATAGGCGCAATCGGCCGGCGCACCTTCGCGAAACAGCTGCTGGCCACGCACCAGCCGGCGGCGCTCGGCGCCGAATGCGACGAGGCGAAGCTTTTCGTCATCGATATCCGCAAACAGCGGCACGATCGAGAGAAGGGCAATATCGTCGTTCAGCGCCAAGGGGCTCTCCGATCCTTTGCCGTCCGCGACGGGACGGAGATCGTCAGCCGGCCTTATGGGACGATCTTGTAGCCGCCATTTTCTGTCACCAAAATCTCGGCATTGGAAGGGTCGCGCTCGATTTTCTGGCGCAGACGATAGACGTGGGTTTCCAGCGTGTGCGTGGTCACGCCGGAATTATAGCCCCAGACTTCCTCCAGCAGCACGTCGCGCGTCACCACCTTCTGGTCGGCGCGGTAGAGATAGCGAATGATGGCCGCTTCTTTTTCCGTCAGGCGGATCTTCTGCCCGTTTTCAAGCGTCAGCAACTTCTGGCTGGGCTTGAACGTGTAGGGGCCGACGGTGAAGGTGGCATCCTCGCTCTGCTCGTGCTGGCGCAGCTGGGCGCGGATACGGGCGAGAAGAACGGCGAAGCGGAATGGCTTGGTGACATAGTCGTTGGCGCCGGCTTCGAGGCCGAGGATCGTGTCGGAATCCGTATCGTGGCCGGTGAGCATGATGATCGGCGCCTTGAAGCCGCCTTTTCGCAGCAGCTTCACGGCCTCGCGCCCGTCCATATCCGGCAGTCCGACATCCATGATCAGGAGAGACACCGTGCCGGTGCGCGCCGCCTGCACGCCCTTGCTGGCCGTCGCTTCCTGCAGAATGACGAATTCCTCGTAGAGCGACAGCTGTTCGACCAGCGTCTGGCGCAACACGTCATCATCGTCGACGAGCAGAATGGTGCGGGATGACATGTTGGACTTCCTCCTGGGCGTCTCACGTAAATTAGCTCTCGCATTGGACTTGGCAAGCACTCGACCGGCATTGGGCATGCCTTGCAAGCACCGGGCGGGCCGGGGAGGCCCACGTGACACCGGGAATGGAGCTCCCGGCATTACCCTTGGCAAAAGGCGCTGACGGAACCTTGCTAACATGGCATGATGGCACCGCACCATCACGACCCATGCACTTTCCTGTGAGCCTCATGCGCAAGATCCTTTCAAAACCACGTTCTTCCCCCGGTACCATCACCGTGCGTGCCGCACCGGGAAGGCGCTACCATGCGCTGGTCTCCTTCAGTGGACGGACGGAGCAGGCCGCGATCGGGCGGGGCGGCATGACAGCGCGCAAGCGCGAGGGTGACGGTGCGACGCCGATTGCCGCCATGCCGCTGATCGATGGCTATATCAGGGCCGACCGGGTTGTGCCGCCTGCCACACGCCTTTTCCTCAAGCGGACACGGACCGACATGCTCTGGTGCGATGCCCCGGATCACGCATGCTACAACCGGCCGGTCTCCGCCCCTTTTGCCGGTCGTTACGAGACGATGATGCGTAGCGACGGGCTCTACGATATCTGCCTCGTAATGGACTGGAATATGCGGGTGCGCCGGCGCAATGCCGGTTCGGCGATCTTCTTTCACCTCATCCGGCCCGGCTACCAGCCGACGGAAGGCTGCGTCGCCGTCAGCCTGCTCGCCATGCGCCGCATCCTGGCCTTCGCCCGAAAAGGCACTGTCGTGAACGTGCTTGGCTGATCAGAACGTCGCGGGCGTGTTGATCCAGATCAGCACGGTTTCGGCCTCGTGCAGGTTGCGCCATGCGTGGAAGCGGGTGCTCTCGAAGGTGAAGCTGTCGCCGGCGGCAAGATCGAAGAACTGGTCGCCATCGAGCACGATCTGCATCCGGCCCTGAAGGATATGCATGAACTCCTCGCCCTCATGCCGGTAGGCGCCCTCGCTGGAGGCGCCGGGGGCGAGGACGAATCGGTGGCATTCCATCTGGTGCCGCCCTTCCGCCAGCGGCTGGATGGTGACGCCGGAGGCGGTCGCGGGCCAGGCGGTCCACTGACCGGCGCGCACGAGCGACTGCCGGTGCTCGCCACCTTCCTGGCCGGAAAGAGCCGCCAGCGTCGTGCCGAAGCAGGCCGCCAGCGCATGCAGCGCCGGCAGGGAGAGGCCCTGCGAGATCCGCTCGAAGGAGGAGAGCAGCGAGAGAGCAATGCCGGTTTCGTCCGCGACGCTTTGCAGCGTTCGCCCGGCCTGACGGCGGAGATGGCGGATTTTCGCACCGATGGCGGGTGCGGGTCCGCCCTCGACCGGCACGGCCTGTGTCTCCACGGGCAGGGCGGGCTCGCTTTCGTCCTTCAGAACCTCGCGGATGGCGGCCGGGTTCAGGCCCTTCTCCGTGCGCAGCCAGCCGATGGTCTTCAGCCGGTCCATCAGTGTCCGGTCGAACAGGCGCTGACCTGTCGCCGACCGCAGGGGCTCAATCAGCCCCTGACTTTCCCACAGACGCAGCGTCGAGGCGGACACCCCGGCCATGCGGGCGGCTTCCGTGATCTTGAGGCGAATGTCGTCCATACCGGTCGGCCTGAATGCGTGTGAGACCTCTCATAGCCGCTCGGAACGGGATTGCAAACTCTACAGAAAAAATATAGGTAATTTTATCCGAGATCGTTCGGGGGCGCGTGCGCCTATTGCCAGAGGGGATGATGCCATGTTGAATCTCGATGTCGCCGAACGTCGCGGCGCTGCCATATCACGCGGTGTCGGCGTGACCACGCAGGTCTATGCCGAGCGGGCGGAAAACGCGGAAATCTGGGATATCGAGGGGAAGCGCTACATCGATTTCGCCGCCGGTATCGCCGTCGTCAACACAGGCCATCGTCACCCCCGCGTGATCGCTGCCGTGAAGGACCAACTCGACCGCTTCACCCACACCTGCCATCAGGTCGTGCCTTACGAGAATTATGTGCGTCTGGCAGAGCGGCTGAATGCGCTGGTACCCGGCGATTTCGAGAAGAAGACGGTGTTCGTGACCACGGGGGCCGAAGCGGTTGAGAATGCCGTGAAGATCGCGCGGGCCGCGACGAAGCGCTCCGCCGTCATCGCCTTCTCCGGCGGCTTCCACGGCCGGACCTTCATGGGCATGGCGCTAACCGGCAAGGTTGCGCCCTACAAGGCCGGATTCGGCGCCATGATGCCGGATGTGTTCCATGTTCCCTTTCCGGCCGAACTGCACGGCATGACGGTGGAGGCGTCGCTGGCGGTGCTCGACCGGTTGTTCAAGGCCGATGTCGATCCGGCGCGTGTGGCGGCCTTCATCATCGAGCCGGTGCAGGGGGAGGGCGGTTTCTACGAGGTGCCGAAAGCCCTGGTGATCGCGCTGCGCGAGATCGCCGACCGACATGGCATCCTCCTGATCGCCGACGAGGTGCAGACCGGCTTTGCCCGCACGGGACGCATGTTCGCCATGGAGCATTATCCGGTCGTTGCCGATATCACGACCATGGCCAAGGGGCTCGGCGGCGGGTTTCCGATCGCGGCCGTGACCGGGCGTGCCGACATCATGGATGCACCCGGCCCGGGTGGCCTCGGCGGCACCTATGGCGGCAACCCGATCGGCATCGCGGCCGGCCTTGCCGTGCTCGACGTTATCGACGACGAGGATTTGTGCGCCCGTGCCGAACAGCTGGGCGCGCGGCTGAAGCAGCGGTTGCAGTCGTTCAAGGATTTCGTGCCTCAGATCGTCGATGTCAGGGGGCCGGGCTTCATGAATGCGGCGGAGTTCAATGTGCCGGGCACCGCGACGCCGGATGCCGATTTCACCAACAGGGTTCGGCAGCGGGCGCTGGAAAAGGGGCTGATCCTGCTTACCTGCGGCGTTTATGGAAATGTCATCCGTTTCCTCTCGCCGATCACCATTCAGGATCATATCTTCACCGAAGCGCTCGATATTCTCGAGGACACGCTGCGCGACTGCGTCAAGGGAGACTGACAATGAGCCTATCACCGGACCTTCTCGCCAAGCTGAAAGACCCGAGCCTTGCGACCGACAAGGCGCTGATCGGCGCCGAGTGGGTGGCGGCAGCCGCCGACGGCAAGACCTTCGACGTGCTCGACCCGGCAAACGGCACCCATGTCGCCACACTTCCCGACATGGGACGCGCGGAAACGGCGCAGTCCATCGCCGCTGCCCACAAGGCGCAGAAGGCGTGGGCGCGGAAGACCGGCAAGGAGCGGGCGCAGATCCTTCGCCGGCTATACGACCTTCTCGTTGCGAACGCCGACGACCTCGCCATCATCCTCACGACCGAGATGGGCAAGCCGCTGGCCGAGGCGAAAGGCGAGGTGCTGTATGGCGCATCCTATGTCGAGTGGTTCGGCGAGGAAGCCAAGCGCGTCTATGGCGACACGATTCCCGGGCATCAGCCCGACAAGCGCATCATCGTCGTCAAGCAGCCGATCGGTGTCGTCGCGGCCATCACGCCGTGGAATTTTCCGAATGCGATGCTCGCTCGCAAGATCGCGCCGGCGCTGGCGGCCGGCTGCGCCATCGTGTCGAAGCCTGCGGCCGAGACGCCGCTGTCCGCCCTGGCGCTCGCGATCCTTGCCGAGCGGGCGGGCCTTCCCGCAGGCCTCTTCAGCGTCATCCTGTCGACGGACTCCGCAGCCGTCGGGCTTGAGATGTGCGAGAGCGACAAGGTGCGCAAGCTGACCTTCACCGGCTCCACGAATGTCGGCAAGATCCTCTTCCGGCAGTCTGCCGGGCAGGTGATGAAGCTCGGGCTGGAGCTCGGCGGAAACGCGCCCTTCATCGTCTTCGAGGACGCCGATCTCGATGCGGCGGTCGAAGGCGCCATGGTGTCGAAGTACCGGAACAACGGACAGACCTGCGTCTGTGCTAACCGTCTCTATGTGCAGTCGAGCGTCTACGACGCTTTTGCCGAAAAGCTTGCCGCGAAGGTGCGCGCCATCAAGGTCGGCAGCGGGTTCGAGCCGGATGTCAGTGCCGGGCCGCTGATCTCGGAAAAAGCGCTGGCCAAGGTCGAGGATCACATCGCCGACGCGGTCTCCAAGGGTGCCGAGATCGCGGTGGGCGGTGCGCGGGCGACGGACAAGGGCGATCTTTTCTTCCAGCCGACGATCCTGACCGGTGTCACGCCCGACATGAAGCTCGCACGCGAGGAGACCTTCGGCCCCGTTGCGCCGCTCTTCCGCTTCGAGACGGAAGAGGATGTGATCGCCATGGCCAACGACACGGAATTCGGCCTTGCCGCCTATTTCTACGCCCGTGATATCTCCAAGATCTTCCGCGTGGCCGAAGATCTCGAATATGGCATGGTCGGCATCAACACCGGTCTGATCTCCACCGAAGTCGCCCCCTTCGGCGGCATCAAGCAGTCCGGCCAAGGCCGCGAGGGCTCGAAATACGGGATCGAGGACTATATCGAGGTGAAGTATCTCTGCCTGAGTGTGTGAGCGCACAGGACCTTAAGCAGAAAAAAGCGGGCGTCTGACGGCGCCCGCTTTTTGCATTTCGAAAAACGGCTTCCGGCCCAGACCGGTCGCCCATTTCCTACATATGGATCGGCTTGAAGAAGGTTGCGAGAGCTGCCTCCTTGACGGCTTCCGACATGGTGGGGTGGGCGTGGCAGGTGCGGCCGAGGTCTTCCGAGGAGCCGCCGAATTCCATAAGGACGGCGATTTCGTGGATCATCTCGCCGGCGCCAAAGCCGATGATGTGGCCGCCGAGAACGCGGTCGGTGTCCTTGTCGGCGAGGATCTTCACGAAGCCATCGACGGCCTGCATGGCGCGGGCGCGGCCGTTGGCGGTGAAGGGGAACTTGCCGACCTTGTAGGCAATGCCCGCGCTCTTCAGCTCTTCCTCGGTCTTGCCGACGGAGGCGACTTCCGGCTGGGTGTAGACGACGCCGGGGATGACATCGTAGTTCACATGACCTGCCTGACCGGCAAGGATTTCGGCCAGCGCCACGCCTTCGTCTTCCGCCTTGTGGGCGAGCATCGGGCCGCGCACGACGTCGCCGATGGCGTAGATGCCATCGACATTGGTCTTGAAGTGGCCATCGATCTCGACGCGGCCGCGATTGTCGAGTGCGACGCCCGCTTCCTCAAGGCCAAGGCCGGCGGTGTAGGGCTTGCGCCCCGTCGCCACGAGAACCACGTCGGCCGAAATCGTCTGCGCCTCGCCGCCCTTGACGGGTTCGAAGGTCACGGTCGCGCCGTCGCCTTCACGGGCGACGCCGGTGACCTTGGCGCCGAGGTTGAAGGTGATGCCCTGCTTTGCGAGAATGCGCTGGAACTGCTTGGAGACTTCGCCATCCATGCCGCCGAGAATGGTGTCGAGATATTCGACAACGGTGACCTGTGCGCCGAGACGCGCCCAGACCGAGCCGAGTTCGAGGCCGATGACGCCGCCGCCAACCACGACCATGGTGCCGGGAACCTTCTCCAGCGCGATGCCGCCCGTCGAGGAGACGATGACCGTCTCGTCGATCTCGACGGGAACGCCCGGGATGCCGGCAACATCGGAGCCGGTGGCAATGACGATGTTCTTCGTCTCGACCGTCTGTTCCTCGCCCGCATCGTTGGTGACGACGACCTTGCCGGCACCGGCAATGCGGCCGGTCCCCTGGATGGCGTCGATCTTGTTTTTCTTGAACAGGAAGGCGACGCCCTCGACGTTCGACTTCACGGTCGCGTCCTTGTGCTCCATCATCTTCGGCAGGTTGAGGCGTGGGGCTTCGACCTCGATGCCGAGGCTATCCATATGGCCGGCAGCGTGGAACATCTCGGAGGCGTGCAGCAGGGCCTTGGAGGGGATGCAGCCGATGTTGAGGCAGGTGCCGCCATAGGTCGCCCGCTTTTCAACGACGGCCACCTTCAGGCCGAGCTGGGCTGCCTTGATGGCGGCGACATAGCCGCCGGGGCCGGTTCCGATGATAACGACGTCATATGCCATGGATACTGTCCTTCCGTGCGCAGCCTGTCCCGGCTGCCGATGTTGTCCTTGGCGGCCGCTTGGCGGCTGCCGGATGTGAATGTCGAGCGCGGCAGCCGGGGTTACGCTGCCTTCTCGGTTGCAAGTTTCAGCCCGAGCGCGATGAAGACCATGCCGCTGGCGCGGTCGATCCAGTGGCTGATGCGGGCGAAGCGGGCACGCATAGCGGGCGTCGTCATGAACAGGCTGACGGCCACGAACCAGGCGATGAGGCACGTCGCCATGACGAGGCCATAGCCGAACTTGACCGCGACCGGCGTCTGCGTGCTGACGACCGTCGAGAAGATCGACAGGAAAAAGAACACCGGCTTCGGGTTCAGCGCGTTGGCGGCAAAGCCGAGGCCGAAGGCCTTGAAAGCGGATTGCGGAACGCGGGTGGCGGGTTCCATCGTCGGCGCGGCGGTCTCGACCGCGTCTGTCGGCTTCGCCCTCAGGGCCTTGAACCCGATGTAGAGCAGGTAGGCGACACCGCACCATTTGACGATGTTGAACAGCGTGATCGATTGGGAGATGACAAGGCCGAGACCGAGGATCGTATAGGTGACATGGACCATCAGCGATGCGCCGACGCCGAAGGAGGTGAGGATCGCCGAGCGGCGTCCGTGCAGGATCGACTGGCGCATGACCATGGCGAGATCGGCGCCGGGCGAGACGATTGCGAAGGCGAAGATCGCCATCAACGAGGCGAGTTCGAAGAGATAGGGATGCACGGACAGTTCCATCATGCGTCTCCGGTCGGTGCCTGCAGCTCCGGGCAGGGAAAGAGGTTCGGGCAACCCAGGCAGCCCGAATCGAGAGCGTCCTCAAAAGACGAGAACAAGCCCCATCAGGCCGAGGCCGGAGAGAGCGCCGAGCCAGACGAGGGAGCGAATATAGGGTATGCCCGCGAGGTAGAGCGGGATGTAGACGATGCGGCAGGCAAACCAGAGCCACGCGCCGAGGAGGCCCCACCCGGAGGGATCGCCGGCAATGGCGAGACCGAGAGCAAGGCCGATGAAGGCAGGATAGGTTTCCTGGAAGTTCTTCGACGCCCGGCCGGCACGGCCGACAATCAGGCCTTTCGGCTGCTCGTCGCCGTCACGCGGGCCGGCATTCCAGCCGGAACCGAGCTCGCGGGTCACCAGCATGCCATGCAGGCAGATGTGGAAGACGAGCAGCACCACGCTCCAGGCGACGAGCGCCGGGAAGGGCGAGGTGGCGATCACGGTCGGTTCCATGCGGGTATCTTTCGGTCAGGCGAAAGGCCCGCCCTTGTCGGGCAGGCCTCGTCATATGGTCTCAGAGATCGAGAACGAGACGTTCCGGATCTTCGAGGCTTTCTTTGACGCGGACGAGGAAGGTCACGGCTTCCTTGCCGTCGACGATGCGGTGATCATAGGAGAGCGCGAGATACATCATCGGGCGGATGACGATCTGGCCGCCGACGACGACGGGGCGATCCTGGATCTTGTGCATGCCGAGAATACCGGACTGCGGTGCGTTGAGGATCGGCGAGGACATCAGCGAGCCATAGACGCCACCATTGGTGATGGTGAACGTGCCGCCCTGCATGTCGGCCATCGACAGCGAGCCGTCACGGGCAGCCTTGGCAAGCCGGCCGAGCTCCTTCTCGATCTGGGCGATCGACATCTGGTCCGCATCGCGGATGACCGGGACGACGAGCCCCTTGTCGGTGCCGACGGCCATGCCGACGTGGCAGAAGTTCTTGTAGACGAGATCCGTGCCGTCGATCTCGGCGTTGACGGCCGGCAGTTCCTTCAGCGCGTGCGTCACGGCCTTGGTGAAAAAGCCCATGAAGCCGAGCTTCACGCCATGCTTCTTCTCGAAGACGTCCTTGTACTTGGTGCGCAGGTCCATGACCGCCTTCATGTCCACCTCGTTGTAGGTGGTCAGCATGGCGGCGGTGTTCTGGGCGTCCTTGAGGCGCTTGGCGATCGTTTGGCGCAGGCGCGTCATCTTCACGCGCTCTTCGCGCGGTGCGTCCGCTGCGTTGGAAGGACCGCGGGCAGGGGCTTTCGCTTGTTCGGCAGGCGCTGCCGGCGTCTGGAGGCCACGATTGACGGCGGCGATCACGTCGCCCTTGAGGACCTGACCACGCTTGCCGGAGCCATCGACGTCGGCAGCAGAAACGTTGTTCTCGGCCAGCATCTTGGCGGCAGCTGGCGCGGGCGGCATGGAGGAAGGCACCGACGACGCAGCTGGCGCTTCGGCGGCAGGCTTTTCCGCGGCCGGTGCAGGAGCCGCGGCTTCGGCAGGCTTGGCAGCGGGGGCAGCGCCGGCGCTCGCGCTCGCGCCCGCACCTTCAGCGATCTGGCCGAGGAGCGCGCCAAGGCCGACGGTTTCGCCTTCATTGGCAACGATTTCCGACAGCGTGCCGGAGGCCGGTGCCGGGACTTCGATCGTAACCTTGTCGGTTTCGAGTTCCAGCAGGGGCTCGTCGGCGTTCACGGTGTCGCCGACCTTCTTGAACCAGGTGCCGATCGTGGCTTCGCTGACGGATTCACCCAGGGTGGGCACGCGGATTTCGGTTGCCATTGTTAAAACGTCCTGATGTTGCGGGCGTTGCTGCCGGACCGGTCAGTCGCGCCTGAAAAGGGAAGAGATGAGGAAGCAGACCGCGGCGGAACAGCGTTCCGCCCACGGGACCGACCATGAGAAAGGCCGGTATCGGGCTGACAGTCCATCCACCTCGCCAGAGCGGCCGAGACCGCTGCCGATGCAACGGTCCGACCGATCTGGTGCGAGGTGGTGGAGAGGATGCCCATATCGACGCGTCAGCCTCCAAGCGCGTCTTCGAGGAAGGCGGCAAGCTGGGCCAGATGCTTGGACATCAGGCCTGTCGCCGGCGAGGCTGCGGCCGGGCGGCCGGTGTAGCGCACCCGCTGGTACTTCGCATCGATATGCGCCAGCACCCATTCGAGATAGGGATCGATGAACGACCAGGACCCCATGTTCTTGGGCTCTTCCTGGCACCAGACCATCTCCGCGTTGCGGAAGCGGCTGAGCTCGTTGATCAGCGCCTTGGCCGGGAACGGATAGAGCTGTTCCAGACGCAGGAGGTAGATGTCGTCGATGCCACGCTTTTCGCGCTCTTCGAGCAGGTCGTAATAGACCTTGCCCGAGCAGAGCACGACGCGGCGGATTTTCGCATCCTTCTGGAGCTTGATCGGGCCGTCCTTGATCACTTCCGCATCGTCCCACAGCAGGCGGTGGAACGAGGTCTCGCCGGCCATTTCCGACAGGCTGGAAATGGCGCGCTTGTGACGCAGCAGCGACTTCGGCGTCATGATGATCAGCGGCTTGCGGAAGTCGCGCTTCATCTGGCGGCGCAGGACGTGGAAGTAGTTTGCCGGCGTCGTGACGTTGACGACCTGCATGTTGTCTTCCGCGCACATCTGCAGCCAGCGTTCGAGGCGTGCGGAGGAGTGCTCCGGACCCTGACCTTCATAGCCATGCGGCAGCAGGCAGACGAGGCCCGACATGCGCAGCCACTTGCGTTCGCCGGAGGAGATGAACTGGTCGAAGACGACCTGCGCACCGTTGGCGAAGTCGCCGAACTGGGCTTCCCACAGCGTCAGTGCGTTCGGACGGGCGAGCGAGTAGCCATATTCGAAGCCGAGAACGGCTTCTTCCGACAGCATCGAATTGATGACCTCGTAGCGCGCCTGGGTGGGCGCGAGGTTGGCGAGCGGGATGTAGCGCTCTTCCGTCTGCTGATCGTAGAGAACGGTATGACGCTGGGAGAACGTGCCACGCTCGCAATCTTGGCCCGACAGACGGATCTTCGTGCCTTCGACAGCGAGAGACCCGAAGGCGAGCGCCTCTGCCATCGCCCAGTCGATGCCTTCGCCCGTCTGGATCATGTTGGCGCGGTTGTCCATGAAGCGCTGGATCGTCTTGTGGACGTTGAAGCCTTCCGGAACTTCCGAGAGCTTGCGGCCGATGTCCTTCAGCGACTTCATCGGCACCGAGGTCTTGCCGCGGCGCTGTTCGTCCTGATTGTCGGCCGTGCGCAGGCCCGACCATGCGCCATCCAGCCAGTCGGCCTTGTTGGGCTTGTAGGACTGGCCAGCCTCGAACTCCTGTTCGAGACGGGCGCGCCAGTCGGCCTTCATCTTTTCCAGTTCGCCGTCCGTAATCAGGCCTTCGGCGATCAGGCGTTCGCCGTAGAGCTGGACGACCGTCTTGTGACCGCGGATAACCTTATACATCTTCGGCTGCGTGAAAGACGGTTCGTCGCCTTCGTTGTGGCCGAAGCGGCGATAGCAGAACATGTCGATCACGACCGGCTTGTGGAACTTCATCCGGAATTCGATGGCGATCTTGGCGGCATAGGTTACGGCTTCCGGGTCGTCGCCGTTGACGTGGAAGATCGGCGCCTCGATCATCTTGGCGACATCGGAGGGATAAGGCGACGAACGCGAGAAGGCCGGATTGGTGGTGAAGCCGATCTGGTTGTTGATGATGAAGTGCAGCGTGCCGCCGACGCGATGGCCGCGCAGGCCCGACAGTCCGAGAATTTCCGCTGTAACACCCTGGCCCGCAAACGCAGCATCGCCGTGCAGCAGCAGCGGCAGAACCTTGGAGCGTTCCTTCAGCGGAATGACGTCGCCTTCAAAGGTCGTCGCCAACTGGTCCTGCTTGGCGCGTGCCTTGCCCATGACCACAGGGTTGACAATTTCGAGGTGCGACGGGTTTGCCGTCAGTGACAGGTGAACCTTGTTGCCGTCGAACTCGCGGTCCGACGACGCGCCGAGGTGGTACTTGACGTCACCGGAGCCCTCAACGTCGTCAGGGGCCGCCGAGCCGCCCTTGAACTCGTGGAACACGGCGCGATGCGGCTTGCCCATGACGTTGGTCAGAACGTTGAGGCGGCCACGGTGCGCCATGCCGAGGATGATTTCCTTCATCCCGTCCTGACCGCCGCGCTTGATGATCTGTTCGAGCGCCGGAATGAGCGATTCGCCGCCGTCGAGGCCGAAGCGCTTGGTGCCCTTGTACTTCACGTCGATGAACTGCTCGAAGCCTTCGGCCTCGATCAGCTTGGAGAGGATGGCCTTCTTGCCTTCCGGGGTGAACTCGACGCCCTTCGCAGGGCCTTCGATGCGCTCCTGGATCCAGCCTTTGATTTCGGGATCGGAAATATGCATGAACTCGACGCCGAGCGTCGAGCAATAGGTCCGCTCGAGGATATCGACGATTTCACGCATCGAGGCATATTCGAGCCCGAGCACGTTATCGAGGAAGATCTTGCGGTCCATGTCGCCGGCTTCGAAGCCGTAATTGGAAGGGGACAGTTCGTGATAATCCTCGACCGGGGCCGCAATCTGCAGCGGGTCGAGCTTGGCATGCAGGTGGCCGCGCATGCGATAGGCGCGGATGAGCATGATCGCCTTGATGCTGTCGCGCGTCGCCTGGTGGACATCGGCAGGCGAAATGGCGGCGCCGGTCGCTTCCGCCTTGGCTTCGGCCTTTGCCTGCACCTTCTTCTCGATGACCTTCTCGACCGTGCCCCAGTCGCCGTCCAGCGCCGAGGTCAGGTCGTCGCGCGGCGTCAGCGGCCAGTTCGGCTTCTTCCACGAGGCGCCCTTGGCGGCCTTCACGACGTCTTCGGGATTGTCGGCCAGCGCCTTGAAGAAAGACTGCCACTCGCCCGAAACAGACGACGGGTCCGCCTCGTAGCGCGCGTGGAGCTGCTCGATATAGCTCGCATTGGCGCCGTCCAGAAAGGACGTCAGTTGAAATTGCTCGTTAGCCTCTTGCCTTGCCATGGTTTTATCGCGGACCTGTCCGTCCGCCTCCTGACTTGTTGGATGCGGCCTCTGAGATATGCGGACGTGCCATCCCGGGCCGACTTTGCGACGGCCATCCAATACGGCCGCATGCGTGTCATTTGTTTGGCAGGACCCAAGCGCGAGGCTTTGATTGCCATGTCTGTTAGATGGGGCAAGGGACGGCTGGCGCCAATGGCCGGCCGTCCCTTAACGTTGCATCAGCCCTTGAGGACTTCCACCAGCGTCTTGCCGAGGCGGGCCGGGGAGGGGGAAACACGGATGCCGGCCTGTTCCATGGCGGCGATCTTGTCTTCGGCGCCACCCTTGCCGCCGGAAATCACGGCGCCTGCATGGCCCATGGTGCGGCCGGGAGGTGCCGTACGACCGGCGATGAAGCCGACCATCGGCTTCTTGCGGCCACGCTTGGCTTCGTCCATCAGGAACTGCGCGGCTTCTTCTTCGGCGGAACCGCCGATTTCGCCGATCATGATGATGGACTTGGTCTCGTCGTCGGCCAGGAACATTTCGAGCACGTCGATGAACTCGGTGCCCTTGACCGGGTCGCCACCGATGCCGACGGCGGTCGTCTGGCCAAGGCCTTCGTTTGTCGTCTGGAACACGGCTTCATAGGTGAGCGTGCCCGAACGCGAGAGAACGCCGACGGAGCCCTTCTTGAAGATGTTGCCCGGCATGATGCCGATCTTGCACTCGTTCGGCGTCATGACGCCGGGGCAGTTCGGGCCGATCAGGCGGGACTTCGACGCATCGAGACGCGCCTTGACCTTAACCATGTCGGCAACCGGAATGCCTTCGGTGATGCAGACGATGAGCGGGATTTCCGCTTCGATCGCCTCGATGATGGCAGCCGCAGCGCCGGCCGGGGGAACGTAGATGACGGACGCGTCGGCGCCGGTCTGTTCCTTGCCTTCGGCAACCGTTGCGAAGATCGGCAGCTTTTCGCCCTTGGAACCTTCCCAGGTCTCGCCACCCTTTTTCGGGTTGATGCCGCCGACCATCTGCGTACCGTGATAGGCGAGCGCCTGTTCGGTGTGGAACGTGCCTGTCTTGCCCGTCAGACCCTGAACAAGGATCTTGGTGTCTTTATTGATGAGAATGGACATGGATCAGTTTTCCTCTTCCTCGAATTCGAGGGAATCAAATTCTTCGAAAGCGTCGTTGGACCAGCGGTAACCCTTGCCGGCGATCGACTTCTCACCAAGATGGCTGTTCAGGTTCTTGGACCAGTGCGTGTGGAACCAGTCGAACTGCTTGTCGGCTGTCGAGATGCCGAGCTCGCCCTTCCAGACGTACAGCGTGTCGTCCTTCGACTTCAGCTTGAAGAACTCGACGGCATCTTCGTCATGCGTGAAATGCGCCCAGCGATCGGCGGCCTCGTCGTCGAGGTCCGGCGTGGTGTCCCAGCAGACGAAGTAGCACAGGTTGATGTCGGTCTCGTTCGGTCCGAAGGACTGGCGATTGACCGTCTTTTTCGCATCGCTCATGGGATCAGGCACCCTTCACGGCAGCAACGATCTTCTGTGCGGCGTCGTCCAGATCGTCGGCCGAGATGACGTTGAGGCCGCTCTCGTTGATGATCTTCTTGCCGAGGTCGACGTTCGTGCCTTCGAGGCGCACGACGAGCGGCACCGTCAGGCCGACGTCCTTGACGGCTGCAATCACGCCTTCGGCGATGACGTCGCACTTCATGATGCCGCCGAAGATGTTGACCAGAATGCCCTTAACGGCCGGATCGGCGGTGATGATCTTGAAGGCCGCGGTGACCTTCTCCTTCGTGGCGCCGCCACCGACATCGAGGAAGTTGGCAGGCTCGGCGCCGTAGAGCTTGATGATGTCCATCGTCGCCATGGCAAGGCCTGCGCCGTTGACCATGCAGCCGATATTGCCGTCGAGGGCGACATAAGCGAGGTCGTACTTGGACGCCTCGATTTCCTTTGCGTCTTCCTCGGTCTTGTCGCGCAGCGCAACGACGTCTTCGTGGCGGAAGAGTGCGTTGCCGTCGAAAGACATCTTGGCGTCGAGGACGCGCAGGCGGCCGTTGGTCATGACGATCAGCGGGTTGACCTCGAGCAGGCTCATGTCCTTCTCGACGAAGGCCTTGTAGAGGATCGGGAACAGACGCTCGCCATCGGCCTTGGCTTCGCCTTCGA
Source organism: Rhizobium sp. 9140 (assembly GCF_900067135.1). Classification (NCBI taxonomy): domain Bacteria; kingdom Pseudomonadati; phylum Pseudomonadota; class Alphaproteobacteria; order Hyphomicrobiales; family Rhizobiaceae; genus Rhizobium; species Rhizobium sp. 9140. The sequence goes on along the minus strand of NZ_FJUR01000001.1, from coordinate 433,178 downwards.
GCTTCAGCGCCGAGGTGAGGGCGTCGAGGTTTTCAGCGGTCACGCCAGCGACCGGGTCGATCGCGACGTTGATGATCTTTTCCGGCGTGTCGTGGGCGACGGTTTCGATGTCCATGCCGCCTTCCGTGGAGACCACGAAGGAGACCTGTCCGACGGCGCGATCGACGAGGATGGAGAGGTAGAGTTCACGGTCGATGTCGGCGCCGTCCTCGATGTAGAGGCGGTTCACCTGCTTGCCGGCATCGCCGGTCTGCTTGGTGACGAGGGTGTTGCCGAGCATTTCCTTCGAATGGGAAACCGCTTCCTCGATGGTCTTGGCGAGGCGCACGCCGCCCTTGGCGTCGGGGCTGAGTTCCTTGAACTTGCCCTTGCCGCGGCCGCCGGCGTGGATCTGGCTCTTGACGACGTAAAGCGGGCCGGGCAGCGACTTCGCCGCAGCTTCCGCCTCGTCGGCCGAGAAGATCGCGACACCTTCGGCAACCGGTGCGCCAAAGCTCTTCAGGAGAGCCTTGGCCTGGTATTCATGAATGTTCATGGAAATATTCCTGTCTGATGTCGGAAAAGATTACTTCAGGCTCGGAGCGATGCCGACGCAAGCTTCGCAGAGACCGGCAACGGCCGACACGGACTTGTCGAAGGCTTCCTGTTCGGCCTTGGTAAACTCGACCTCGATGATGCGCTCGATGCCGCCGGCACCGATGATGGTGGGAACGCCGACATACATGTCGTTGACGCCATACTGGCCGGAAAGGTAGGCCGCGCAGGGCATGACGCGCTTCTTGTCCTTGAGGAAGGATTCGGCCATCTCGATGGCGGAGGCAGCCGGTGCGTAATAGGCCGAGCCGGTCTTGAGCAGGCCGACGATCTCGGCGCCGCCGTCACGGGTGCGCTGGATGATCTCTTCCAGGCGTTCCTTGGTGACCCAGCCCATTTTCACGAGGTCCGTCAGCGGAATGCCGCCGACCGTGGAGTAGCGAGCGAGCGGAACCATCGTATCGCCGTGGCCGCCGAGAACGAAGGCGGTGACGTCCTGAACAGAGACGTTGAATTCCTGGCTGAGGAACAGGCGGAAGCGTGCGCTGTCGAGCACGCCGGCCATGCCGACGACCATGTTCTTGGGGAGGCCCGAGAACTTTTGCAGCGCCCAGACCATCGCGTCGAGCGGGTTGGTGATGCAGATGACGAACGCGTTCGGCGCGTATTTCTTGATGCCGGCGCCGACCTGTTCCATGACCTTGAGGTTGATGCCCAGCAGGTCATCGCGGCTCATGCCGGGCTTGCGGGCAACCCCGGCGGTGACGATGCAGACATCGGCGCCTTCGATCGCCGCATAGTCGCTGGCGCCGGTCAGGTTGGCGTTGAAGCCTTCCACGGGCGAGGACTGCGCGATGTCGAGGCCCTTGCCCTGAGGCACGCCGTCGGCGATGTCGAAGAGAACGATGTCGCCCAATTCCTTGAGGCCGGCCAAATGCGCCAGCGTGCCGCCAATCATTCCGGAACCGATAAGTGCGATCTTGTTGCGCGCCATGAAAGTGCTTCCTTTGAGATCAAATCTGGCAAGGTCTGCAGCGACACGTCTCCGCTTTTCCGGGCGGCACCCAACCTCACGGGCGAAAGCACTAGTCGTCTCCTCCAAAAATATCAACCGATACTTTTGGAGTGAGATTTTTCAATCGTTTAGATGAATATTTTCTTACGTAAACGTAAGTTATTCGGTCACGAATTCTTCGCATTTGCAGCATGCGCACCCGCATATTCGCTGCTTTGCAGTTCGATCAGGCGGGAAACCGTCCGGTCGAACTCGAAGCCTTCCGTGCCGCGCTTGACGGTCAGGAGGCTCTCTGGACGGGCTGCCGCCGAAGCGAACAGCCGGGCGCCTTGGTCGTAGATCGTATCCACCAGCATGATGAAACGCTTGGTCTCGTTCCGCCGGTCGGGGTCGAGCAGCGGGATGTCGTCGATGAAGATGACACGGTAGTGCGACAGAATGGTGAGGTAGTCGGTCGCACCGAGCGGGCGGGCGCAAAGATCCGCGAAGGAAAACCGCGCGCAGTCGCTGGCTGCCAACGGCACATGGATCGTGCGGCCCTTGAAGGTGAGATCGGCGGGTGCGGGTTTCAGGCCTGCGGTCGCCTTTGCCCAGGATGCATCGAGGGCCTGGCGGGCGGCATCTTCGAGCGGGGAGGACCAGACGGGCAGGCCGCTGGTCTTCTCCAGACGGTAATCCGTCTGCGTGTCGAGCGGCACGACCTCGGCGTGAGCGCGCAGGAGATCCACGAAGGGCAGGAAGAGCGAGCGGTTGAGCCCGTCGCGATAGAGATCGCCGGGCTCAACATTGGACGTAGCGACCAGCACGCAGCCGCGTTTGAAAAGCTCTCCGAACAGGCGCGACAGGATCATTGCATCGGCGATGTCCGTCACCGAAAACTCGTCGAAGCAGAGGAGACGGGCTTCCGCATAGATATCGGCGGCGACGGGCGGCATCGGGTCCGCGTCCTTCGTCTCGCCATTCTTCAGCTTCTGCCGGTGCTTGAAGATACGGTCCTGCACCTCGGCCATGAATTCGTGAAAGTGCGCGCGCCGCTTGCGCTCGATCGGCACAGCCTCGAAGAACAGATCCATGAGCATGGTCTTGCCGCGCCCGACGCCGCCATAGAGGTAGAGGCCCTTGATCGGTGGACGCTGCTCTCGCTTTGCGGCAAAGAGCCAGCCGAGCGCGTTCGACTTGCGGTTCGCGCGGCTGGCGGCCAGGTCCGTGGACAGGCTGTCGAGGCGGGCGGCGATGGCAAGCTGCGCCGGATCACGGCGCATGTCGCCGCTGGCGATACGGGCCTCGAGGCGTCTGGAGATGGTATTTTCAGCGTTTGGCACGCGCAGCCTTCCTGGCCGTCAGAAGAGGCCCGGCGTCAACCGGGCGCTGGAGATCTCGGCTTCGACCGCTTGGGGATCAGCGGCTCAGGCTGACGGGCTGGCCGCTATTGGTCTGGCCGTCGTAACGGGAATCGGCCGTCTTGTAGAGGCGGGCGAGCGCATTGCCGCTGCGGTCCTTAAGGACGACCTGCTTGCCGGCCACTTCCCAGGAGCCCATCTGCGTCAGTTCGCCTGCGCAACCGCGGGTGCCGCCGCGTGAACCGGAGCCAAGATTGGTCAGCGTCAGGAACATGTCGCACGAGCTGCCGCCATTGGCGACGCGCCAGTTGCCGACCATGGATTCCTTGGTCACGTCAAGCGAGGCTGCGGGTGCCGCTGGAGCACCGGGGGGAACCTGCGCGCCGCCGAGGGCGGCCGTCTGGTTCACAGGTGCTGCCGGGAACTGGGATGTGTCGCCGCTTGTCGGAGGTGGCAGGGCGCCGCCGGAAACCGAGGGAACGGGCTGCGCCTGCAAGGGGGCAGGCCCGCCCATGTCACGCTGATCGAAAGCGCCCACTGATGTGCGCTGGCATCCCGAAAGGGCCAGCACCGCCGCCAGACCCGCCGCAACATGATATGCCCGCATTTCGAACTCCCGGTCGTCTCGCATGAAAAATGAACGTTCGAGACAGATATAGGCCGGATTAAGGTTAATCGACCTTTAAGGTTGTTGAAAAACGTTCTTTCCTACAGCCTTGTGGCGGTAAGGAAACGCCGATCCGCGTTTCCTCCCGTAAAATTGTCGCTCAGACGCGACGCTCGACCATCATTTTCTTGATCTCGCCGATCGCCTTGGCCGGGTTGAGGCCCTTGGGACAGGTCTGCGCGCAGTTCATGATGGTGTGGCAACGATAGAGGCGGAAGGGATCTTCCAGATTGTCCAGACGCTCGCCCTTCGCTTCGTCGCGACTGTCGATCAGCCAGCGATAGGCCTGGAGAAGGACGGCCGGCCCGAGATAGCGATCGCCGTTCCACCAGTAGCTCGGGCAGGATGCCGAGCAACAGGCGCAGAGAATGCATTCGTAGAGACCGTCAAGCTTGGCGCGATCGTCATGGCTCTGCTTCCACTCCTTGGCCGGAGCGGGCGAGACCGTCTTGAGCCAAGGCTCGATGGAGCGGTGCTGGGCGTAGAAGTTGGTCAGGTCCGGCACGAGATCCTTCACCACGGGCATATGCGGCAGCGGATAGACCTTCACCGCGCCCTTCACATCGTCCATGCCCTTGGTGCAGGCCAGCGTGTTGGTGCCGTCGATGTTCATGGCGCAGGACCCGCAGATCCCCTCGCGACAGGAGCGGCGCAGCGTCAGCGTCGGGTCGATCTTGTTCTTGATGTAGAGAAGGGCATCGAGAACCATCGGGCCGCAATCGTCGACATCGATGAAGAAGGTGTCGATCGACGGGTTCTTGCCGTCATCGGGGCTCCAGCGATAGACGCGGAATTCGCGGGTATTCTTCGCGCCGGCGGGCTTCGGCCACACCTTGCCCTCGGTCATCTGCGAGTTCTTGGGAAGTGCAAGTTCAACCATGCGACCTGTCCGTTCTTTCCTTGCGCCGATCTTCGCGCCGATTCTGGCGCCGGTCCTGGCGAATGACCAGCTTCAGCCCTGACCAAATCGCGTCGATGGCGGCGACCTTGACATCCACCAGATCGAGATTGAGGGCCGCTGCGCGCACGACATCCTCGGTCACGTCCGTCTTAACCTTCGAAGCTTTCTTCGGCCATGAGACCCAGATCATGCCATCCGGCGTGATCCGGTCCTGTAGCCCGGAAAGCTCGTGTTCGATCTCCGCCTTCTCAATCGTGAAGGCATGGATCGCATCGTAAATCCGTGTCGCCGCCCGCATCGCCCCCCAGGACGGGAACCGGTCGCACGACGTTAGTTCAGCCAAAGCCGGCAGTTCCGCCAGAGTGTCCGGCAGCGCGATGAACGCAACCGTCATCCCGGGCTTGAAGCCCAGCTTCCTTGGAAGCGGCGTGCCGGAATATCCCGCCGCCGCCGCCATATCAGTAGACGCGGGCTTTGGGCTCGATCTTGTAGGGATCGATGCCTTCGGCGAGCAATTCAGTGTGAACCGGGCGATAGTCGAGCTTGACGTCGCCGGCCTCATTGACCCAGGCGAGCGTGTGCTTGCGCCAGTTGACGTCGTCGCGACCGGCGAACGGGCCGGATGTATAGTCCTCGCGTGCATGGCTGCCGCGGCTTTCCTTGCGGGCTTCCGCGCCGACGACCGTGGTGATGGCGTTGGCCATGAGGTTTTCGAGTTCCAGCGTTTCCACGAGATCCGAGTTCCAGATCATCGAGCGATCGGTGACCTTGATGTCGGACATTTCGGACCAGATGGCGCTCATGCGCTTGCAGCCGCTTTCCAGCGATTCCTGCGTGCGGAACACGGCGGCGTCCTCCTGCATCGTGCGCTGCATCTTTTCGCGCAGGACCGAGGTCGGCGTGCCCCCGCTGGCATAGCGCAAGCCGTCGAGGCGGCCGACGATCTTGTCGCAGGCGGCCTTGTTCAGCGGCGGGATCGGGCTTGCCCGGTCGATGACCTCGCCGGCCCGAATGGCGGCGGCGCGGCCGAAGACCACGAGGTCGATCAGCGAGTTGGAGCCCAACCGGTTTGCGCCGTGCACCGAGGCGCAGCCGGCTTCGCCGACGGCCATCAGGCCGGGTATGATGCGTTCCGGGTTCTCGCCGTCGGCATTCAGCACTTCGCCCCAGTAATTGGTGGGAATGCCGCCCATGTTGTAGTGCACCGTCGGCAGAACCGGGATCGGCTCGCGCGTCACATCGACGCCGGCAAAGATCTTGGCGCTCTCGGAAATGCCCGGCAGGCGCTCGTTGAGAACGGCGGGGTCGAGATGGTCGAGATGCAGGAAGATGTGGTCCTTCGCCTTGCCGACGCCGCGCCCTTCGCGAATTTCGAGCGTCATGCAGCGGGAAACCACGTCGCGGGACGCCAGATCCTTGGCAGACGGCGCATAGCGCTCCATGAAGCGCTCGCCTTCGGAGTTGACGAGATAGCCGCCTTCGCCGCGCGCACCCTCGGTGATCAGGCAGCCGGCACCATAGATGCCGGTCGGGTGGAACTGCACGAACTCCATGTCCTGCAATGGCAGGCCGGCGCGCGCGATCATGCCGCCGCCATCGCCCGTGCAGGTGTGGGCCGAGGTCGCCGAGAAGTAGGCGCGGCCGTAGCCGCCGGTGGCCAGCACGACCATCTTGGCCGAGAAGCGGTGGATCGTGCCGTCATCCAGGCACCAAGCGACGACGCCGGTGCAGCGGCTGCCGTCGTCCGACATGATCAGGTCGAGCGCGAAATACTCGATGAAGAATTCGGCATTGTGCTTCAGCGACTGGCCGTAGAGCGTGTGCAGGATGGCGTGGCCGGTGCGGTCGGCGGCGGCGCAGGTGCGCTGCACCGGCGGGCCTTCGCCGTAGTTCTGCATGTGGCCGCCGAAGGGGCGCTGGTAGATCTTGCCTTCGGCATTGCGCGAGAACGGTACGCCGTAATGCTCGAGCTCGTAGACCGCCTTCGGCGCTTCCATGGCGAGATACTGCATGGCATCGACGTCGCCGAGCCAGTCGGAGCCCTTGACGGTGTCGTAGAGATGCCACTGCCAGCTGTCCGGCGTCATGTTCTGCAGTGATGCGGCGATGCCGCCCTGTGCCGCGACCGTGTGCGAGCGTGTCGGGAAGACCTTGGTGATGCAGGCCGTCTTGAAACCCTGTTCGGCCATGCCGAGCGTGGCGCGCAGTCCCGCGCCGCCGGCGCCCACGACGATCACGTCGTAGGAATGATCGACATACTGGTAGGCCTTGCCGTTGATGGAAGTCGGGCCGTTGACGGACGGTGCTTCGGTCGATGCCATGGTTTTATCCTGCAAAGGCGAGCTTCAGGATGGCGAAAAGACAGAGCCCGCCAACCGCGATCGCGAAGAATGTATTGAGCATGAGAAGGACGATCTTGATGCCTTCGGCGTGAACGTAGTCCTCGACGATCACCTGCATGCCAATCCGCATGTGGGTCAGCGCGGAGATGACGACAAGGGCCATGACCACGGCCACGAACGGATTGGCGAGCGCTGCGACCACATCCGCGTGAGGAGCGCCGGCATAGGTCATCATGAAGATCGCGAAGAATGTCAGAAGCGGCACGTTGGCCACGGCCGTCAGGCGCTGACGCCAGAAGTGATCCGTGCCTTCCTTGGCCGAACCGAGACCGCGAACCTTGCCGAGCGGTGTGCGCATATCCATGGTCGGAGCCCTCAGCGTACGATGATGACGACGATCCACAGAAGGAGCGTCACGGTGATGGAGCCGACGGCATTGGCGATGGCGAGCTTGGTCGAGAACTCCTTCTCGTAGCCATAGCCCAGATCCCACATGAAGTGGCGCAGGCCGCCGAACATATGGTGGATCAACGCCCAGGTGTAGCCGAACAGGATAACCTGGCCGATGATGGTGCCGAAGAACCAGCTTGCCCACTCGTAATAGGCGGGGCCGCTGGCCGCTGCGATCAGCCACCAGGCGACGAGCACCGTGCCGAAGTAGAGCGCCGCGCCGGTGATGCGGTGCACAATCGACATAAGCATGGTCGGAATGAGCTTGTAGATTTGAAGATGCGGCGAAAGCGGCCGGCTTTTGGTGACATTCGTCATCAGAACCTCACGGAACGACCGGTCAATCGTCCAAAAACTAGACTTTTTATATCCGGTTTGCGCAGGGATTGCGCAGCATTCAGGTGTGGCGAGCTTTAATCTTCGTCAGGTGTCTTCACAAGCCTGTTTGCGGTGCGAAAGAAAATTAATCGATTAGAGACGGAGGTTTATCGGGATGACCGTTAAACGGCATTTTACCGATTAAGCATATCCGGCGAAATCCGATGCAACCGCCTGACTTTCACGGCGACCTGCTCCAGATTGCTCTTAATGTTTTGTTAAGATCCGTCGGAGGTTCATTATGGTTCGGGACGTTTCCCTGCGATCGGTCGCTGTCGCGATTGGTCTCGTTGTCTTCTCCTTCGGAAGCGCGGAAGCGGGAGATGAAGGCTTTCGCGGTCTGTATTCTTCCGCGCAGCAAGAACAGCGCGAACAAAGATCCGGCGTCCGGCTTCAGGGCCGCCCCTATGTCGTACCGGACTATCGCGCGATACCGGACTATCGCGTCGTGCGCGGCGTCTTCGATGGCGAGCGCCGGGGTCGGCGCGGCTGGCGTGCGCCGGCCGCCGTCATCGTCGGCTCCGGGCGATATTCCGGCAATGCCAATGGCTTGTATCGCAGCCATGCCGGCAGCTATTTCACCATCACCAACTATGATGAAGATACTTCCTACGGCGCCATCGAGCGTTATCCGGCGGAAAGCCGTGCTGTCCGAAGCCGTGTGATCACGGTGGATCGCGGAGCGGCTCGTCGCAACGACAGCGCGTGCAGCTTCGAGGCGGGCGTCTGCGTCATTCGCGGGCGCTGAGGCCCGGCCCTCCGCACGGCGGCAATCTAGCGAAACCGCCAGACCGTCGTCTTCTTGACATCGCTGTCTTCCAGCGCCCGCGTCACCGGAATCTCAAAGGTCGCAAGCGGCTCCATGCGGTCGCGCGGGCAATAGGCGCGGCCGGGATCGCCGACGATGACCGCGATGCCGCTTGCCACGAGACGTTCGAACCAGGGTATCAGCCGGTCGGCAAAGGCCTTGTCGTAGAAGACATCGCCGGCAAGGAACACATTGGCGGCGACCGGCTGGCCGATCCGGTCTATGCTCTCGTGGGCGACGACTACATCGTTTAGTTCAGCGTTGAGCGCGATCGCGGCTCCCGTCCACGGATCGGTATCCAATGCGAGGACCGATGCCGCGCCGGCTTTCATGGCCGCGATAGCCACCAGCCCGGAGCCTGAGGCGAAGTCGATGACGCTCTTGCCGGCCACGATGTCGGGGCGATCGAGCACGTAGCGGGCAAGACCCTGTCCGCCGGCCCAGGCAAAGGCCCAGAAGGGCGGCGGCAGGCCGATGGCGTCCAGCTCCTCCTCGGTCTTCAGCCAGAGGTCGTGCGCCTCGCTCGCCAGGAACAGTCGCACCTCGGGAACATGCGGGGGAGCGATGACACTCGTGTTCTCGCGGATGAAGCGTTCGGGATCCGTCTTCACGCCGAGGTCTTCATGCCGGGGGCGATTCCGGTGGAGTGTCGAGGCCTCCCATGCGGCAGACCTCGTGCCATTCGTCTTCCGTCACGGCCTGAACCGAGAGACGCATGGAGGTGACGAGCTGCATGTCCGTCAGCCGCTCGCTCGCCTTCACGTCCTTCAGCGTAACGGGTCTGGGCATGTCGCAGACGGCACGGATATCGACGCAGTCCCAGCGGGCGTCGCCTTCGGCAGTCGAGTCGGGATGCGACAGGGCGCAGACCTCGGCGATGCCGACGATCTCCAGGCCTTCGTTCGAGTGGTAGAAGAACCCCTTGTCGCCGATCTTCATGGCGCGCATGTTGTTGCGGGCGAGGTAGTTGCGCACGCCGGTCCATTCGGTGCCGGCTTCGCCCGCGTCCTTCTGCATGGCCCAGGACCATTTGAACGGTTCGGATTTCCAGAGCCAGTAGGCCATCGCATGTCACTCCGGCTTGTTGAAGACCCAGTTCCAGGCCTTGACCTCGACGGAGGCGAAGAGGCCGGCCTTGGCGTAGGGGTCTTCGGCAAAGATCGCGGCGGCTGCTTCCTTCGTCTCGGCCTCGATGATGACGAGGCTGCCGTTTGGCTTGCCGTCTCCGCCCAGAAACGGGCCGGCGATTTTCAGGATACCGCGGGTATTCAAATCATCGAGATAGGCGACGTGCGTCGGACGGGTGTCGAGGCGGATCTGAAGTGCGCCTTCGTTGTCGGTGCAAAGGGCTGCAAAGAGCATTGTGGTGCCTTTCCGAAGCTATTCTTGAGTGATGGGACGGGACATGAGTTGTTGGAGCGCTGTTTCCACGTCGATGGCGCCGTCGATCATGGCGGCCACTGCGAAGGTCAGCGGCATGTCGAGGCCGAGGCGGCGGGCCTCTGTCGCCGCGACGGAGGCCGCAAGGGCGCCTTCCACGAGGTCGGCGGTCGGCTGGGTGGCGCGGCGCCCGCGGCCGAGCGCGATGCCGTAGCGCAGATTGCGCGACTGGTGGCTGGTGGCGGTGAGGACGAGATCGCCGAGCCCGGACAGGCCGCGAACGGTGTCGCCCCGGCCGCCGCAGGCCGCGACGTAGCGCGAGAGTTCGGCAAGGCCCCGGGCGATCATGGCGGCGCGGGCGGAGTCGCCGAGACCCGCGCCTTCGACGATGCCGCAGGCAATGGCCAATACGTTTTTCAGCGCGCCGCCGAGTTGTACGCCGGTGCGGTCGGCAGAGGGATAAAGCCGGAAGGTGGGGCCGGAAAGGGCGGTGGCGAGCCGGGCGGCACGGTCTGCCGAAGCCGAGGCGATGACCATGGCGGTGGGGAGGCCGGTGGCGATATCGGCGGCAAAGCCGGGACCGGAGAGAACGGAGACCTCGAGGTCGCGCAGTTCCTCGGCCACGACCTCCGTCAGAAGCCGGCCGGTGCCGCGTTCCAGACCCTTGGCGCAGATGACGATGTCGGTGCCCGGCGCAAGGTGCGGCCGGAGCGCTTGCGCCGCCGCGCGCTGCGCCTGCGACGGCATGGCGAAGAGGACGATGCCGGCCGAGGAGACGGAGGCCGGTTCGGCCGTGGCGAAAAGGGTCTCGGGCAGGTCGATGCCGGGCAGTGCCTCTTCGTGCCGGCGCTGCGAGAGGATCGCGTCGGCCACGTCCTTCCGGCGGGCGATGAGCGTGACGTCGCTGCGGCCGGTGCGGGCAATGACGGTGGCGAGCGCGGTTCCGAACGCGCCTGCGCCGACTACGGCCACCTTGTTCGAGGGAGACCGCATTGCCTCGCTCATGCCTTGGCGCCTCGCTTGCCGAAGCCGAGCAGGGTTTCGGCGTTCCCATCGAGTGGCCAGCGTGCGCGGGGGGACACGGAGAGATCGTCCGCGGGCAGGCCGGCCGCCATGCGCTCGGCGCCTGCCCAGGCGATCATCGCGGCGTTGTCGGTGCAGAGGTGGAGCGGCGGGGCGACGAAGGCAAAGCCGTTGCTGTCGCAGAGGCTGTCGAGGGTCGCCCGCAGAGCCTGATTGGCGGCCACGCCGCCGGCAACGACGAGGGAGGGCCGGCCGACATCGGGGTAGGTTTCGCGGAAGCGCTGGAGGCCGCGGCCGATCCGGTCCTTCAGCGTTCGGGAAACGGCATGCTGGAAGGAGGCGCAGATGTCGGCTATATCCTGCTCGCCCACCGGCGCGATCGACTGCGCCGCCTGCCGCACCGCAGTCTTCAGGCCCGAGAAGGAGAAATCCAGCCGGGCTTCGCCGACGAGCGGGCGGGGGAAGGTGAAGCGTTCCGGATTGCCGCTACGGGCGGCGCGCTCGACGGCCGGGCCGCCGGGATAGGGAAGGCCCAGAAGCTTGGCCGTCTTGTCGAAGGCCTCGCCCAGCGCGTCGTCGATGGTCGTGCCCCAGCGCTCGTAGTCGCCGGTGCCGCGCACCAGCACCAGCTGGGTATGGCCGCCAGACACGAGCAGCATCAGATAGGGGAAGGTGAGGCCATGCGTCAGCCGCGCGGTCAGCGCGTGGCCTTCGAGATGGTTGATGGCGTAGAGCGGTTTGTTCGCGGCGCGCGCCAGCGCCTTGCCGGTCATCAGGCCGACGATCAGCCCGCCGATGAGGCCTGGACCGCTGGTGGCGGCAATCGCATCAACGTCGGACAGCGACATTTGCGCGCGGGCCAGCGCTTCGGCAATCAGCGTATCCAGCGCCTCGACATGGGCGCGAGCGGCGATTTCCGGCACCACGCCGCCATAGACACTGTGCTCTTCAAGCTGGCTCAGCACCACGTCGCCAAGGATTTCGCCGCGCCCGTCCGTTCCGCGCAGCACCACGGAAGCGGCGGTTTCGTCGCAGCTCGTCTCGATGCCGAGAATACGCAAGGGCCGGTTCATGGGCGGGTTACTCGAAGATTGCGATCGGGAATAAAGGGGGATACACGGACCTCCGGTAACAACGGATCGTAGCGGATGCAAACGAAACCTTTCCGGATCGGCACGCGCGGCAGCCGGCTGGCGCTGGCGCAGGCCCATGAGACACGCGACCGGCTGATGGCGGCGCATGGCCTGCCGGAGCAAATGTTCGAGATCGTGCCGCTGTCGACGGCGGGCGACCGCATCACCGATCGCGCGCTGTCGGAAATCGGCGGCAAGGGCCTCTTCACGCAAGAGCTGGAAGACCAGCTTCTGGCGGGGACGCTCGATTTCGCGGTGCATTCGGCAAAGGACATGGCGACGCGTCTGCCGGACGGTCTGTTCCTTTCCGCCTTCCTGCCGCGCGAGGACGCCCGCGATGCCTTCATCGGTGGCACGGCGCCGACCCTCCTTGCCCTGCCGGAAGGGGCGACGGTCGGCTCGGCTTCGCTGCGCCGGCAGGCGTTGATCCGCCGGCTGCGGCCCGACATCAACGTCATCGTCTATCGCGGCCTGGTGGAAACCCGGCTGCGCAAGCTGGCCGAGGGTCAGGTGGATGGCACGCTGCTCGCGCTTGCCGGGCTGAAGCGGCTCAATCTGGAAGGCGTCGCGACCGAAATCCTCGATCCCACCTATTTCCCGCCGGCCCCCGCGCAAGGCGCGATCGCTGTCGAAAGCCGGATCGGCGATACGAGGGTCAACGCGCTTCTGTCGGCCATCGACGATCGCAAGACGCACGAGGCCGTGACCTGCGAAAGGGCGTTTCTCGATACGCTGGACGGGTCCTGCCGCACACCCATAGCTGGCTATGCGATTTCCGACGGGGAGCAGATCTCGTTTTCCGGCATGATCCTGACGCCGGACGGGACGCAGCATCACCGCGTCTTTGCCGAAGGGCGGGCGGGCGATGCGGCAAGGATCGGGGCGCGGGCGGGCGAGGACATCCGCGCCGAGGCGGCGCCCGGCTTTTTCTCCAGCTGGGCCTGAGCCGGTGCGCGTCCTCGTCACGCGCCCGGAAACCACGGCGGATACCACGCTCCGGCGGCTGGCGCTCGCCGGCCATGAAACGCTGCTCCTGCCGCTGAGCGAGGCCGAGCATTTGCCGATCCGGGCGACGGCGCTCACGGCGTCAGCGGTGGTCGCAACCAGTGCCGAAGCGTTCCGGGCGCTGCGGCAATCTCCCGATGCACTTCCCTCGCTGACGTCCCTGCCGGTCTATTGCGTCGGTTCCGCGACGGCGGAGGCTGCACTCGATCTGGGGTTTTCGCATGTGCGCGTCGGCCCTGGCGACGCGGCCGGCCTCGCCGAATTGATCCTGCGCGATCGCGGCACGCAGACCGGCCTTCTCCTCTATCTCGCAGGCACGCCGAGGCTGCCGGATTTGGAAACGCGCATGACGGTTGCCGGCGTGCCGATGCAGGTTCGGCTCGTCTATCGCATGCGGCCGGTCGTCCGGCTGCCGGGGGAATTTTCCGCGCGCGTCCAGGCTTTCGGTCCGGAAGCGGTGCTGTTCTATTCGCGGGAAGCTGCCCGACAATTCTTTTCCGAGATTGCCCCGGCCATGCTGGGCGACACGGTGCGGATTCTCTGTCTCGGCCCCCGGATTGCAGACGCCGTACCGCCCGGATGTCGCCATGTCGAGATCGGGCCGCGGCCGGATGAGAATGCTTTGCTCGCTCTCCTCGATGCCTGAATCGCGCAAATCGACCGGCAGGGCCTTTCCCTCGCCGGGGTCGGTGTCTAGGTTTATGCCGTTGACCTCACGCGTAGAGAAGAGAGCATGGATCCGGAGAACCCGCCGCGCCGCACCAAGCCCGATCAGGAGCCGCTGACGATCGACCTGCATGCCACGCCGGAGACGTCGGATGCGGCGCGACCGGAGGAGAGGGGCGTTCGCCCCGATGCAGTGGAGCGAGACATGACGGAGCGAGACCCGATGACGCAGGGCGCGTCCGACGAGACAGTCGTGCCGGACGCGGCGACGGTCGATAGCGAGCGGGATGCTGACGGCGGCACGCCCTCCCACGGACATACGCCGGCCGACACGTTGAGCCAGACGGAGGCCGAGGCCGCAGAGGAGGCACGTGCCGAAGCGGCCGCGGCGGCCTTTGCCGAGGAGCCGGCTTCGTCGACAAGGTCCGAAACGTTTTCTGAGGCTGGCAGTTCATCCAGGCCCAAAAACGCGTCGCGGCCCTCAAGTCCTTCACGCTCGGGTGCGCTGGCGGCCGGCATTCTCGGCGGCCTGATCGCGCTCGCCGGTGCCGGCGTTCTGCAATATGCCGGGGTCGTCCCGTCGATCGGCCCTTCGTCATCCGGCAATGCCGACCCGGGCCGTGATCTGGGCGCCGAAATCGATGCGCTGAAGGCGCAGATTTCGTCTACAGGCGCGTCCGGGGGCGAAGGTGTGGAGCAAAGGCTCTCCGCGCTCGAACAAAGCGTCGGGGCGACCGGTGACGCATCGGGTACGGACAATCTGAAGGCGCAGGTCGAGAGCCTGACGCAAGACCTCGCCACGGTGAAATCCGGCCTCGCCGACCAGAGCCGCGCGGCCGAGACCGCTGCATCGCAGCTTTCGACACGCATCGAGGAAGCGGAAAGGAAGCTGGAGGAGCCGGCAAGCGATGTGCAGCTTGCCCGCGCCATCGCGGTGACGGCGCTGAAGACGTCGATCGACCGTGGCGGGCCGTTTCTAGCCGAACTCGACGCGCTGAAGAGCATTTCGCCGGATGACCCCGCCGTTGCCGGTCTGGCCGGTGTCGCACAGCGCGGCGTCCCGTCGCGCTCCGACCTGACGCGCACTTTCCCCGATACGGCCGACGCCATGCTTTCGGCCATTCGCGGGGCAGATCCGAATCAGGGCATTTTTTCGCGGCTGATCGGCAGCGCCGCCTCGGCCGTGCGCGTCCGCCCCGTCGGCAGCGTCGAGGGTACGGGGCCGGAAGCGGTCGTTGCGCGCATCGAGGACCGGCTGACCAATGGCGACCTGAAGGGCGCCAGCCTCGAATGGGACGGCCTGCCACAGCCTGCCAAGGATGCCGGGGCGGACTTCCGTGCGAAGCTCGATGAACGCATCGAGGTCGAAGGCCTGATCGACGCCGCCGTTGCCGGAGCCGCAACCGGCTCCACACCCGCCAAACAGGGCTGAGGAGAGCCGATTTGATCCGAATTCTCATCTTCGTCCTGATCGTGCTTGCGCTCGGCGCAGGCTTTTCGTGGCTTGCCGACCGGCCGGGTGAACTCTCGCTGATCTGGATGGGGCAGCGCATCGAGACAAGCCTGATGGTCGGCGCGACGCTTCTGGTCACGCTGATCGCGGCCATTCTTCTCGTCGTCTGGCTCGTCCGCGTCATCTGGTTCTCTCCGCATTCGATCGCCCGCTATTTCCGCGTTCGCAAGCGTGACCGTGGCTATCAGGCGCTCTCGACCGGTCTTATTGCCGCCGGTGCCGGAGACGCGGTTCTGGCGCGCAAGATGACGGCGCGCACGCGCGGACTGTTGTCGGCCGATCAGGAGCCGCTGATCCATCTTCTCGAGGCGCAGACGGCGCTGATCGAGGGCAAGCACGACGAGGCCCGGCGCACCTTCGAGCGGATGGCCGAGGACCCGGAAACGCGCGAGCTTGGCCTGCGCGGGCTTTATCTCGAAGCCAGGCGTCTCGGTGCGAATGAAGCGGCCCGCCAATATGCCGAGCGCGCCGCCGACAAGGCGCCGCATCTTGCCTGGGCAACCTTGGCGACGCTCGACGAGCGCAGTCAGGCGGGCCGCTGGGACGAGGCCGTGCATCTGCTCGACCAGAGCCGCACCAGCCATGTCATCGACCGCAAGGAAGCCGATCGTAAGAAGGCCGTTCTTCTGACCGCCCGAGCGCGCGAAAAGCTCGATGCAGACCCGAAGGGCGCGCGCGACGATGCACTGGCCGCGCTCAGGCTCGACGCCACCCTCGTGCCGGCCGGTCTGATCGCAGCCAAGGCGCTGTTCCGTGAAGACAATCTCCGGAAAGCCGCGTCCGTTCTTGAGAAGCTGTGGAAGCAGGCGCCGCATCCCGACGTCGCCAAGGCCTATGTCCGGGCACGGAGCGGCGATTCGGCCGTTGATCGGCTGAAGCGTGCCCGCAAGCTGGAGGCTTGGAAGCCGAACAATGCCATCTCGCTGATGGCGGTTGCGGAAAGCGCGCTGGAAGCCCGCGAACTGACGCTGGCCCGCTCCATGGCGGAAGCGGCCGCCCGTATAGCGCCGACCGAAGGTGTTTTCCTGCTGCTGGCCGATATCGAGGAAGCCGATACCGGCGACGAGGGGCGTATCCGCCACTGGATGAATCAGGCACTGAAGAGCCCGCGTGATGCAGCCTGGATTGCCGACGGCGTCGTGTCGCAGGAGTGGCTGCCCGTTTCGCCCGTCAGCGGACGTCTGGATGCCTTCGAGTGGAGGATGCCGGTCAACACCATCGACGGACCGCTTGAAGACGGTGGCGTCAGCCGCGGCGAAGCGGCCATTCGCAATCTGCCGCCGGTTGCGATACCTGTCGCCGTCCCGGACCGGGTTGAGCCGGAAGCCGTCGTGACGGTACCGGAAGTGCCCGTCGAGACAGCGGAGCGGACAGCGGCGATTGCCGTTCCCGTTCCGACCGAATCGGTCATCGTTCACGAGCCCATCGAACCGGCGCGTTCCGTCGTTGTCACGCAACCTGAAGAGGCGACGCGCAAGGAGCCGGTCAAGAAGGACGAGGGTGCGGTGACAGCCAAGGTTCCGGCTCGGCCGGCGTCTGGTGCCAGCTCTGCAGAGAGACCTGCGGAAGCGCCTGTTGAGCCGTTCTTCGGCCGTCCGCCGGACGATCCCGGCGTGCGCACGGATAGAGTTGCAGAAAAGACGACATTCAAAATTTTCTGACGGTTCAGGGGCCTTGCGAGGCCCCTTTCCACGTTCGCGGCGAGAATAGGGCTGGACCAGGCTTTCAGCCTCGTCTTTTCTGCCGGGTACCAACGCCCCTCTTCCCGTGAGCGCCGCGCCATCCATGTTTGACCGTATCCGTACTTTCATCGACAGTCTCACCGGTGCCGAGCACCCGAACCCGATCAAGGCGGGCGATCCGCGCATCGCGATCGTCGCGCTCTGCATTCAGGTGATGGAGGCCGATGGCCATGCCGACGATATCGAGCGTCGCAAGGTGCGTTCCATGATCAAGGAGCACTATGCGCTCGACGATGCGGCGCTCGATGCGCTGATCGCAGCTGGCGAGGACGCCGAAAGCGAGGCGATCGATTTCTTCCGCTTCACATCGGATATCAAGCGCCACTTCAGCGAGGAGCAGCGGATCGATCTCGTCGGCATGCTGTGGGAGATCGTCTATGTCGATGGCGAGCGCAGCGAGATGGAAGATCACGTGATCTGGCGGATCGCCGACCTGCTCGGCGTTTCCGGCCGCGACCGCATCATGAAGCGGCAGGAAGCCGCAGCGAAATCCGACATCGCGGAGACGGCGGAGCACTGACGGATTCGCCCTCCGTCATCCGCAAAGTGTCTTATCGCTTCGTCTCGGGTGCATCCAGCGTGTCAATCCGGCGGAGCTGCGAGAAGCCGAGCGACCAGAGCACGGCCACCAGCAGCGTGCCGGCGCCGCCGATGACGACGGCCGGGACTGCGCCGAAGGCGGATGCCATCATGCCGGCCCGGAATTCCCCGAGCTCGTTCGACGCGCCGACGAAGACCATGTTGACGGCGTTGACGCGGCCGCGCAGTTCGTCCGGCGTCCACAGCGTGATCAGCGTTTCCCGCACATAGACCGAAATCATGTCGGAGGCGCCCATGATGACGAGCGCCACGATGGAGATCCATGGCGTGGCGGACAGGCCGAAGACGACGGTGGCGAGGCCGAAGAGCGCGACGCCCACGAACATCAGCACGCCGGCGCGATGGCGGATCGGATGGGCGGCCAGCCACATAGCCATGCCCACCGCGCCGACGCCCGGGGCCGCGCGCAGGAGGCCGAGGCCCCAAGGTCCGAGAGCAAGGATATCGCGAGCAAAGACCGGCATGAGTGCGATGGCGCCGCCGAGGAGAACGGCGAAGAGATCGAGCGAAATCGCGCCGAGCACGATTTTTTCCGCCTTGATATAGCGAAAACCGGCGGTGATGGCCTGCCAGCTCTGGGCGGTCTGGCTGCTTTTCTGCGCGGGCTTCGGGATCGCGTAGACCATGACGACGCTGGCGGCGAAGAACAGCACGGCGACGCTGTAGGGAACGGCCGGGCCGAGTGCATAGATGAGGCCGCCGACGACGGGGCCGACGATCATCGCCGTCTGCCAGGAGGTGGAGTTCCAGGCGATCGCGTTGGCCAAATCTCGCTCCGGCACGAGATTGGGTGCGAGCGACTGGGATGCGGGGGCGAGAAAGGCCCGCTCGATCCCGAAGACGACGAGGATCGTATAGACGGGCCACAGGGTGAAGGTGCCGGTGAGGGTGAGGGCGAGGAGGGCGGCGGCGCAGAGCGTGCTCACGCCCATGCAGACGCCCATGATCATGCGCCTGTTATAGCGGTCGGCGACCGAGCCCGTGACGAGGATCAGCACCAGCGACGGCAGGAACTGGAAGAGGCCGATCAGGCCGAGGTCGAACGGATCGCGCGTCAGGTCGTAGATCTGCCAGCCGACGGAGACGCTGACGATCTGGATGGCGAAATAGGCGAGGAACCGGGCGAAGAAGTAGCGGCGATACCCGACATGCCGGAATGCGGCGTAGCGGTCTCCGGTTTCGACGATGGACATGAACTGGTCTTTCCCGGCCTCTTGTGCATCGGCCCGTTCGCAGGGGCGCCGGATTGCGGCCGCGCGCCGTCTTAAACATGTTGCAAAACCGCGTCCGACGCAGGGTTGCCGCCTTCGCCGCCAGT
The DNA here is from genome assembly GCF_900067135.1 of Rhizobium sp. 9140. NCBI lineage: Bacteria > Pseudomonadati > Pseudomonadota > Alphaproteobacteria > Hyphomicrobiales > Rhizobiaceae > Rhizobium > Rhizobium sp. 9140. Next base: position 414,363 of record NZ_FJUR01000001.1, on the reverse strand, counting down.
GTCTACATGTCAGTCAACACCTGCACAATGCCGCGTGCCCGGAAACGGGTGGAGGCGGAAATATTGTGCAGCCATAAATGTTGGAACGACGGTTGCCCATCGCCGATGGCGCACGGCGGTCCAGGAACCGGAGGCCCGGCATGCTCGCCGTCATCGCAACACTGAACTTCATCATCAATATCGCCTGGTTTCTCATCATCGCCTCGGCGATCTTTTCCTGGCTCTACGCTTTCAACATCATCAATACGAACAATCAGGCGATCAGCATGATCGGCCGCTCGCTCTACCAGCTGACGGAGCCGCTCTACCGCCCGATCCGCCGGATCCTGCCGAACATGGGCGGTGTCGATCTGTCGCCGCTGGTGGTGCTGGTCATCCTGTTCTTCCTTCAGCAACTCCTGAACACCACGATCGCTCCGGCCCTGCTCGCGCCGAGCTACTGATTGACGTCTCGTCATATCCATAGTGAAAGCCCTTCGCGCGTCCTGCGCGAAGGGCTTTTCGCGTTCAGCGGAAGAGCGCGAGGCTCGCCTTTACCGTGACCCAGACGCCCCAGGCGAGGGGCAGGCCGACGCAGGCCCAGGCGAGGAGCGCCTTTGCATCCAGCCCGCCCCGGCCGATGCCGAAGGAGCCGGACGGGCCGGCGTTCACGGCGGCAGTCTTTGCCTGAAGCGCTGCCACCTCCGCATCCTTCATGAACCACTTGTCGGCCAGCGGCCGCACGAAGGCGTTGGCGACGAGCCCGAGCGCCAGCATGCCGGCGAGAATGTACATGGTGGTGTTGTAGACCTGATCGCGCGGAAGGCCGGCGGCGATCTGCGCCTCGCGGATATAGTTGACCACGACAGGACCGATGATGCCTGCCGTTGCCCAGGCCGTCAGCAGCCGCCCGTGGATGGCGCCGACGAACTGCGTGCCGAAGATATCGGCAAGGTAAGCGGGAATGGTGGCGAAGCCGCCCCCATACATCGACAGGATGATGCAGAGCATGCCGACGAAGAATAGCTTGCTCTGGATACCGGCGGCCCAGGGAGCAAGCGCATAGAGCACGATGCCGATGACGAAGAAGCAGAAGTAGGTGTTCTTGCGCCCGATTCTGTCGGAGAGGGAGGCCCAGAAGAACCGCCCGCCGATGTTGAACAGCGAGAGAAGCCCTGTGAAGCCGGCGGCGATCGCCGCAACGCCCGCCAGTTGCTCTTTCGACATCTCGGTGAAGGCGACACCCGGTGCGCCGATCAGCGAGCCCGCGAAAATCTCCTGCAGCATGGGCGATGCCATGCCGATGACGCCGATGCCGGCGGAGACGTTGAGGCAGAGGACGGCCCAGATCAGCCAGAACTGTTTCGTCTTGTGGGCATCGCGCAGATGCACGTGCCGTGTCGTGATCATGCTGCTCTTGGCGGCGGGCGGGCTCCAGCCCTCCGGACGCCAGCCGGCGGGCGGAATACGGTAGCCGAAGGCGCCGGCCAGCATGAAGACGAGATAGCCGAGCGCCATGACGACGAAGGTCTGCCAGACCCCGACCGAGGTGTCCGAGCGGAAATGCGTCATGAGGATATTGGCGAGCGGTGCGCCGATCATCGCGCCGCCGCCAAACCCCATGATCGCCATGCCCGTCGCCATGCCGCGCCGGTCGGGAAACCATTTGATGAGCGTGGAAACCGGCGAGATATAGCCAAGGCCGAGCCCGATGCCGCCGATGACGCCGGCGCCGAGCCACATCAGCCAGAGCTGGTGCGTCGCAACGCCGAGGGCCGCGATCAGAATGCCGCCGGACCAGCAGAAGGCCGACACGGTCGCGGCCTTGCGTGGACCGACTTTCTCCAGCCAGCCGCCCCAGATCGCGGCGGATGAGCCGAGAAGCACGAAGAACAGCGTGTAGATCCAGCCGAGATCGCTGACCCGCCAGTCGCAGGTGGTGGTGAAGAGGGCGGAGCCGAGCGTGAGATCGGCGCAGGCGGCAGGCGCAGAAATGCCGATCGCCTTCGACAAAGGCAGCCAGAACACGCTGAAGCCATAGGCCATGCCGATGCAGAGATGAATGGCAAGGGCTGCCGGCGGCACGAGCCAGCGGTTGAAGCCGGGCCTGGCGATGATGCGCTCCCGGTCGAGCAGCCCCGCCGACGCGGGCATACCCAGTGTTTCCGTCGTTGCCGACATGGTCGTCCTCCTCCTCTGCGCCCCTCCTCGGGCGGTTGGTCTGCGTTCCACCGGCGCGCCGAAAGACGTGCAGCCTCCACACTGCAAGGTCCCGAAGCGCGGGCGGTCTATGTCGTCTCGGGCATATTCGGCTCTGGCATATTCGGTTCGGACAGCGATTCGCCGGCCGCCGTGCCTTTGCCGCCGGGGGCGCCCCGCGCGGCATCCGCTCCGGTGCCGATGGCGTCCTCTTTGGAATGCGGGCGCTTGATCAGCGGGGCAGCGGCCAGCACCAGCGGATCGAAGCCCGCATCTCCGTCTTCGACCAGTGCGAAGAACGCGCTCCGCATGCGCGGCTCCCAGAACTTGTTGATATGGATGGCGATACCGGCTGGTCCGTCCTCGCGCGGTTGCGAGCGGAAGAAGGTGGCGATCTGGTTGGCCATGCGTACGAGCTTCGCGTCCGTGCCGTGCGGCGGGCCGTCTTCGCCGGGATGAACGTCTTTTGCGGCGTCAGGCGACATGGTTTGTTCTCTCCTGCGGATGCGCGGCTTCGGGCGTGATCCGGTCGGCATGCGTGAACACCTCGAACTCCTCGCCGCGCACCAGTGCGACAAGCGTCATGCCCGCCTTCTCGGCGGTGCGGATGGCGAGCGCCGTCGGGGCCGATATGGCGATGATGAAGGGGCTGCCGAGAATCGCCGTCTTCTGGACCATCTCGACTGAAACCCGGCTTGTCACCACCACGGCGCCGTCCGCGCCCTTGTACCCTTGCCGGGCGGCGGCACCGGCCAGCTTGTCGAGCGCATTGTGCCGGCCGACATCCTCGCGCACGGCGACCAGTCCTTCGCCGGGCGTGTAGAAGCCTGCACCGTGGACGGCGCGGGTCTCGGCATGCAGCGGCTGGCGGGTGTTCAGCAGCGCAATGGCCTGCGCGATCTCGCTCGGCGTCAGGCCGAGGCTGGAGGCGGCGACCGACGGTGTCTCGCGAACGGCCTGCTCCAGCGATTCGATGCCGCAAAGGCCGCAGCCGACAGGCCCGGCCATGTGCCGACGCCGGGTGACGAGGGCCTCATGGGGCTCGTCACGCAATGTGATCTGCAGGTCGAAGCCTGCCAGTGTCTCCACAGCCTCGATGCCTTCGATATCGGCGGGATCTGAAACGATTCCTTCCGTCAGGCTGAAGCCGGTGGCGAAATCCTCGAAATCGGCAGGCGTCGCCATCATCACCGCATGCGTAGAGCCGCCGTAGCTGAAGGCGACGGGCGTTTCCTCGGGAACGATGCGGGTGGCCGGGCGGATGCGACCGTCGCGGCGGGACAGCTGCGGTACGGTGCGGGCGAGGGGAGGCGCGGTGGATTGGGTCATGAGCATCATTTAAGCGCGATCCCCGCGGTGTCCACGACTTTGGCCACCGCCCTGCCGTTCGTCGCGGGTCTCATTCAGCAGCCTCCAGCTTGGCGGCGATGCGGCGCGACTGGCGGGCCTGTTCCTCATATTCGGTCTGCCATTCCGACGGGCCGTTCGAGGGCGAGATCTGCACCGCCGTGACCTTGTATTCCGGGCAGTTGGTCGCCCAGTCGGAAAAGTCGGTGGTGATGACGTTTGCCTGCGTCGTCGGATGGTGGAAGGTGGTGTAGACGACGCCGGTCGCGACGCGGTCGGTGATCAGCGCGCGCAGAGTCGTCTCGCCCGAGCGGCTGGCGAGCCGCACCCAGTCGCCATCGCGGATGCCGCGCAGCTCGGCATCGTGCGGGTGGATCTCCAGCCGGTCCTCCTCGTGCCAGACGACGTTTTCGGTGCGCCGCGTCTGCGCGCCGACATTGTACTGGCTGAGAATGCGGCCGGTGGTCAAAAGCAGCGGGAAGCGCGGGCCGGTCTTCTCGTCGGTCGCCACATATTCCGTGCGGATGAATTTGCCCTTGCCGCGCACGAAGCCATCGACATGCATGATCGGCGAGCCCTCGGGGGCGGCCTCGTTGCAAGGCCACTGCACGGAGCCCTTCTCCTCCAGATAGGCATAGGAAACCTTGGCGAAGCTCGGTGTCGTCGCGGCGATCTCGTCCATGACCTGCGAGGGGTGCGTGTAATTCCACGCCAAGCCCATGGCGCGTGCGAGGTTCTGCGTCACCTGCCAGTCGGCATAGCCGTTGCGCGGGGTCATCACCTTGCGGACGCGGTTGATGCGCCGCTCCGCATTGGTGAAGGTGCCGTCCTTCTCGAGGAAGGTGGAGCCCGGCAGGAAGACGTGGGCGTAGTTTGCGGTCTCGTTCAGGAACAGGTCCTGGACGACGACGCATTCCATGGCCGCAAGGCCGGCCGCGACGTGCTTGGTATCGGGATCGGACTGGAGAATATCCTCGCCCTGGATGTAGAGCCCCTTGAAGGAGCCATCGACGGCGGCATCCAGCATGTTGGGAATGCGCAGGCCCGGTTCGTCGGAGATCTTCACGCCCCAGAGCTTTTCGAAGATATCGCGGGTCGCATCGTCCGACACGTGGCGATAGCCGGGAAGCTCGTGCGGGAAGGAGCCCATGTCGCAGGAGCCCTGCACATTGTTCTGTCCGCGCAAAGGGTTCACGCCGACGCCGGGGCGGCCGATATTGCCGGTGGCCATGGCCAGATTGGCGATCGCCATGACGGTGGTGGAGCCCTGGCTGTGCTCGGTGACCCCGAGGCCATAATAGATCGAGCCGTTGCCGCCGGTGGCAAACAGGCGGGCAGCGCCCCGCAACAACTCGGCCGGGACGCCGGTCAGCGCTTCGGTCGCTTCGGGGCTGTGGCGCTCTTCTGAAACGAACCCGGCCCAGTCCTCGAACTCCGACCAGTCGCAGCGGGTGCGGATAAATGTTTCATCGAAAAGGCCTTCGGTGACGATGACATGGGCCAGCGCCGTGACCACGGCGACATTGGTGCCGGGACGCAGCGGCAGGTGATACGCCGCCTCCACATGGGGCGAGCGGACGAGATCGATGCGGCGGGGATCGATGACGATCAGCTTTGCGCCCTGCCGCAGCCGCTTCTTCAGACGCGAGCCGAAGACGGGGTGGCCGTCGGTCGGGTTCGCGCCGATGACGATGACGACGTCGGTCTTTTCGACAGAATCGAAATTCTGCGTGCCTGCCGATGTGCCGAAGGCCTGCCCGAGGCCGTAGCCTGTCGGCGAATGGCAGACGCGGGCGCAGGTGTCGACATTGTTGTTACCGAAGCCGGCGCGGATCAGCTTCTGGACGAGGTAGGTTTCCTCGTTGGTGCAGCGCGAGGACGTGATGCCGCCGATCGATTCGCGGCCGTACTGATACTGGATGCGGCGAAACTCGGCGGCCGTATGGGCGAGCGCCTCGTCCCAGCTGACCTCCCGCCAGGGGTCAGTGACCTTCTCGCGGATCATCGGGTTGAGGATGCGCTCCTTATGCGTGGAGTAGCCATAGGCAAAGCGCCCCTTGACGCAGGAGTGGCCGCGATTGGCCTGCCCGTCCTTCCAGGGCACCATGCGCACCAGTTCCTCGCCGCGCATCTCTGCCTTGAACGAGCAGCCGACGCCGCAATAGGCGCAGGTGGTTACGACGGAATGCTCCGGCTGGCCAATTGATATGACCGACTTTTCGGTGAGCGTCGCGGTGGGACACGCCTGCACGCAGGCGCCGCAGGAAACGCATTCCGAGGAGAGGAAGGCTTCGTGCTGGCCGGGCGAGACCCGGCTGTCGAAGCCACGGCCCTCGATGGTCAGCGCGAACGTGCCCTGCACCTCCTCGCAGGCCCGCACGCAGCGCGAGCAGACGATGCATTTGGAAGGGTCGTAGGTAAAATAGGGGTTGCTCTCGTCCTTCGGCATCCATCGGGCGTTTGTGCCTTCGCTATCTCGGGCCTTTACATGGTTGTCACCCTCATAGCCGTAGCGCACGTCGCGCAGGCCGACCGCACCGGCCATATCCTGTAGTTCGCAATCGCCATTCGCCGCACAGGTCAGGCAGTCGAGCGGGTGGTCGGAGATATAGAGCTCCATCACGCCCTTGCGGATGTCCTTCAGCCGCGCCGTCTGGGTGTGGACGACGATGCCCGGAGCGACGGGTGTGGTGCAGGAGGCCGGCGTGCCGTTGCGCCCGTCGATCTCGATCAGACAGAGCCGGCAGGAGCCGAAGGCATCGACCATATCGGTGGCGCAGAGCTTTGGCACCTGAATGCCGGCCTCCATGGAGGCCCGCATGATGGAGGTTCCCTCGGGTACGGTGATCTTGCGGCCGTCGATGGTGAGCGTGACCAGCTTTTCCGCGTGAGAGGCGGGGGTGCCGAAATCGGTTTCAGGAACGAGAAGCATGGGGGTCTCCTGAACGATGAGGGTGTGATGTGGTGTTGCCGGTGAGGTGCCCCTCATCCGGCTGCCGCCACCTTCTCCCCGTTTCGACGGGGAGAAGGGACCTGGAGCGAGGTGCTGCCGTGTTCAAAAACGGTAAGCAGGCCACGTCCCCTCTCCCCGCATGCGGGGAGAGGGCTAGGGTGAGGGGCAGCCGCGATACCGCAACCTTGATGCCGACCGCGCCCGTCATTCCGCAGCCTCCACGACCGGTGCCGCGACGAAATCGTTCGGGAAATGCGTGACCGCGCTCATGACCGGATAGGGCGTGAAACCGCCGAGCGCGCAGAGAGAGCCGAACTTCATGGTGTTGCAGAGGTCCGTCAGCAGCACGAGGTTCTTTTCCGGCTCGATGCCGCGGCCGATGCGATCGACGACCTCGACGCCGCGGGTCGAGCCGATGCGGCAGGGGGTGCACTTGCCGCAGCTTTCCACGGCGCAGAACTCCATGGCAAAGCGCGCCTGCTTCAGCATGTCGGCGGTGTCGTCGAAGATGGTGATGCCGGCATGGCCGATAAGTCCGCCGGCCGCAGCGAAGGCTTCATAATCGAATGGCGTATCGAACAGCGCGCGCGGGAAATAGGCGCCGAGCGGACCGCCCACCTGCACCGCTTTGACCGGGCGTCCGGTTGCGGTGCCTCCAGCCACGGTATCGACGATCTCGCCGAGCGTGAGGCCGAAGGCGACTTCGTAGAGGCCGGTGTGCCGGGCGTTGCCGGCGATCTGGATGGGGATCGTGCCGCGCGAACGGCCCATGCCGAAGTCGCGGTAATGTTCGGGGCCTTTTTCGAGGATGACGGGGACCGAGGCGAGCGAGATGACGTTGTTGATGACGGTCGGATGGCCGAACAGGCCTTTATGCGCCGGAAGGGGCGGCTTGGCGCGCACCACGCCGCGCTTGCCTTCCAGTGAATTCAGAAGCGCGGTTTCCTCGCCGCAGACATAAGCGCCGGCGCCGGTGCGGATCTCGATGTCGAAGCTGCCGCCCTGCCCGAGTACCGAGGCGCCGAGCATCCCGGCGCGCCGGGCGATGCCGACGGCCTTCGTCATCGTGTCGATGGCATGCGGATATTCCGAGCGGATATAGACGAAGCCCTTGGTGGCTCCGGTTGCAAGACCCGCGATCGTCATGCCTTCGATGACGACGAAGGGGTCGCCTTCCATGATCATCCGGTCGGCAAAGGTGCCGCTGTCGCCTTCGTCGGCGTTGCAGACGATATATTTGCGATCATCCGGACAGTCGAGAACGGTCTTCCACTTGATGCCGGTCGGAAAGCCCGCGCCGCCGCGACCGCGCAGGCCGGAGAGCGTGACAGCCTCCACAATCGCGCCGGAGGTCATCCCGACCGCCTTGGCAAGGCCGGCAAGGCCGCCATGGGCGCGGTAGTCCTCGAGCGACAAGGGATCGATGACGCCGCAGCGGGCGAAGGTGAGGCGGGTCTGTTGCTTGAGGAACGGGATCTCTTCGGTCGGTCCGAGGAAAAGCGGATGATGGACGGCTTCGGATGTCGCGTCGAGCAAGCCGGCGTCGAGCAGGGCCGTGATGTCAGCCGGTCTCACGGGGCCATAGGCTACGCGGCCCGTTGCCGTTTCCACCTCCACCAGCGGCTCCAGCCAGTGGAGCCCGCGCGATCCGGTGCGGACGATGGTGATGTCGAGCCCTCGGGAGGCCGTTTCCTGCGCAAGGCGGGCCGCCACACGATCGGCACCGACGGCAAGGGCTGCGGCGTCCCGGGGGATGAAGATGCGGGTCATGCGCCCACCTCCGCCAAAAGCGTATCGAGCCCTTGTGCATCCAGCCGCCCGTGCACCGCGCCGTCCAGCATGGCGGCGGGTGCGGTGGAACAGAGCCCGAGACAGAAGACCGGCTCCAGCGTGATCGCCCCGTCCGTCGTCGTCTGGTGGAAATCGATGCCAAGGCGGCTTTTCGCCCGATCGCCCAGTTGGTCACCGCCCATGGCCTGGCACGCTTCGGCGCGACAGAGTTTCAGCACATGCCGGCCGGCAGGATGGCTGCGGTAGTCGTGATAGAAGGTAACGACGCCGTGAACTTCGGCGCGCGACAGGTTGAGCCCCAAGGCGATCATCGGAACGGCTTCGTTGGGGATATGCCCGAACGTGTCCTGAACGGCATGCAGGATCGGCAATAGCGGGCCTTCCAGATGCTTCATATCGGAAACGATCTCGGCGACGCTCGTTGCGAGGTCGCTGCTGACAAGGTGTCGATCCACCGTGCTCCTCCGTACAGGTCTGTGACGCGCCGGTGTTTTGCCGGCCTCCTCCAAGCGGGTTCATGTCAGAAACACGAAACCTGGCGTCGGACGTTGAAGGTCTCAGAGATGAACCATGCTAGCAATATGGAAGAACCGTGGAGCGATAGAAGATCTCTATCAGACACCCTGCTGTTCTGCGAGCTTGCGGGCCTCGTGCAGGAGGGCCGAGACCAGTGGCGTATAGGGTTCGCGGTGGGTCGCCACCAGACCGACGAGGTGGCCGGCATCCGGCTCTTCGATCGGGATCACATGGATGTCATCGTGAAAGCCAAAGGATTTCGCGACGTTGTAGGGCATGATGCTGGCCCACTGGCCCGTGCGAATGTGGGAGAACAGCACGATCATCGAGTTGGATTCGAGCGTCGGGCGAGCCTGAACGCCTGCCGCGCTGAAGTGCTGGTTGATGATGCGGCGGTTCTGCATGTCGTTGGTCAATAGACAAAGCCGAATGGTGCTGGCGTCCGCCCAGGTCACGGATGTCCGGTCGGACAGGGGCGTTCCCGCAGCCGTAACGAGATGGTAACGCTCCATCAACAGAGGCACGCTGGTCACGCGTCCGACCGGTTCGTTGTCGAGATAGGTGAGGCCGGCGTCGATCTCGAGATTTTCGAGGAGTCCCAGCATTTTCGAGGAGGTGGTCGATAGGACGGAGAAGGTGACGTCCGGATGTTTCTGCTGGAAGGGGGCGGTCAGTCGCGGCACCATCGCCAGCGTGGTGGGTACGGCCGCAAGGCGGATATGGCCGACGAGACCTTTTTTTGCGGCCCGCATCTCCTGCCGCATCGTGCGGGCATCGCCGACGATCCGGCGCGCCCATTCCAGCACGCGCTGGCCTTCCGGCGTCAGCCCCTGAAACCGGGCGCCGCGATTGACGAGCATGACGCCGAGCGTGTCTTCCAGCTGGCGGATGGCGGCGGACAGCGTGGGCTGGGTGATGCCGCATTGCTCGGCGGCGCGGCCGAAGTGCCGCTCCTGTGCGAGAGCTATGAAGAATTCAAGCTTGTCGATCATGCAAGCGGGATCATGCGCTTTCGCGGCTGTTAGAGCAACCAACGGCCGGGGATACTGTCCCCAGCCGTCCGGCCGATGAGCAGCGCTCCGAGATCAGGAACCCGTGCCGCCCCGGAGTTCGTTGATGATGGTGCGGATGAGAATGCGGATGTCGAGAAGGATGGAGAAGGTCCTGATGTATTCGACATCGCTCAGGATGCGGCGAATGGCCGTGTCACTGTCCGTCGTCGGGCCGCGAAGACCGCGGGACTGGGCAAGCCCCGTCAATCCTGGCCGAACCAGATGGCGGTTCTCATAGCCACGCACGAGGTCTGCATAGTTCATGCCGCCGGCGACCATGTCGGGCACATGCGGGCGGGGTCCGACGAGCGACATATGCCCGACCACGACGTTCCAGAGCTGTGGGATCTCGTCGAGGCTGGTCTTGCGCAGGAACCGGCCCATCCGCGTCACGCGGGGGTCACCATCGACCGTCAGCCTCACGCCGGCGTGATCGCATTGCTCCACATACATCGAGCGGAATTTCAGGATCTCGAAAGGCACTTCGTTCCGGCCCGTTCGCAGCTGGCGGAAGAAGACGGGGCCTGTGCTCTCCATGCGGATCATGATGGCGATCAGCAGAAGGATCGGAGCGAGCACGATCAGTCCGGCAAATGCCCCCCCGACATCCATTGCCCGCTTGAGGGCGAACTGGACCGGTTTATGGGGACGTGTACGAGCGACAAACGTCGGGACGTTGTCGTTTGCCAGCACGGTATCGGCCAGCAGGGCTTTCAGCATGGGCGAACGCGTGCCGGCATTCTGTCCAGCGAGGTCTGCCTCCGAACGGCCTATTCTCTGCAGTATGGGATTGATGCTCATCGGCTATTTCCCTGCAACTAAAGCAATGTCGTCGATGTGACGTGATGAATGGGTAAGAAGCACATGATTTCGATGAAACGACACAGTTTTGTGCCGGATTGATACACCAATGTGCCCTTTAAAATCGGCGTCCTAGAAGTATTCTGCCGATCAATATTTGCATTTAACGATTTATTAAAGACGCGGGTCTTTGGCAATCAGGCATCTCAAAAGCCTTGTCTATTGGTTAATCCTAAAATTCTAATGTTATGCGCTGTGCCAGCCCGCGTGTACGGTCACTTGCCGGGAAATGGCGGGAGCTTGAAGCTGTGGAGCGCGCTTTTCGGCATCCAGAGAGAAAGACCGGCATCGCTCAGCGGCAACCAGGCAAAGGGATCGAAGAAGGCGTCGCTGATCTTGCGACGTGGCTTGTCGCTCTGGCGGGCAAGGAAGTTGTATCGCGGCAAATCGCCCATCTCCCGCTTGAACAGGATGTGGCTGCCGAAGTCGTCCCTGTCGAACTCCTGCAATGCGGCGATCTGGCGGAGCATGTCGCCATCGTCCTGCCAATGCACCTGCGCGAGGAAGGACTCCACGGCACGGCTGCCGGCCGCGATCACGGCCGCGCGATCTGCCTCGATCTCGATGTTGAATTTGACGCGAAAGGAGAGCACGCGACCCTTGAGATCGCCCTTCAGCAGCACGAAGACGGAGGACTGCTGTGGTGGCGGCGGCTCGTCCGGCGGGGCCTCGACCAGGGGCTCGTTGTCCGGATCGACGTCTTCGCCGGTCCGCAGTTCAAGGGTTTCGATCGGTGGGGCCGGGGCGGGTGCGGCGCCCGCCTTCACGCCTTTTCCGATCGACAGGAAGGACGAGCATTCAGACCCGCGCCCGTCCACCGCGCCGGCCGTCCAGGTGATCTCGGGGAAGCCATTTGTGCGCAACGCGTCGCAAAGCCTGCGCGGATCCATCCGGATGGCCCGAACGAAGGTGGTGGGGATTCCATCCAGGTTGGCGCGGGCATAGCGGGGAACCTGAATGGTGGGTGCCGGCAGGCGGATGCCCTTGACGATGCGCAAGGTCGGTATGACGAGACCAGGGGCTGTCTGCAGGGTCGGTGCGTCAGAGGGGAAGATCTGCTCCAGCCTGACCGGCGGATAGCCGAAATGCGCCAGGAACAGATTGAGGTTGCGCAGGTCGTTTGCACCCAGAACCGTACCGACGATCGCCGTGAAGACGACAAGAACGGCAATGGCAAAGAATACGCGTCCCGAACGGCCTTTCTCCACACTCGTCATGCCGGGTCATCGTCTCCGTCTGATCGTCGCTCGCCTGCCCTATGAGCCTGTCTTGATAGGGAGTCCAGTATGGCGATGGCGCGAAGCGTCGGATTCGAACCTCGGCGCGAGACGCGCAACCCGAAGACTCCGTCAGCGGGCGTGCCGGTCGCGATAGGCGAGAATGGTGACGTGCAGGACCATCAGCGGCCAGATCGTACAATAGAGGAGGCCCGCGACCCGCAGGATGTCCCAGCTCTTGACCTGCGCCATCTCGCCTTCGCGAAACGTCGTCTCAAGAAAGAACAGTGTCACGAGCGTGTAGAGTGCCAGCAGGATCGTTTCCGTCATGACCGTTTCCGCATATCGAAATGTAACAGGAGCCGGCATGCTTGCCTAGGACAAGTGTGCACCAGTTCGGCACAATGCGCCCGCGTGTCGCAAAAGGCCTGCGACGCCCTGGAAACATCCGGCCTCTATCAAGCCTGTCGATGCTTGTGCGGGTCTGGAGACTGCTGGCTTTTCGAGGCGATCAGAGGCCTTCGTCGGGAATATTCAGGATATGGCCGCAGGCCTTGCAGTGGACAGCATTGGCATCGTGACGGTTCAGGCCGCATTGCGGGCAGGAGAAGCGCACCTTGTTCGGCCGGACGATGGCCTGCGCCAGCCGCACGAACAGCGAGATGCCGAAGATCATCGTGACGATGGAGGTCAGCTTGCCGAGCGTGCCGGGCAGGGTGATGTCGCCGAATCCCGTGGTGGTGATGGTCGCCACCGTGAAGTAGAGGGCATCGACGAAGCCGGTAATGCCGGCTTCCGTGGCAAAGAACGCCGTGTAAACGAAGCCCGTAACGAGAAAGAGAAACGTCACGAAATTGATGCAGGCGCCGATGACCTCCTGATATTCCCGGCAGCCGGCCCGGTGAACGAGAATGCCGAAGACGCGGCTCTGGCTGAAGGACCAGATGCGCAGCGCCCGAAGAAAGGCGAAGTTCGAGAACGTTTCGGGAAAGAGCAGCGTGGCGAGAATGACGATATCGACCAGCGTCATCGGCCGGACGAGAAAGCGCCATGCCTTGTTGGCGATCATCGCCCGTGCCGTCAGCTCGAAGGCGATGAGTGCTGCGATCGCATAGTCGATGGCCAGATAGATACCGTGGCGCGTGAGATAGGGGCCGGCCAAAAAGAACAGGATGACGGCGAGATCGACAATGCCGATGGTCACCTGAAAGCCGACGGCCTGACCATCCGTGCCGTAGTAGAGCCGCCTCAGCGTGGCGCGCAGGCCGGAGGATTGGTCCGGCTGCTGCGTCTCTTTCGCACCCTGCAGCCCCGCTACCTCCGCAACGTCCTGAAGACCATCCGCTTTGCCATCTGTGCCGTCGCTCGTGCTGTTCGTCATTCTGCCCGCCTGAACTGCGTCGAGAGATAGCCGGGTCCGGCTCCTCTTCAAGAGAGCTCGTATCCGCGTCTGCCCTCGTATTGCCGGAATTGCTGATGAAAGCCAGAGACGTCCTTGACGTCGGCCTCTCCTCGCGCAGTTTGCAATCGGCCGAACGTTACAGGAAGTTCACTGTCAAGCAGCCCGGCTCGGCGATATAGAGCCTTTCCGGCATTCACCAGACGCATGTGGTTCCATGACCCTTCCCGATACGACGCCCTCGACCTCTGCTTCTGCCGACGCACCTGCGACAGGTGTGGAGCCTGACGGACCCCGCGACATCCTTGCCCGCTTCGGCGGCATCAGCCGGTTTGCGGCCGGCGGCGCCATTCTGCTCGTCGCGGCCATCGTCGTCATCGCCATCGTGCACCTGACGTCGGAAGTCCGCTACGAGGACGTGATGGGCGCGCTCGATAGCACGAGCTGGACAGCGATCGCGCTGGCGCTGGTGTTCACGGGCCTCAGCTTCTTCGCTCTGACGTTCTACGACGTCAGCGCGCTCTCCTATGTCAAGCATCGCCTGCCCTATAACGATGTCGCACTGACGGCCTTTGCGGCTTACGCGGTCGGCAATACCGCGGGTTTCGGACCGTTGAGCGGCGGGGCGATCCGCTATCGCGCCTACTCGCGGCTCGGCCTGAAGCCGGAAGAGATCGGCGGGGTCATCGCCTTCGTTACGCTCGCCTTCGGCCTCGGCCTTGCCGCCGTTGGCTCGCTCAGCCTTCTCGCCATCGCGCCGGAAGTCGCGCCACTTACCTGGCTGTCGGCCTCCGGCCTGCGGATCGTCGCCATCCTGGTGCTGACGGCCATCGTCGCTCTGATGGTGGCGGGCCGCGACGGGCAGCCGCTCGTCTTCAGCCGCATCTCTGTGCGCCTGCCGGATTCGCGGACGGCATCGCGGCAGTTCCTCGTCACCGTTCTCGATCTCGCGGCCTCCGCTTCGGTGCTCTACGTGCTCCTGCCGGAAGGGACGATCGGCTGGCCGGCGTTTCTGGCCATCTATTCGGTGGCGGTCGGGCTCGGGGTGCTCAGCCATGTTCCGGCGGGTCTCGGCGTGTTCGAAACGGTCATAGTCGCGGCTCTCGGGCAGACGGCAAGCGTCGATACGGTTCTCGGCGCGCTGGTGCTCTACCGCCTGATCTACCATGTCGTGCCGCTGATCCTCGCCGTGCTGTTCGTCGTCGTCGCCGAAGTGCGCACGCTTGCACGCAAGCCCGTCGGCTCCAGCCTGCGGCGGGTCGCCGGGCGGCTGACGCCACTGCTGCTCTCGGCGCTCGCGCTTGTGCTCGCGGCCATGCTGGTCTTCTCGAGCGTGACGCCGACGCCCGATGAAAACCTTGCCTTCCTGTCGGATTACGTGCCGCTGCCGGTCATCGAGGGCGCGCATTTTCTTGCAAGCGTGCTCGGCCTCGCTCTGTTGATCGCGGCGCGCGGCCTTGCGCGGCGGCTCGACGGGGCGTGGTGGGCCGCACTCGGGCTGGCGCTCGCCGCTCTTCTCCTCTCGCTGGTCAAGGCGGTTGCCCTGTTCGAGGCAGGGCTTCTCGCCTTCTTCATCATCAGCCTGCTCATCAGCCGCCGTGTGTTCACGCGGCCGGCGACGATGACCAGCACCGCGCTGACGGTGCCGTGGCTGACGGCCATGGGTGCCCTTTGCCTGTTTGCCGTGGCCGTGCTCCTGTTCGTCTATCGCGACGTCGAATATTCCAACCGGCTCTGGTGGGAGTTCGAACTCTCGGCCGAAGCGCCGCGTGGCCTGCGCGCCGTGCTCGGCCTCGTGCTCTTTTCGGGCGCCGTCGCCTTCTGGAGCCTGATGCGGCCTGCGCGCGGGGTGATTGAAACGCCGTCTCCCGACGATCTCGACAGGGCGATGGCAATCATCGCGCAGCAGGGCATGTCCGATGCCAACCTCGTGCTGATGGGCGATAAGAGCCTGATGTTCTCGCCCGATGACAGGGCCTTCATCATGTATGGCCGGCAGGCGCGTTCCTGGATCGCACTGTTCGATCCGGTAGGTCCGCGCGACGCCTGGGCGGACCTGATCTGGCAGTTCGTTGAAAGCGCCCGGGCCGTCGGGTGCCGCCCGGTCTTCTATCAGGTCTCGCCTGCCGGCCTGTCCTACTATGCGGATGCCGGCCTGCGCGCCTTTCGCTTGGGCGAAATTGCCACGATGGACCTCACGAATTTCACCCTGAAGGGCGGAAAGTGGGCGACGCTGCGCCAGACGGTGAGCCGCGGGCAGCGCGACGGGTTGGAGTTCGAATTGATCGACGCTGCCGATGTACCCTCGATCCTTAACGAGCTCCAAGCGGTCTCGGATACGTGGCTTGCGCATCACGAAGCCAAGGAGAAGGGCTTTTCGCTCGGCGCCTTTTCCCGCGACTATCTCAGCCGCCAGCCGGTCGCGGTTCTGAAAGTCGAGGGCAAGATCGTCGCCTTCGCCAACATCCTCGTCACCGATACGCTTGAGGAGGGCTCCGTGGACCTGATGCGGTTTTCGCCGGAGGCTCCCAAGGGGTCGATGGATTTCCTGTTCGTTTCGGTCATGGAGCATCTGCGCGATCGTGGCTTCAAGCGCTTTAATCTCGGCATGGCGCCGCTCGCCGGTCTTTCGGAGCGGCGGTCCTCGCCGGTCTGGGACAAGGTCGGGCGGACCGTTTTCGAGCACGGCGAGCGCTTCTACAACTTCAAAGGCCTCAAGGCCTTCAAGACGAAGTTCCATCCCCGATGGGAGCCTCGTTACATGGCAGCCGGTGGGGGGATCAGTCCGGTCCTCGCGCTGATGGACGCCACGTTCCTGATCGGTGGCGGCGTGAAAGGGCTCGTGAAGAAATGAGACTGTTGAAGACGTTGACGGTTCTGAGCCTGCTGGCGACAGTGCCTTGCGCTGCCTTTGCCCAGGATACATCCGGTTTCGACACCGGCATGATCCCCGCGCCGCGCATCCTCAAGCCCTCGGGCGAGGTGAAGGCTGCCGTGGTGCTGCTCTCGGACGCGCCCGGCTGGGGCGTGAAGGAAGACGGCGTGGCATCGCGGATGACGGGGGAAGGCGCGCTGGTGATCGGGATCGACCTGCCGTCCTACCTTGCTTCGCTTGCCAAGGACGATGGCGACTGCGTCTATACGGTGTCCGATATCGAGGCGCTTAGCCAGCAGGTCCAGCGTTCCCTCGACAATTCCGATTATAACCTGCCGATCGTCGCGGGTGTCGGCGCGGGCGGTGCCATGGCGCTGGCGATTGCGGCACAGACGCCGGCCGCGACCATCGGCCATACGCTCGCCGCCGATCCGGACGCGGGTATCGCGCTGACCCGCGAGCTTTGCACGCCCGCCGATAAGCGCACCATGGGCAACCGGATGGAATACGGCCTGACGGACGGGCCGCTGCCCGACCCGGTAACGGTTCTCCTCAGCCCGGCGGCACCCGCAGATGGCAAGACCCATGTCGAGGCGCTGAAGGCCAAGCATGACGACATCGACGTTCAGAACAGCGATGGCGACATCGGGCAGAATTTCTCCGACGCGCTGTCCGGTCTGGTGGAGAACGGCGGGGGTGACGACAACCCGCTCGGCCTGCCGCTGACCGTGCTCGACGCCAAGCCGACGCGCGATACGATGGCCATCGTGCTCTCGGGAGATGGCGGCTGGCGCGATATCGACAAGGAGGTCGGCGACGTCCTGCAGCAACAGGGCATGCCGGTCGTGGGTATCGATTCGCTGCGCTATTTTTGGGCCGAGCGCGCGCCGCAGGAGGTCGCGAACGATCTGTCGCGCATCATCGGGCTCTATACCAAGCGCTGGAACGTCAAGCGCGTGCTGCTGATCGGTTATTCCTTCGGTGCCGACGTGCTGCCGCGGACCTACAACCTCCTGCCGGCGGCCGACCGCGCGCGCGTCTCGCAACTCTCGCTTCTCGCCGTGTCGCATCAGGTGGACTACAAGATTTCCGTTCTCGGCTGGCTGGGAGCCGCCGCGTCCGATGGCAACGGCGACCCCGCCGACGACCTGAAGACCATCGATCCCGCGCTCGTCCAGTGCGTTTATGGGACGGATGAGGAGGATGACGTGTGCCCGACGCTGAAGGGCACCGGCATCGAGGTGATCCCGATCGAGGGCGGCCACCATTTCGACGAGGACTACCCGGCCTTGGTCAAGCGCATTCTCGACGGGTATGACAAGCGTCTGGGCAAGTCTGCGCCATGATCTCGCGGTGGGCCGGCCTATCCCGGCATGCCGAGCGCCGCTTCGAGGCTTTCCCAGCTTTCATCCATGGCGAAAGCGGATGAGAGGAATGGGATGGCGATGTGGCCGAAGGCGATCGACAGTTGCCGCTCCGCCGTCTCCTCGTCCCTGCCGGCGATCTGGCTCGCATAGATGACGCTGGCAAGACCGGTGCGGTCGGCGCCAGACTTGCAGTGGATCAGAATGGGCTTGGGGGCGTCGCGCAGGATTGCGATCAGCTTCCGGCTCTTTTCCGTCGTCAAGGCGCGGGAGGCAGACATGGGGAAGTCGATATGCACGAGCCCTTCGCGCGCGGCCGCTTCGACCTCGTCGCGATACCAGGCGCGGTCGCTCGGGCCTCGCAGGTTAATGACCGTGCGGATGCCGTAGCGGCTCTTATAGTTGGAGAGATCCGCGCCCGACGGCTGCGCCGAGCGGTAGAGCTGGCCGGGAACGACTTCATGGAAATTGTCGGTCAGCAGCAGGCTGCCGAAATGCACGCCCGCCATCAGCGTGGCGGGCAGGAAGGCGGTCCACAGCAGAGCTGCCAGCGATGGTTTCTTACCTGTCCACATACGCCACGGTCTCCGGATCGGGTGGGCGCAAGGGTGTCTCGCGCCGCCGTCCGGTTTTCCCAGAGGCGTGTAACAGCATTATTTAATATATATGTCCGGAAGCTGTCAGGCCGCCATTTCTTCCACATCGCGTTCTTTGAACATGCGGGCGAGGTTGAGGAAGCAGATCATGCCATTTTCATTGGCGATGATGCCTTCGGCATAGGCCTTGTCGAAGGATGTGGTGACTTCCGGAACGGGCTGGACCTGGCTGCCCTGGACGGTCAGGATGTCGGAGACGCGATCGACCACAAGGCCGACGACCATGGAATGCACTTCAGCGACCACGATGGCGCTGCGCTCGTTGGCGACGGTCGATTTCATGCCGAGCTTGTGGGCCAGATCGATGATCGGAATGACCGTGCCACGCAGGTTCATCACGCCAATGACTTCCGGCGGAGAATGCGGGATCGGCGTCGAGGGCGCCCAGCCGCGGATTTCGCGGATCGTGGTCGTCTTGACGCAGAATTCCTGGTCATGGAGCCGGAAGGCAATGATTTCCAGCGTTTCGCCGCCAAAACCGGCCATTGTCAGTGCGTTGCTCATGTCTCTTGTCCCCGCATTCGAAATCACGACGGATTTTCAGACTGCAGGATACCGCATGAATGGTTAAAAGAGCTTTTCATGTTCACGAGACTGTTTCAGCCGCTGCGGGTCGGTCGATCGAGAATACGGCGGCCGAAGAGGCTTGCGGCGAGCTCCACCATGACGCGGGCGCTCTTGCCCCGGTCGTCGAGGAAGGGATTGAGTTCCACGAGGTCGAGCGAGGACACGCGGCCGCTGTCGCAGAGCATTTCCATGACCAGATGCGCCTCGCGGAAGGTCGCACCGCCGGGAACGGTGGTGCCCACGCCGGGCGCGATGTCCGGTTCGAGGAAATCGACGTCCAGGCTGACATGCAGCAGCCCGTCCTCGCGCTCCACGGCTTTCAGGATCTCCTTGACGATGGCGGCGACGCCCATCTCGTCGAGCGCGCGCATGTCGTAGACGTTGACGCCGTGCCGGTTGATCTCCTGGCGCTCGGTCTCGTCGACGGATCGGATGCCGACTTGGTAGACGCGTTTCGGATCGACGAGCGGTCGTCCGGGCGGCAGGATCTCCGCAAACTCGGCATGCCCGCAGAAGAAGGCAACGGGCATGCCGTGCATATTGCCCGAGGGCGAGGTTTCCGGCGTGTTGAAATCGGCATGGGCATCGAGCCATAGCACGAAGAGCGGGCGCTCGCTCTCGGCGGCATAGCGGGCCATGCCCGAAACGCTCCCCATGGAAAGCGCGTGGTCGCCGCCCAGAATGACCGGCACGGCGCCCCTCGACGCGGTATCGTAGGTTGCCGCCTCCAGTGCGCGGGTGTATCCGGCGACGATCGGCAGATGTTTGGCGCCGGGATGGCGTCCAAGATTGTCCACCGGATCGGGGCGAAGGTCTCCGTGATCTGTGACGTCGAAGCCCAGATCGGCCATGACGCGGTCGATGCCGGCGATCCTGAGAGCCGTCGGCCCCATGCTGCAACCGCGGCGGCCGGAACCTTCCTCCAGCGGTACGCCAATCAAACCAATCGAAACCATCTGCATCTTCCCTCAACGAAACATTTGGCGCGGACTGTGCACCGGCAGAGGCTTCGCAGGAAGATGCAACACGGGTAAATCTGCGTGGTCGTTCTGGCGATTTGCAAAGGCGCGTTCATCAGATTGCGCAGTGCGAAGGTCCGCAGCAGCAGGGAGAGGCTGCGGACGCGTCGTAGACGCCCGGTCGTCAGTATTCCTTCTCGTAGAACACGCCGGCGCCGCCGCCTTCCGAGCCGGCTTCGCCCCGCAACTTCACACCACGGCCGACATCGAGATTGATGACCGCCTTGGCCCCGTCTTCGGCACTCTGCTGCAGTTCGAGATAGGTGCGGTCGTTGATGTAGCGGCCGGCCCGGAACATGGCGCCGCCGCCATCGTCGGTGGACACGTCGAGGTCATCGACGCCGAGCTTGTTGCGCAAGCCATCGAACAACGAACCGCCCTGTCCGCCGGCCAGTTGTGCCACGGCGCTTGCCAGCTGCGCGATCTGCACGGCCGAAAGGTTGGAGAGCGACCGGTTGAAGATCAGCTGGGCGAGGATTTCATCCTGCGGCAGGGCCGGTGAGGAGCTGAAGGTCACGTTGGGACTGTTGGCAAGGCCTGCGACATTGACGGTGACGGTGGTGGACCCAGCCGTCGATGTCGCATCGAGGTCGAGTGCCGGGATGAGGTTTCCGCCGAAGGTGATGGTCCCCTCGGTGAAGTCGATGCGCTTGCCCAGGATCTCCAGCCGCCCACGGCGCATCTGGAAACCGCCGGTGACGGCCGGACTGGCGGCGTTGCCGCGGATGACCAGATCGCCGCCAAGCTCGGCATCGACGCCGCGGCCGCGCACGAAGATGCGGGAGGCCGCGACCGTCAGATCGAAGCCGATGCCGCCACTCTTCTTGGTCGTGCCGTCTCCTGCGTCCTTTTGAACCTGCGCCTGCATACGGCGCACGTCGGCCGGCGCGTTGCGGTGCTTGATGTTGATCTCCGACAGGGATGCCGGAAGCTTTTCGGGGATGGTGATGGAGGCTTTGGGAATGGCAACGCGCCCGCTGAGGATGGGCGAACCGGTAAGGGGGCCGGTCAGCTTCAGCGTGCCGTCGAGGTTGGCGGTCAGCAGGCTGCCATCGACATAGGTTGCCTTGGCGAGGCGGATGTCGAGATTGGCGGGGAAGCCCGAGCCGGGCTCGATGCCGATCGTGCCGGTGACGGCGAGCGAGCCGCCAGTGGAAAGCGTGCCCGTCAGTCGCTCGATCCGCGCCTGCTGTCCGGCAAGGATCACGTTTGCGGTCAGGCCATTGATGGCGAGGTTGCGGCGGGCATCGAGTAGGCGCGCACCGGATGTGGTGACGGAACCGTTGACGATGGGAGCGGAGACTGCACCGGAAATCGCTGCATCGACCTTTGCCGTCCCGGTCAGCACGAAGCCATTCTGCGCGAGGATCGGGCCGAGCAGCGAGAAGGGGAGGTCGCCGTTGAACCGCATGTCGATCGGTCGGTTGCCGGCAATGCCGAGCTTGCCGCCGCCGTTGAACGCAAGTCCGCCGCCGCCACGAATGTCGGTATCGAGCGTGACGGTGTTGTTGGCAAAGCCGCCCTTCGCCGTAATGGTCAGCGCGCCGACGCCGGCCGACTTCGCCTGGGCGACCGTGGCATTGGCCCAGCGCAGGTCGTAGGTGACATCGGGCGCGGCAGCGGTGCCCTTGGCGACAATCGAGCCGTCGATCGTCCCGTCGGCGCCGAGCGTCGGGGCGACCGCATTGATCAGACGGGCGGGCAGGCGGTCGAGGCGGACGCTGAGGTCGAGCGCATTCCCCGCCGTGCCGGTGACGGCCAGCGTGCCGCCGGAGGCACCGATACGCAGATCGGAGACGCGTACCGTGCCGTTCTCGATCACGATGGTGGAGGGTGCGGCAAGCTTCAGCGCGATCTGGCGCGGTGCCGCCGAAAGGGTGGATAGCCTGACGGTCGTGCGAGCGGCGGCCGTTTCAATGGCGCCGCGGAAGACGAGCGGCGCATTGTCGTAGACCGCGTCGAGGCGGACATCGGTGAGACCGGCCTGTTTCTGGTCGAAGGCGAGATCGAGGTCGGAAACGCGGTTTGTGCCTTGCGCGATCGTTTCCACCCTGGCGGTGCCGCGAATGGCGAGCGCCTTCAGGTCATCGACGGTGATGTCGGCCTCAGGGCGGGTGATGACGAGATCGCCGCGCTTGATGCCGGAGCCGGATGCCTTCAGAGCCAGCGAGGTCTTGCCATTCGTGCTGGCAATGGTCGCAGAACCTGCAAGATCGCCCGAGGCGCGCTCGCCGGCCATGGCTGCGATCAGACCGACATCCGGCAGGTTGAAGGTGATGGTGCCGTTCGGCTCGTAGGCTTCGGTCAGGTCGATGCTGCCGTCGAGCCGGTTGTCGCCGATCCGCGCAGCAAGTTCGGGAATGCGGATGCGGCCGTTCGTCGTCTCGAGCCGGGTGCGGATGTCGATGGCCTGGCCGCCGAGCGCGCCGGTAGCGGTGATCGCGGCCTGCGGATTTGCGGGATCGGCCGTCACGGTGGCTGCGGCCACGAGGTCGCTCAGCGTTCTCCCGGCAAGGGTTGCGCCACTGGAGCGAATCTCGGCCTTGACCAGCGGACGCTCGAGGGCGCCGGTGGCGTCCAGCGTGAAGCGGGCATTGCCCTTGGCGTCGGCCAGCACCTTGCCGAGATCGGGAAGCGTGCCGGCGGTCGCCGCCGTCAGCTGTCCATCGACCAGCGACAGCGAGCCATTGGCGGTGATGGTGCCGGAATCCACAGCGATGTTGGTGACGTTGAGGGCGCCGGCGGTGTCCCGGGTGACGTTTGCCGAAAGTGCGAGGTTGGTGTCGAACCGCGATGCAAGGGCTGCGGGCAGAGAGGTCGGCGGAGCGCTGAGGCGAAGTGCGGCACGCAGGCTGTTGTCGCTCATCTGGAACCGCCCGTTGACCGCGCCGTCGAGTCCGGCACTGTCGATGGTCACCGGGTCGAAGCCGACCGCATCCGGGGCGACGCTGATGGTCGCATCGAGCTTCAGTGGCGCTGGCAGCAGGCGGCCGAGATCGGCGTTGACGAAGCGGGTCGCGCCGGCGTCGATAGTGGCGCGAATCGCTCCCTTCCGGCCGGTGATGTCGAAGCGATCACTGTTGGCGATAACGTTGATCGTTTCAAACCGGCCCTGCGGCACAGCGACATAGGCCAGCTTGCCCTTCACGTCGATGACGGCGCCGGTCATCGGGCCTCGGGCGACGATATCCGCCGTTGCAATGGCCACGCGGGCCTCTCCGCCTTCGATCGGCTGGGCATATTCGACGGCCGGGTTGCCACGGACGGCAACGGTGACATCGAGGGTCTGCCCGACGAGGCCGGTGACGCTGGCCGTGCCGCCGGGAAGCTGGATGGCGAAATTGTCGAGGCGGACGCCGCCCTGATCCAGCGCCAGCGTCTTCGGATCGGAGAGTTCGAGCGGAATGCCACGGGGCGCAGCGTTCAGCGACTGGATGGTGAAGGATGGCGCGCCATTCTGCGTGGTCACCGCGCCCTTCAGCGATAGCGGCGCATTGTCGAAGGTGCCGTCGAGCGCAATGTTCGTGTCCGCGCCGAGCTTGTTCAGGGTGATCGTCGCGCCGGTGGCGCGATTGCTGCCCTGACCGAGCGAATCGGCGGTAATCTTGCCTTCGACGGTGAGGTTCTTCAGGTCGGTAATCGTGACCTGCGCGCGCGGTTGGACGATGGACAGATCGCCGCGCGACAGGCCGCTGCCGGTGGCGTCGATCGCAACCGAGGTCTTGCCGTCGCGGCTGACGATATCCGCCTTGCCGGAGAGGTCGCCGGCGGCGGTCTGGCCGGCGAGAGACGCGAGCGCGCCGACATTCGGCAGAGCGAAATTCAACGTTCCGTTCGGCTGGAAATCGGGCGTGAAGGTGAGCGCGCCGGTGATCCGGTTTTCGGCGACCGTCGCCTCGAGCGCGGGTATGGCAAGCCCGCCATTTTCCGTGGTGAGATTGGCGGTCGCGGTGACGGCTTGGCCATCGACGGCGCCATTGGCGGTGAGCTTGCCGACTGGCAGGCCGCCGCGCAGAGTGGTGTCGGCGATGACAGTGAGGTCGGTAACGCTTCTCCCGGCGATGGTCGCCTGATCGGTCCTGGCTTCCGCCTTGATGCCGAGCGCGCTTAACGGGCCAGATATATCGGCGGTGACGGTGGCGCGGCCGTTCGCATTGGCGGCGAAGGCACCGATGTCGGGGACCGTGGCCTCGATCCGCCCGGTGAGGCTTCCCGACTGGAGAGCGAGGTTGCCGGTCGCGTCGAGCGTCGGAGCCTTCAGCGACAGGCCGGAGAGCGACAGCGCGCCATCGGCTCCCGTTTCGATGCGGCCGTCGAGCGAGACCGCACCACCTGCCCGGCTCGCGACGGCCGGCGGCAGGGCGTCTGCTGGCGCGGTCAGGCGAAGATCGGTCGCGAGTGTGCCGTCGGTCAGGCCATAGCTGCCGGTGAGGGTGCCATCGACGGCTGCGGTGTCGATCGTCAGCGGGTTGAAGGCGATGGCGTCGCGGCTGACGTCGAGGCGGCCATCGATCGTCAGGGGACCCCGGACGAGCCGGTCGAGATCGGCATTTGCAAGCTTGGTCGCGCCCGTCGTCAGCGAGAGAGTGACGGCGCCGCTGCGGTTCGTCATGTCGAAGGCATCGCTATGGGCCTTCAGGGCGGCATTCTCGATGGTGCCTTGGGGCAGCACGGCGCGGTCGAGCGCGGCATTGAGATCGAGCACAGCTGAGCGGGCATCGCCGACCAGCGAAAGATCTGCCGAGCGTATCGCGAATTCGGCCGTTCCGCCGGCGAGGGGAAAGCGCAGGGGCGCGGGACCATCGACGCCGGCAAGCGTCACCTTGAGGTCGTTGCTGCCGACCGTGCTGAGCGTGCCGGCGGCGTTGACATCGATCGCGGCAGTGGAGATGCGGCCGCGATCGATGCGGATTGCGGTGCCATCCTGAAGTGCTGCCGCGATATCGATCGCGGTGGTGCCCTCGAACAGCGGGCGCAGCGTTTCCGGCATCAGGGCAGCGAAAGTGCCACCGCCGTTGAGCGACAGCGTCCGGTAGCCGTCGGGCGCCAGCGTGTGGGCGCCATCCAGCTTGAGTACCTCCTGTCCGTCGAGGGCGGCGCTTGCGGTTCCGTTCCAGCGCGACAGCGGACCATCGCCGGTCAGACGGACCGTTACCGCGGGTTCACCCGGCAGGCGCAGCGCGCGGGCCAGCAGGCCGCCCTTCGGCTCGTCCACGCTGGCCTCGAGCTTCAGTGCATTGGCAGCGGGGTCGTAGACGACATCGGCCAGCGCCTTCGCATCGGGCCGGTCACGCTGAGCGATGGCCACCGTCGCGGCGATGCTGGAATTGGTGGCATTGACGGTGCCGCCCGCGTTCAGCACCTGATCCTCGCCGGCGATCGCCTTTCCGATGACCACTTCCTCGAGGTCGAAGCGGTCGATCTTCACGTCGAGCGGCAGCGCGAAGCTGGAGCGGACTTCTTCCGTCTGCTGCGAGGGAATGGGCAGGCGGTCGATGCGGATATAGCCGGCGGAAAGGTTGGCGGCGTCGAACCGCCTGGAGAATAACGCCGTGGGGGACCAGTCGAGCTTCAGCTCGCGGATTTCGGCGTAGGCGCCCTTGCTGTCGTAGAGCGCGATGGAGCCGGCCTTGAAACTGCCGGTGAGAAGCGCGCTCGGATCGTTGATCTGGACGATCTGGTCCGGTGTCGAGGCATATTTCTCGATCAGGCTGGCGACCATGCGCGCGCCGGGGGCCGTGAAGCCCGCAAACAGCACGAAGGCCAGCGCGAGAACGACAACAAGGCCAAGGAGAGCGGCGAAGCCGCGCAAGGCGATCGAGAAAATCCGTGTCATCGTCTGCTCCATGTCAGGCCGGCGTCTCGCCCTGACCCATCGGTCGTCATCATGTCCGCAACCCGTAGGTTGCGATCATGTCATTGCAACGGCAATCCGCCGAGGGAATGCAGGCATTCGACATGCTCTCCCGCCTGCTGCGGGCTGTCAGAACGTCTGGCCGATCCCGGCATAAATGCCGTATCGCGTTCCCCCGTCATAGGGGTTCAGCGGCACGGCGAAATCCACGCGAATGGGGCCGACCGCCGTGAGATAGCGCACGCCGATGCCGGCGCCGATCTTGACGTCGGAGAAGTCGGGCACGGTCTTTGCCGAAACGGTGGCGGCATCGATAAACGGCACGACGCTGATGGTCTTGGTGACGCCGATGCGGGCCTCGACATTGGCGTTGACATAGGAGCGACCGCCGAGAAGGTCGTCATCCGCGTTGCGCGGGCTGATTTCCTGGTAGGAGAAGCCGCGCACCGTGCCGCCACCGCCGAGGAAGAAACGGCGTGTCGCGGGAATATCGTCCAGCCCGCCATCGGCTGCGATGACGCCTGCGCCGAGGCGGCCCGCCAGCACATATTTGTTATCTTCGCCGAAGCCGAGATAGCCGGTGGCCGAGCCTTCGAACGAGGAGAAGAACGTCTCGCCGTAGATGTCGTAGCTCGGCTTGACGCTCAGCGTGGCGCGATAGCCTTCGGTGGGGTTCAGCTTATCGTCGCGGGCATCGCGGACATAATCGAGCGGGATCGACGGCGTGAGATAGCGGCGCTCACCGAACGCATCCTCGATGTTGTTCCAGGCGAGTTCCGCGCCGATCGACACGGTGTCGGCTTCCGAGAGTTCATAGGCGAGGCCGACCGCGCCGGTCACCACCTGCGCCTTGTAGGCATCCGGATCCATCAGCGATGCTTTCACGCTGGCGGTCAGGGTGGAGTAGGGGTCGAAGACGCCGGGCTTGGTGAAGAGAATGCCGGCGGTATAATCGAGATCGGTGATCTCCTTGGTCTCGCCCAGCCGGTCGATCGATCCTTCGATGCGCAGCGATTCCGCCTCGCCGAAGAGGTTGCGGTGGCCCCAGTAACCCTGGACGCCAAAGCCGTCCGTCGAGGAGAATTTGGCGCCTGCACCAAAGTAGCGGTGCTTGCCTTCGGACACCTCGATGGTCAGCGGCAGCGAGCCATCCGGCGCCAGCTGCTCGGCTTCGCGGATGGTGATGCTGGAGAAGACGCCGAGCTGGCGCAGGCGTTCGGAGGCCTTGCGCATTTCCTCCGGCGAATATTGCCGGCCGGTGTTGAGGCGCGAATAATTGGCGACGAAATCCGGATTGACCGTGCGCGCACCCTTGATGGCCACAGTACCGAAGGGCGCGACCGGGCCGCCTTCGGCACCGATCGTGACGTCCACGGTGTTGGTCTTGTGATCGGCGACGGCGGTGCGTCCCTTCAGGGTGGCGAGCGGCCGCCCTTCCTTTTTCAGGTCTTCGACGATCTTTTCGCCCGCCTTGATGATCAGGGTCGAGTCGGCGCGGTTGCCCGGCTGGAGATCATAGGCCTTCGGGTCGCGCCCGCCCGCATCGCTTTCCAGAAGAATATTGCCAAAGGTGAAGACGGGACCGGGATCAACCGTGATGGTGACCGGTACGGGTGCGCCGGCCGGAAAGACCGGGTCCGGCGGCAGGCTCTCGATCGGCTTGCCGGCGACCATGACCTGCACGGTGCCGCCGTAGCGGGCCTTTTCGTACAGTGCTGCCAGCAGCCTGTCGCGGTCGTCGCGGGCCTTGATGGCAAGGCCGAGATTGCCGGAAACGGGCTTGTCCTTATCCTGCACCAGGCGCGAACTGCCGGAAAGCGCGCTCTTCAGCTCGTCGTCATCCGTGCCCTCGTTCAGGGTCACGGTATAGGTGACGGGATCGATGACCTCGGCGGTCTCCTCGTCCTTGTCCTTGCCGAAAAAGTTGATGCCGAACAGCTTGAACGCTGCGGCATCCTGAACGGAGGCCGGGCCGCAGAGTGCCAGCGCGGCAACGCTCAAGGCAAGACCGGCTTTACGATACGCGGGACTGACAGTCGGCAAACGCATTCGATTCCGCATCCCGTGTCGACTGACAGTCCTGTAGCGATCGCCCACGGAAAGCGATGCCGTCTCTTTCAACGTTTGCACGTTTGCGATGTCCCGTGACACTACACATCCTCGTGAGGGGGATGAAGTCTCCAACGCCTCGTGACGTCAGAAACAGTCGTTAGTGTGACGTTACGGAAACAGAAGCCCCGCCGGCGCGGAGCTTCCCGATGTCATGCCCTCGGCAAAAGAACCTTTCAGACGCAATCAGCGCGGGCAATCGTCGATGTAACGGCTGCCGTTGCGGTCGCGGTAGTAGCACTGGCCCGGCTGTTCCGAGACGTTGCCGATAACAGCGCCGGAAACGCCGCCGATGGCCGCACCCACGGCCGCGCCACGAACATTGCCGGTGATGGCGCCGCCGATGACCGCGCCCGAGACGGCGCCGATGCCGGCACCCTTTTCCGTCTGGCTGCAGCTCGCAACCGTCATGGCGAGAACCGCCAGCACAATGGCCTTCTTCATAGTGATCTCTCCTGATGGGGTCGACGTCAGCCGTCACGCCCCTACTGTGCCTTGAAACGGCAGACGCCTGCCTTTTCCCGAACCTTAATGCGAGAAGTTAAATGCGACCTTCCGAAAGTCCAATCCGGAGCCATAAAAAACGTCCCTAACGGAATGGACGACAGTTATGATGAACAAAAGCTGAAGACGACTTTAAGCCCTGCCGGCGTTTTCCGGCTGGAAGGTCGCGATATCGTGTCACAGGTCTGTTTTACGCCCCGGTCTTGACTTGATTGAGATGAGGGTGGAATGAAATCTTCACGATAATCTGGAACCATTCAAAACAATGGGCCTGATGCCGCGCAAGCCATGAGGGCGCGTGCCGGCCGGCCACCGGGATGGTTCACTGAAAAAGACGCCAAGGGTCTGGAGACACGCATGAACTTCGAGCAATTCTTCAGGTCTGAACTGGACGGCCTTCACGAGGAAGGCCGCTACCGCGTCTTTGCCGATCTCGAGCGGCAGCGCGGACAGTTTCCCAAGGCGCGCCGGCATACGGCCGATGGCGTCAAGGACGTCACGGTCTGGTGCTCGAACGATTATCTGGGCATGGGCCAGCATCCCAAGGTGATCGACGCGATGAAAGACGCCATCGACCACTGTGGCGCGGGTGCGGGAGGCACCCGGAACATCTCGGGCACGACGCACTATCATGTTCTGCTGGAGCAGGAGCTTGCCGATCTCCACGGCAAGGAATCCGCGCTGCTCTTCACCTCCGGCTATGTGTCCAACTGGGCAGCCTTGGGAACGCTCTGTTCGCGCATTCCCGGCATCATCGTCTTTTCCGACGCCGGGAACCACGCCTCCATGATCGAGGGTATTCGCCACGCCAAGTGCGAGCGGGTGATCTTCAAGCACAATTCGGTTGCCGATCTCGAGGCGAAGCTGGCGGCAGCCGATCCGGCGGCGCCCAAGCTCGTCGCGTTCGAATCGGTCTATTCGATGGATGGCGATATCGCGCCGATCAAGGAGATCTGCGATGTGGCCGAGCGCTATGGCGCCATGACCTATCTCGACGAGGTGCATGCGGTGGGCATGTACGGCCCGCGCGGCGGCGGCATCGCCGAGCGCGAAGGCCTGATGCACCGGCTGACGGTGATCGAGGGAACGCTCGGCAAGGCTTTTGGCGTGATGGGCGGCTATATCGCCGCCTCCGCGGCTCTCTGCGATTATATTCGCTCGTTTGCCTCGGGCTTCATCTTCACGACCGCGCTGCCGCCGGCGCTGGCCGCAGGCGCGCTGGCCTCGATTCGTCACCTGAAGGAAAGCCAGGTCGAGCGCTTTGCCCATCAGGAGCGCGTACGCCGCCTGCGGTCGCTTCTCGACCGCAATGGCATTCCGCATTTGCCCAATCCGAGCCATATCGTGCCGGTGATCGTGGGCGATGCGGCGAAGTGCAAGTGGATCTCGGATCTGCTGCTCGACAATTGCGGCATCTACGTCCAGCCGATCAACTATCCGACCGTGCCGAAGAAGACCGAGCGCCTGCGCATCACCCCGACGCCGCTGCATTCGGATGGCGATATAGACCATCTGGTGGGGGCGCTGCACCAGTTGTGGTCGCGCTGCGCGCTGGCCCGCGCTGTCGCCTGAGGCAGCGTCGGTCTCCTCGCGTTTTCGCCGCATATTCCGCTTCGCAGCCCTCGCATTCTGATCTAGAACACGGGAGATCGAGGGGAATGGCGAGGGGACAAGCCTGATGATGATGGAACTGATCTGGCGCGGGCTGGTGATCGGGGTGGGCGCGACGCTCGCCATGGATCTCTGGGCCATTCTGCTGGCGGTCGCCTTTGGCCAGCCGAAAGCCAACTGGGCGCCTGTCGGGCGGTGGTTCTACCATGCCGGGCGGGGCCAGCTGTTCCATGAATCCATCAGCGATGCCGCGCCCTTTGCCAACGAGAACGCCCTCGGCTGGATTGGCCATTATGCTGTCGGCATCGTCTATGGGATCATGCTTGCATTTTTCGTCGGTCTCGACTGGTTCGCCGCGCCGACGCTGATCCCGGCGCTGGTCTGGGGCATCGTCACCGTGGCGGCAGGCTGGTTTCTGCTCCAGCCGGGGCTCGGCCTCGGCGTTGCCGCCTCGCGGCTGCCCAACCCGAACCGGGTGCGGGCGCTGAACCTTGCCGCCCACGTCGCCTTCGGCCTCGGGCTCTATGCAACGGCGCTGCTCCTTCGCTGAGTCAGGCTGCGGCGCGCGCGCCGATCGCCTCGGCGGCAAAGCGGCGGGCCGCGGCATCGCCGGCAAAGACGTCGTTCATATCCTCGGCTGCCGGCCAGTCGATCATCCGCTCCATCACTGTCTCGGCGATATCGGCCATGTCGAGAAAGCCGATGCGCCCGGCGATGAACGCTTCGAAGGCGGTCTCCTCGGCGGCGTTCATGGCGGCACCCTGAAGCCCGCCGCGCATCAAGGCGGTGCGCGCGAGCCGCAGCGCGGGAAACCGAACCTCGTCGGGCGCTTCGAAATCGAGCCGTGCCAGCTTTGCGAAATCCAGCCGTTCGACATTGAGCGCCGGGCGCGCAGGATAGGTCAGAGCGTAGCCGATCGCCGTGCGCATGTCCGGCGCGCCGAGCTGCGCGAGCACGGAGCCGTCGGTATAACCGACCATGGAATGAACGATCGACTGCGGGTGGACGATCACCTCGATCTGTTCGGGTGCCACGTCGAAGAGGTGCTTGGCCTCGATCATCTCCAGCGCCTTGTTGAACATGGAGGCGCTGCCGATGGAGATCTTCAGGCCCATCGACCAGTTGGGATGCGCCCGGGCGATCTCGGCGGTCACGCCGGCCATCGCCTCGCGCGACCATGTGCGGAACGGCCCGCCGGACGCCGTCAGGATGATGCGCTCCAGCGCGTGGCGCTGGTCGTCCTCCAGCGCCTGGAAGATCGCGGAATGCTCGCTGTCGACGGGGATGAGCCGCCCGCCGCCCTCGGCGACAGCGCCTACGAAGAGCGCCCCGGCCGAAACCAGGCATTCCTTGTTGGCGAGCGCGATATCGGCGCCGCGCCGGGCGGCGGTCAGCGTGGGAGCGAGGCCGGCCGTGCCGACGATCGCCGCCATGACCCATTCCGCCGCGCGCGCGGCCGCCTCCTGCAGCCCGCTCGGCCCCGCGGCAACCGCGATGCCGGTGCCGGCGAGCGCCGATTTCAACTCCAGATACCGCCCCTCATCCGCCGTCACCGCCAGCCGCGCGCCGACGGCCTTTGCCTGCTCGCAGAGCAGCCCGATATTCCCGTTCCCCGTCAAAGCCTCCACCATGAACCGCTCCCGGCCCCCAAGCTGCGCGACCACATCGAGCGTGCTGCAGCCGATGGAGCCGGTGGAACCGAGGATGGTGATGTGGTGAAAGCTCGGCAGACCGTCATTCATATGCGCGATTCCAATAGATTGGCTTGTCTGCGGCTTCTAGCGGGAGATGGGGGGTTGGGCAAATGGCGAACGACGCGTTTACGTGCAGATATCTTCCCCCTATGACGTGGCCGGGCCGTCCATTTGCCCGTGAGGTTACGTTGGTATAGACGAGTGGCAACCTAAACCGTGAGGAGTTCTCAAGGGTGACATCAGCTAAGATATCGTCGTATGACCAGCATGGCGGTGGAGGTATAAATAACCAGAAAATGGCCCTTATAGGTGCTGTTGTCCATGCGTTTGAAACCGGTATTCCATTTGCATTTCCGAGAATCTCGGAAATGGACCAAGCAAATCACAACTACGAGAAGTATGATTACAGCGTTATATTCGATGATGATCCATTGAAGGCCGTTTTGAAAAAATACGGAATAACCACTGTTCCGTTTTCTGCAGATCTAGACTTCGATATATCTTACGAAAATTGCTTTTGGAAAACGTTCCATCTATTTGCTCACAGTGAGTTCCTCAAAGAGGATTTAAAGGGGCAGCTTGTCTCTGACCTGATCGGTGCATTTGTTCCCCGTGTCCTCGTAACGTCGTCCTTCCGGCGCCTGAGAGAGGCTATACACAACCGCGACGGCGAAGTTCTCTTCTGTCAATTCAGGATCGAGAACGACTGGATTGTTCATTGCAGAAACGAAATCATAAAAGTGCGCTCGGCGTCAGAGGAACTGTATGTAGACTACATGAAGATAGGTTTGAAGATAGCGAATACCTTTCCGAATATTCGAAATGTGTTCATCTGTGCTGATGAGCCGTCAATGCCTGCTTCAAAGGAGCAGATAAAGCTCGATCTGCTGCAGAAATTCGGTATTCGCGCATTGTTCAAGACAGATTTTCTCGGAACGTCTGGAGATGACTTTTTCCGTCCCAACGAGCATTCTCTGATTGATATGGCGCTGTGTGTGGACGGCACAAATTTTGTCGGTACGACGCGTTCCACTTTCTCGAATATGGTGGCTCTTCAAAGGTATTCGGCTGAAGCACATAAGGAGCCGTCATATATCTACAACCACATGAGTCTTCGCTTAAAAAAGCGAGTCGATAACGGTGCCGCCGCTTCCGTAGACCAAGCTGTTCCGGTGTCAGGCAAAGAGATTGTCATAAAGGATACCCACATCGCAAAATTGATGGAAAATGGAACTGAACACCCTCTATTGCTTCGTGAAGGTGCGTCGCTGTCCTTTGAAGACGCCGTTGATTATGGGGAAAAGATTGAGCTTCAAAAGCCCTTGTTCGATGAACGTCTCCAATCAACAGGAAACGTAATTTTAGATAAATCGCATATTGTTATGCTTTAGTAACTGCTTCTATTGGGTAGTCCAAGCTTTGGGGTATTTTCTGCTGAGCGACGCTATCACTGTGCTTGCGGCTGCGCTTGGTGATCAACCGCGGGAACCGTAGACTTCTATAAGCGAAAAGGCTATCACGCCTTTATCTGCTTGTTTTCAGAGGTATGGTATGACTGTTAAAAAATGGTATTTCGCAACCAATAACAATGGGTTGATGAATGCCTTCGATCAGATTAAAGGTGCAATACTCTCCGCGAAAGCAAAGACTAGCCTTGTGCCTTTTTGTATTCTTGACGACGATGGCGCCGACGAAGTCACTAAGTCTCGTATCGAATGGATCGAGAATCAGGGTGTGACTATATTTCGACATCGATCGACGATGCTTTCTGAATTGATTCCTGTTTTTGGTGATCAAATGAAAGTTTACAGTGGTCATTGGTTACGATGTGATATCCCTTTATTTGAAAAGGAAGATGAATACGTTCTATATACTGATATAGATGTCATTTTCTTGAAGGATGTTGCAAAGATTGCCCCTGAGCCGCGCGTTGTAGCTTGTGGCGCAGAGCATAACAGGGGGGATTACAGCTACTTTAATTCCGGCGTTATGGTTATGAACGTCAAAGCCTTTGCAGAACGGCGCGATGATCTCGTCGCCGGTTTGAAAGCGCGTCTCTCTACGACCGCGCCGTATGATGATCAGAGCCTTCTTAACGATGTTTTCCGTGGACATTGGGATCATCTTCCCGATGAATGGAATTGGAAGCCGTACTGGGGCGCAAATGAAGATGCGCTGATTCTGCACTTTCATGGCCCAAAACCAGTTCATGTTGTCGTGATGCAAGCGGGTGATGAGGGTCGTTTTGGTGCAGACTTTAAAACGATTTACAACCGCGATAAGGAGGGATACGCACATTTCCTTCCTGTGTTCCAACAGTATCAGGCAGCTTAAGGCTAACTCCGTAGCATTATA
Source organism: Rhizobium sp. 9140 (assembly GCF_900067135.1). Taxonomy (NCBI): domain Bacteria; kingdom Pseudomonadati; phylum Pseudomonadota; class Alphaproteobacteria; order Hyphomicrobiales; family Rhizobiaceae; genus Rhizobium; species Rhizobium sp. 9140. Next base: position 380,441 of record NZ_FJUR01000001.1, on the reverse strand, counting down.
AAAAAAATAGAACGCCGGCACTGGCGTTCTATTCTCTAAAGACTGGATCTTACGTTGCGTAGTGCTTTGATAAACTGATGAATATCTGTAGATAGCATGTGAGGCAGCAGTCTCTCGACGGTGTAGTCATCAAGATCCCACCAAGCCAGTTCCAGAAGGTGCGCTATCGTATCTTCATCGAAACGATACTTGACGACTTTGGCGGGGCTTCCAACGGCGATAGCATAAGGTGGAACGTTTTTTGTCACCACTGCTCGTCCGCCAATGACCGCACCATGACCGATGGTTACTCCTGATCCTATAAAGACGTCGGAGCCAATCCAAACGTCGTTGCCTATTAACACGTTTCCCTTTGACCTATGATCATTGATGCCCTCTGGTGCCTTCCAGAAGTGCCGCAACGAGGCAAAGGGGTATGTAGTTGCAAAATCCGTTCTATGATCGCCGAAGGAAATTTTGCAGCCTTCTGCGATCGAGCAATACTTGCCTATAACGAGCCGCGACATCCCTTTTTCGACAAAAGTGGGCATGCCATAGCTATGGTCACCAATCGACCATCCAAGATGCCGAACCTCGTTTTCCAGCGCGTACTTCATGCTCCCATACGATGGATGTATCAGGCCTCGCTCTTCGAGGATGAGAGTGATGCTTGGGTCCGGGATATGGGACCCTTGGAGGCTTAGTTTACCGTCAGGGTCTATAACCTCGCGTAGGCAAACGGTGGGCACTCTATCAACGTTCATAATGCTGATATGATCTTCTTCTATCTGCCAAAAGCATTCATTGACACCTTGAACTCCAAAAATCCTTCCGTCGCTCAAGAACTCGAAGCAGTCCGTTCCGACATGTCCTGTATCTGTGGAAAATCTCCAATGTTTTCCTAAGATTTTGCTCTGATCCATGTAAGTATTATTCTGCATATCATTTAACCTATAGTGAAATCGCGCGCGCGATATTGATCGCGAGCAGAAGGCATACCAAGCGGTCTTGAGCTAGGATTGGATAGACGCCTCATGGTGATCCCGACTGGACTCGAACCAGTGGCCTACAGATTAGGAATCTCTGCCTAAGTGTTGGGATTATAAGCAGACGTTCCGTTGAAATCGCGCGTTCCCGGATATCTCTGGGAACGCGGTCTTATCTCGGGCGAAGGCTGCCGGGCTGCGGCTTTTCGGAAAACGTGTCGATCTTGGAGCCCAACACCTCAACCTTGGTGGAGAGGCCGGCGATGTCCTTCCTGATCGCCTCCTGCGAACCGAGGATGGCGTCGGCGAGACGGTCCACGCGATCGTTCAGCGCCTGGGTCTTCCCCTCCTGCGCGCCCATGCGATAGGGCAGATCGCTCATGTTCTTCAGAGCCGAATTGACGTCGGCAAAGTTCTTGTCGGTCTGGGTGCTGCGCGTCACGCGGTACCGCTCGCCCTCATCGAGCTGGGCCTTGATCTTGGCGTTGTCCTGGGCCGTGTACCAGAACAGGCCGCCGATCGCGATGATGGTGGGGATATTCCCTTTGACCCAGTCCCAAGTCATGGACGTGTTTCCCGCATCGCTCATTGAAGTCTCAACCCTTAACGTTCATCAGGGGTTGTTCGTTCAACCCAAGTAGTGCATCCGGCCGGCCGTCACTTCCAGCATTTCTGACGGATGCCGAGCGCATTGTGCGCAGCGACCTGATTGGCGAACGGCCTATCGTCCACCACGATCTTGACCGCCGTTTCCAGCGTCGGTGTCAGCTTCTGCCACCCGTCGCACGCATTCGCGGTGCTCTTCTGTGTCTGGCAGGAAGAGAGAGCGGCACAGCTCAGAAGCATCAGAGCGAGAGATTTCAGCATCGATTTCATTCCTCTTGCGCAGGATGACGACGGAGTTTTCGAGGGCGACGACGGCGGCCTGCTGGCGCCCGGCCGACTTGCCGTAGAGATATGCCAGGCCGGAGATCAGCGCGGCGCCGACGGTCGCGCCGACCCCGAGCTTCAACCAGTCCAGCACGCCAATCACACTGGCACCTTGTCGAGCGCGTCGGCCAGCTCGGCTTTCTTGCGGGTGGCGTACCAGCGATATGCGACGCCGCCGATCGTGAGAACGCCGGTAGCGATCACCAGCCCGGCGACGACGTGGCCGATAAGCGCGCTGCCGGCGCTGAAGGGTGCAAGCTGGTCCTGCACCTGCTGCAGCGTGGCGGCCAGCGCACCGGAGCCAACACCGCCGCCGGTCGCTGCGTCCGCAATGCCCTTGGTCGGCGCCGTCTTCGCATCCTCGATGCGGGCTTTGACGTTGGCCTTGTCGATGAAGGTGATCTCAGGACCGACCGAACCGGATGCCCACGCCTGACCGATGGCGCGCACGTCGTTGACGCGGCTCGTCCACCCCTTGCGATAAGTCTTCCATATCTTCAGGTTCCTGAGGAAGGTCATGCGGCGATCGAGGATGCGTGCAATCAGCGCGTCATGATCGTTGATGCCGCGGAGCGCCGCGAGCGTGCCGGGGCCGATTACCCCATCTACGGCCGCGCCGGTCATGCCGAGAGCGCGTTGCAGCCACATGCCGGACTGCTTGACGCCGGAGTTCACCGCGCCGTCGAACACGACATAGCTGACGCCGGCCGGCAGGCTGTCTCCGTTGATGAGCGCCCAATACCGCATGCGATAGATGGAGTCGCGCTCGCCATTGGTCATGAGCTTGATGCTCTGGGGCTTGGCACCACGGTTGCGACGATAGTCGTCGTAGACCCGCTTCGTCACGCCCTGGTTCGTCTCACCGCCCGGGTCGCGCGGGTCATGCACATACCCGCCCTCGTGAACCAGCACCTTCGCCAGTGACCGTTCGAATTCGTTCATCGCCATCGCCTCGTTTCGATGGCCGGATAATCGGCGTCACGAGGTTATGGCGCAAAGCACAGAAGGGCCCTCAGCCTTGCTCCACATATGAGGCAATGCTAGGCACCTCCTTATGCTGGGGAGCAAGCGGATTGAACGGCTTCCCAATCGAAGGAAGTTTCAATGCACGACAGCTCTACCTTTGCAGATCGACCCAACATTGAAGTCAACACCGAATGGTACGGAAACCTTGGTAATCGCATGTACCAGTATTTTGCGATTTGCGGGTTGATGGAGCACATCGGTCCAAGCACAATCTCGAATGCCGATTTTAACGACTGGGGGTTCAGTTTTCCCAAGGTCGACCGTACAAACTACAGGAAGCACATTGTTATTAAGTCTGCGAAGGATTTCGACTTCGATAGGATCAAGGCCCTCGTCGCAGAGGAGCCTTCGACGTTCATTCAGATCCAGCATCATCTGCAACGCAAGGACTTCTTCCTTGATAAGGATTTGTATGCCAAGCGGTTCAAGGCAATGGATAAGCCTGAGATCGAGATTGATGACGACACCATAGTCATCAACGTCCGAGCGTCAGAAATCCTATCTGGAGAAGTTCATTGGTATCCGCTTGTCCCTGTGGAATTTTACGAGGATATCGTTCGGGCAACTGGAAAAAAGCCGCTGTTTCTCGGCCAGTTGGCACCTTCACCCTACTTCGATCGGCTGCAGCAAGCGTTCCCCGATGCTCGTTTCGTGAATTCACAGGGAGCTTACAAGGACTTTGAGACAGTGCGGTCGGCCAAGTACATTGTGCCTGCAACCAGCACGTTTTCACTCGCTGCAGCCTGGCTTTCGGACGCGGAACAAATCTATCTGCCCATCAACGGCTTCTTAAACCCTGCGCATATGCCCGACATCGACCTCATCCAAGATAAGGATAAAAGGTACCGGTTTTATCTTTTCCCAATGAATTACGCCCTTCCTGTTGACGCCGCAATGGAGCACTACAAAGCAATTGCAGGATCTTGGAAAGAGATTTCGTCAGCGCACGTAAGAGCTATCAGGAGGCGGCCCCATCAGATGCCTCCCGTCGCTGAGGTGGCTCCCCTAGGTTTCAGCGAGAAAAAGTACGTTCACAAATACCTCGATGTTGCGCTTCTCATTAGTAACGGTTGGTATCGAAACGGACTGCACCATTTTTCTGACATCGGCAGAAAGACCGGTTACTCGATTCACAACAGCTTTGACGAGGCAATTGAGTTTCCCAACCTAGCGCTCCAAGGTGTCCCAACACAAAGCTCAATTTCCCCTTGGTCTTCCGGCTCTTCGATAGAAGAGGATGCCAAACTGTGCGTTTCGGGTGACAGTAGTAAGGAAGCGGGCTGCCATACTGGCGAAGACTTCGAGCCATGGTGGGCGGTCGATTGCAGGCAGAATTTCCTTCTCAAAGAAGTGAGGGTCTTCAATAGAAAAAACGATGATGTGGCAATCCAAGAGCGAGCAAGGGGTATTGCAATTGAATGGTCGCTAGACGGACAAACGTGGGTCGAAGTTCTTCAAACGCATGAGCTTTTTGGCGTTCAAGAGAATTCATTCGTTCCATTGCGATTTATTGCCACTGAAAATATTATCGCTCGTTATATTAGAGTTATAGTGAGAGGGAAAACCACGATCCTCAATCTGGCTGAGGTGGAAGTCTATGGCGTTCTTGACCATTAAGATGTGCGGAAATGTGTTCCCTTCGGCCACAAGGCGAGTCTTGCTCCCGAAAGTGCACAGTGATACCCAGCGCATATGAGAGAAGCAGGATCAAATTTCATTGGCCGCATTCGTGCAGCCTTGGGCAAGCCGGAAGATCAGGTTAGGAAATCGGGCATGAAAATTGTTGGCGTTGTGCGCACGCTCAATGAGGACGACATCATTGAGGCCGTGATCAGGCATCACCTTGCCCAGATGGATAGCGTCATTGTTCTTGACGATGGGAGCAATGACCGCACGGTCGTGATAGTGAGAGCGATGATCGACGAAGGCTTGCCGATTGAGCTGATCGAGCGCCGCTGCGTCATTTTCGATGAAGGTAACCGCAACACCTTCCTGTTCGATCGAGCAAGAGACCTCCATGGTGCTGACTGGGTGGTGTTCTTCGACGCCGATGAGTTCGTTGATACTCGTCTGACATTGAGAGCGGCGGTGCAAAATTAGACCACGGTAGCGGCGGGATTGTCCCGCTTCGGGCGGCGTAAAAGTCGGCCACCTATTTCTCTTCTGCAATGAGCGCAGGAGGGCCTGGGGATCTATACCGTGGAATTATATCTGAAGGTTCGACTGGCTTGCTCGGAAGGCATGAGCCGGCGTCAGGCTGCAAAGCATTTCAACATATCGCGCGACAGCGTTTCCAAGATGCTGTCCTATTCGACGCCACCTGGCTATCAGCGACAATCACCGATCCGGCGGCCCAAGCTGGATGCGTTTGTCTCGACGATCGATCACTGGCTGGACGAAGACAGACGTAAGCTTCCGAGGAAGGCCGTCTTGCTGAGAAGTGAGGCGAATTGGATGCTCTGTCTATATGGACGTCAATATATAGACAGTGTGAGAACCGTGGATTTACCAATAGAGAAGCGGCCCCAAGTTAGCCGCATGGAGATTGTCGATAGCGGGCGGCGTCGCCGTTTCAGCAACGAGGTCAAACTTGCGATCGTGGCAGAGAGTTATTCCGCCCCGCGTCAGGTCACGGCGACAGCACGTCGCCATGGGATCACACGCTTTCAGTTGAACGATTGGCGTAAAGCAGCCCGTGAGGGACGGCTCAGCAATGGCCGGAGTGAAGGGTTTATTGCTGCACTGCTGGTCCCGGAGCCAGGCATGCCGGCTGTTGCGCCGACCAATTCTTTGATGACACAAAGTGGGCTTATGGAGGTTATCAGCGCCAATGGTCGCCGTGTGAACGTAGGACGCGACGTCGACGTTGAAGCGCTGCTTCGGGTCCTGCGCGGACTGGAGGCGCTACGGTGAATCCGTTTCCAATGGGAACAGGCGTCAAGGTCTGGCTTTCGACGGGCCATACGGACATGCGATGTGGGTTCCCATCGCTGGCGCTACGGGTGCAGGAGGTGCTGAAGCACGACCCGCTGGGCGGTCATCTGTTCTGCTTCAGGGGGAAGCGTGGTGACCTGATCAAGGTCGTCTGGCACGATGGCCAGGGGGCTTGCCTGTTCACTAAAAGGCTTGAAAGGGGCAGGTTCATATGGCCTTCGATGGCCGATGGTGTGGTGTCCATCTCGACGGCGCAGCTTTCCTATTTGCTGTCTGGAATTGACTGGCGCGCGCCGCAGGAAACTTGGCGCCCTAGCCGGGTCTAACTGCATTTTTGCATTGAGATTATTGAGAAATCTGGTTGAATGTCATCATGACATTGCAGCCGCTTTCACTGCCATCGGACCTTGCCAGCGCTCATGCGGCGCTGCTGGCCGAGCGCGCAGCCCGGCTTCAGGCCGAGGCGGAAGCGGCCAATGCGAAGGCGAAGCTGTCGAGCATCGAGGCGCTGAACGCGCATCTCCAACTGCTGATCGGCAAGCTGGAGCGCGAGAAGCATGGGCCGCGCCGCGAGCGCACACAGCGGCTGATCGATCAGTTGGAATTGCAGCTCGAGGAGCTCGTGGCGTCGGCCGCGGAGGACGAACTGGGCGCCCAAGAGGCCGCGGCCAAAACGCAGTCCGTGCGCGCCTTCGCCCGCAAGAGGCCGGTGCGCAAGCCATGGCCTGAAGACGTCGAGCGCGAACGCATCATCATTGAAGCGCCGACGGCATGTGCCTGCTGTGGCGGCTCGCGGCTGTCGAAGCTGGGCGAGGATGTGACGGAAACGCTGGAGGAGATCCCGCGCCGCTTCAAGGTCATCGAGACGGTGCGCGAGAAGTTTACCTGCCGCGATTGCGAGGCGATCAGTCAGGCTCCCGCACCGTTCCATGCCACGCCGCGCGGCTTCATCGGCCCTCAGTTGCTGGCGACGATCGTGTTCGACAAGTTCGGGCAGCACATCCCGCTGAACCGCCAGAGCACGCGGTTCAAATGTAAGGGCATCGATCTGTCGACCCAGACGCTGGCCGATCAGGTCGGGCACGTCACCTTCGCCCTTAAGCCGGTCTTCGACCTGATCGAGGCACATGTGTTCCAGGCTGAGCGGCTTCATGGCGACGATACGACGATCCCGATCCTGGCCAAAGGCCAATGCACAACCGGGCGAATATGGGTTTACGTGCGCGACGATCAGCCGTTCGCCGGGCCTGCACCGCCGGCGGCGGTCTTTTACGCCTCCAGCGATCGGCGCGGCGAGCACCCGCAAAGGCATCTAGCCGACTTCAGCGGCATCCTTCAGGCTGATTGCTACAACGGCTTCAATCCGTTGTTCGACAGGGCGAGGAAGCAGATGCCGGCAACACCCGCGTTCTGCTTCGCCCACGCACGCCGCAAGTTCTTCGAGCTGGCCGATGTCGCTCGCAACGCTCGGCGCGGCAAAGGCGCTAAGCCGATCTCGCCGGTAGCCCTCGAAGCCGTAAAGCGCATCGATGCCTTGTTCACCATCGAGCGCGACATCAACGGCCTGAGCGCGGCCGAGCGGTTTGCCGTACGCCAGGACAAGAGCAAGCCATTGCTGGGCGATATGGAAGAATGGTTGCGCACCGAGCGGGCCAGCCTATCGCGCTCATCGCCGGTGGCCGGACCGATCGACTATATGCTGTCGCGCTGGGCTGACTTTGCCCGGTATGTCGATGACGGCAGAACCTGCATGACGAACAACGCTGCGGAAAGAGCGCTGCGCGGTGTCGCTTGCGGAAGAAAAGCATGGCTCTTCGCCGGATCAGACCGGGGCGCAGATCGCACTGCCATCATGCTCACCCTGATCATGACCGCACGGTTGAACGACGTAGACCCAAAGGCTTGGCTCGCCAATGTCCTTGCTCGTATCGCCGACCTGCCTGCCTCGCGTCTGCCGGAACTGCTCCCCTGGGAGTGGAAGCGGATGCGCCAGGCCGAAAACTCCGCCCTCATGCTGGCAGCTTGACAATGGCCTCTTCTCTCGTCCGTCTGAAGGTCACCCTTGATCATGTCGAACCGACCGTGATACGGCGCATTGTCGTGCCGTGGCGCATCCGGCTTAGCCGGTTGCATGAGGTGTTGCAGGCCGCGATGGGTTGGACGAACACCCACCTCTACGAATTCCAGATCCGTGACGTTGGCTTTGGTTTGCCCGATCTGGAATGGGGGGATGGTCCACTCGATGCCCGCAAGGTCTCGCTCCTGTCGGCAATCCAGGACACCGGTGCGAAATCTTTCAAATACCACTATGACTTCGGCGACGGCTGGACGCACAGCATCAAGATCGAGCGCACGTTCCCCATCGTCGCACTTGCAGATCCAATGCTGATCGAGGCAATGGGGCGCTGCCCGCCTGAAGACGTTGGCGGTCCGTGGGGATACCAGGAATTCCGCGAGGCGCTCGCCGACCCCGCTCATGAACGGCACGCCGAGTTTGTCGAATGGTTGGGCGCCAAAGACTTCGACCCAAACAATGCAGCCTTCGCTGATCTCAACAGAGCCGTGGAAAACCTCACTGCGAAATGGGCGCGTCGATCACGCCGGAAAGCCTCACCACCCGCTACGCCTAACACCGCACTTTGAACCAACATCATCGTTATAGCCGATTTGCAGTCACTCGCGCGCGTTAATGCCGCGTGGCTGCTCGGATGCTTACAGACAGACAAGTGCCGCGCAAGCAGCGCCATACGGCCAAGCGGGTGTTTGACCGGCTTCGAGACGAATGCGGGTTCACTGGCGGCTATACGATCATCAAGGATTACATGCGCGAGCGGGATCAGCGCCGCCAGGAAGTGTTCGTGCCGCTGTCGCATCCGCCCGGCCATGCGCAGGCCGATTTCGGTGAGGCGATGGTGGTCATCGGCGGTGTCGAGCAGAAGGCGCATTTCTTCGTGCTCGACCTTCCGCACAGCGACGGCTGCTACGTGCGGGCCTATCCGGCGGCAGTGGCCGAGGCCTGGGTCGATGGCCATGTCCATGCGTTCGCTTTCTTCGGCGCCGTGCCGCAATCGATCGTCTACGACAACGACCGTTGCCTGGTGGCGAAGATTTTGCCTGACGGCACCCGCAAGCGCGCGACGTTGTTCAGCGGCTTCCTGTCCCACTACCTTATCCGGGATCGCTATGGCCGTCCCGGCAAGGGCAACGACAAGGGGAACGTCGAGGGTCTCGTCGGCTATGCCCGGCGCAACTTCATGGTACCGATCCCGCAGTTTGCGACATGGGAGGCGTTCAACACCTTTCTGGAGGAGCAGTGCCGGAAGCGCCAGCGCGACAGGCTGCGCGGCGAGAGCGAGACGATCGGCGAGCGCTTGCGGCGCGATCTGGCTGCCATGCGCGCCTTGCCAGCCTCGCCATTTGATGCCTGCGACCAGGCAAGTGCCAAGGTGACGGCGCAGTCGCTGGTGCGCTACAAGACCAACGACTATTCCGTCCCGGTCGCCTATGGCCATCAGGATGTGTGGGTGCGCGGCTATGTCAACGAAGTGGTCATTGGTGGCCGTGGCGAGATCATCGCCCGCCATCCTCGGTGCTGGGAACGGGAAGACGTCGTCTTCGATCCTGTCCATTACCTGCCGCTGATCGAGCAGAAGATCAATTCGCTGGATCAGGCAGCGCCCCTCCAGGGCTGGGACTTGCCGCAAGAGTTCGCTACGCTGCGCCGGTTGATGGAAGGCCGCATGGCCAAACACGGCCGGCGTGAGTACGTGCAGGTCCTCCGCCTGCTGGAGAGCTTCGAACTCGCCGATCTGCATGCGGCGGTGAAGCAGGCGATCCAGCTTGGCGCCATTGGCTTTGACGCCGTCAAGCATCTGATCCTGTGCCGGGTGGAACGCCGGCCGCCCAGACTGGACCTGTCCATCTACCCGTATTTGCCGAGGGCGACGGTCGAGACGACATCGGCGAAGGCGTATATGCGTCTCCTGTCGTCGGATGCGGGAGAAGTCGCATGAACACCCAAGCACCCGAGATCCTTCTCACCCATTATCTCAAAACCCTGAAGCTGCCGAGTTTCCAGCGCGAGTACCAGAAGCTGGCCCGGCTGTGCGCCACCGAAGGCGTCGATCATGTCGGATACCTCACCCGGCTTGCCGAGCGGGAGATGATCGAACGGGACCGTCGCAAGGTCGAGCGTCGCATCAAGGCGGCCAGGTTCCCGGTCGTCAAAAGCCTCGACAGTTTCGACTTCGCCGCCATCCCAAAGCTGAACAGGATGCAGGTGCTGGAACTGGCGCGCTGCGAATGGATCGAGCGCAGGGAGAACGTTATCGCTCTCGGCCCCAGCGGCACGGGCAAGACCCATGTGGCGCTCGGCCTCGGCCTGGCCGCCTGCCAGAAGGGCCTGTCCGTTGGGTTCACGACAGCGGCCGCACTGGTCAGCGAGATGATGGAGGCGCGCGACGAGCGGCGTCTCATCCGGTTCCAGAAGCAGATGGCCGCCTACCAGCTGTTGATCATCGATGAACTGGGCTTCGTGCCGCTGTCAAAGACCGGCGCGGAATTGCTGTTCGAGCTGATCTCGCAACGATACGAGCGAGGCGCGACCCTGATCACCAGCAACCTTCCTTTTGACGAATGGACGGAAACCTTGGGGTCCGAGCGCCTGACCGGCGCTTTGCTCGACCGCATCACCCATCACGTCAGCATCCTCGAGATGAACGGCGACAGCTATCGTCTCGCCCAAAGCCGCGCCCGAAAGGCCGGCTGACGCCCTTCGAAAATCGCAACGCGCGCATGAGACCCCCGCTCGGGCCTAAGCCCTCCCGGCGGTCTCATGCGCGCGCCACAAGTGGCCGACTTTTGCGCCGCCGCGTGGCAGGATTTTACTCCGCCGTTGACAAGCGGCGATATCCTGTCGCCGTCCGTGCTTCGACAGAAGAAAGGTCAGCAGCAATGAAAATGTGCGTCACGAACGAACATCTCAAGGAAAAGATCGAGGCAGACGGCGAGTGCGTTGTGGAAGCTGGCATCCCGCGCATATCGACTTTGCGAGCGGCAGTCGAAGGCATAGCCGACGATTACATGACCAGCGAGACGCATCATCCCGGATGGGTGCTTATACCGCAGGTCAAGTTCGACGCGATTTGCGCGGCTCTAACAGCGCCCCATGATCGGGAGGTGGGGTGATGACGAGAGCCACCAGCCTGTTCCTCACCGAGGCGGAGCTCGCCGAGCGCATCGGTGTCAAGACTGAGCTGCTGAAGGATGCCCTTTCCGCGCTGTCGAAATCTGGCTTCCCCGAGCCGGACCCGCTCTTCGGCGGCCGAAGGTATTGGCCTGCCTGCGAAGCATTCCTTGATCGGCGATATGGACTCACCTCATCGTCGGCACCGGCCGCTATTGGCCTTGATGGAGATGAAAAATGGAATTGAAAGCCCCGGGCCTGAAGGTCCGGCCACGAGCAGACGGCACGACTGCCCATTATTGGGTCGCCTCGGCCGTTGCGAAGAACACAGAAGGCTACCCTCTCAAGACCGTGCGCGTTCATGGTACCGACGATGAGGTTGCCACGCGGTGCCGCGTGCTGACGGCAGAGTTGAAGGAATGGCTTACGAAGCGCGGGAAGGGCACCCGGCCGACCTATGACGGCACTCTGCGCTCGCTGATCCGGCTCTACCAGCAGACGGCCGAGAGTTCGTACTTCGAGGTGAAGAGCAACACCCGCAGCATGTATGACGAAAGCCTTCGCCTCCTCGAGACTTCGGTCGGCGCGCGTAGGCTCGAAAACGTGACCGGCATCGATATCCGCCGCTGGCATTCGAAGTTTAAGGAGCCGGCCGCCGATGGGAAGACCGAGCGCCATCGCCGTGCCTACAAGGCGATCCAGCTCCTGCGCATCGTGATCGGCTTCGGCGTGGTCATGAACATCGCCGAGTGCTTCCGGCTTAAGACGGTCATGGAGGAAATGCGTTTCCATGTTCCGCGTGGGCGCACCGCGGCAATCTCGTTCGAGCAGACGAAAGCGATCTGCGAGCTGGCGATCTCAAAGGGCCGGCTCTCGATCGCGCTCGCCCAGGCGCTGCAGTTCGAGCTCACTCTGCGCCAGATCGATGTCATCGGCCGTTGGGAAGACGCTGAGGAAGTCGGGACCGGCGGTATCGTCTATCGAGGTCAGAGATGGCGCGACGGCCTGCTGTGGTCGGACATCGACGACAAGGGCGTGCTCGTGAAGACCACCAGCAAGACCGGCAAGGTGGCCGAGCACGACACCATGCAGTATCCCTTCCTCCGCGCCATCATGGATCTTGTTCCGATCGGCCAGCGGTTCGGCCCGGTCGTGAAGTCCGAGACGACGGGCCTCCCATACCAGCAGCGCTATTTCATCAAGATGTGGCGGACGCTTGCTGATGCATGCGGAGTCCCGAAAGACGTCTGGAACCGGGACAGCCGGGCAGGGGGAATCACCGAGGGCGGCGACGCGGGCGCAGATATCGAGATGCTACGCCACCATGCGAACCACGATAATATTGCAACAACGCAGCGCTATAATCGCAAAACGCTCGAAAAAACATCGAACGTTGCGCAGCTCCGTGTCGCTCACCGCAATCTCAAGAACGGACAGAAAACATAGCTTGAGGAACGCGCTAGGAACGCGTGGGAACGGCATATTCCTAAGCTGTTGAATTTGTGGTGATCCCGACTGGACTCGAACCAGTGGCCTACAGATTAGGAATCTGTCGCTCTATCCACCTGAGCTACGGGACCATCGTCGGCATCCTTACAAAAGGTTGTCGGGGAAGCCAAGGGGGGTGGTGGGGATTGGTGGTTTCGGGAGGCATGCTTCTGTGTGTTCGGCGGGGCTTCAAACGCGGTTGCCGGGGTGATATGCAGGCCCGCCTGCGCCTCTCCGGAGGCGGGCATGAGGGGCAGGCGGCACAAGGGGGGCTTGATGTTTATCGGGATCGACTGGGGCGGCACCAAGATGGAGGTGGTGGCGCTGGACGAGGCGGGCACGCTGCGGGCGCGCGAGCGCGTGCCGACGCCGGCGTCCTATGACGCCTGTCTCGATGCGGTGCGGTCGCTGGTGCTGTCGGCGGAAGCGGGGTCGGGCGCTTCGGGCAGCGTCGGCATCGGCATTCCCGGCAGTCCTAACCCGCGCACGGGCCTCGTGCGCAATTCCAATGCCGTCATTCTCAACGGTCGTCCGCTCGGCCGGGATCTCGAAGCGCTGCTCGGTCGCCCCGTCCGGATCGCCAACGATGCCAACTGCCTTGCCGTCTCCGAGGCGGTCGACGGGGCGGGGGCGGGGGCCGAGACGGTGTTCGGCATCATTATCGGCACGGGCCATGGCGGCGGTCTGGCGATCGGGCGCAAGGTGCATGCCGGCTTTCAGGGCGTTGCCGCCGAAGTCGGCCATTATCCGCTGCCCTGGATGCGGGCGGACGAATATCCCGGCCACACCTGCTGGTGCGGCAAGACGGGCTGCCTCGAAAAATACGCCTGCGGCACGGGCGTCGAGCTCGACTACCGCCTGACCACCGGGCGCGAGCGGCTGGCGCGCGACATCATCTCCGACATGCGCGGCGGCGATGCGGTCGCCCGCGGCGTCTACGAGCGCTTCGCCGATCGTCTGGCCCGCAGCCTCGCGCTTCTGACCAATGTCGTCGATCCCGATGTGTTCGTGCTCGGCGGCGGCATGTCGAATGTCGATGAAATCTACGACGACCTGCCGGGCCTCGTCGCGCAGTATATTTTTGGCGATTCGTTCGAAACGCCGATCCGCAAGGCCGTCCATGGCGACAGTTCGGGCGTGCGCGGCGCCGCATGGCTCTGGAAGGAATAGACGCATGACCGTTTCTCTCGAGACCGATATCGCCCGCGTCGCCTATCAGGAAAAAACGCTGACCTTCGCGCGCTTCGACGCCGATGTCGCCTGGGCGCTCGGCCTGCGGCTGCGCGACATGGCGGCAGCCGGCAATCTTGGCGTCGTCATCGATGTTAGCCTGTTTTCCATGCCGCTGTTCTACGCGGCGCTGGAGGGCACCTCGCCCGACAATGCCAACTGGGTGCGCCGCAAGCGCAACTGCGTTGCCCGCTTCTTCCGCAGCAGCTATGCGACCGGGCTTTCGCTCGCCCGCGACGGGCGCAGCCTGCAGGACAAGTTCGGCCTGTCGGATGCGGATTTCGCGGCCCATGGCGGCAGCTTTCCCATCACGGTCACGGGTGCCGGCTGCATCGGCGCCGTCACCGTGTCCGGCCTGCCGCAGCGGCAGGACCATGCGATGGTGGTCGAGGCGCTGGCCTTGCATCTCGGCCATGACCTCGCCAGCCTCCGTCTCGATGTCTGATGTCTCCTTCTGAAATTTCCGCAAAGGTGCCGTCCATGGCCGTTTCCGCGCTTTCCGCCTCCCTCGACCATTGGCTGACCGAACAGGCCCTGCCGCTCTGGCGGGCAAAGGGGTTCAACGATCCCGATGGCGGCTTCGTCGAGACGATAGATCTGACCGGTGAGCCGACGCGCGCCCATCTGCGCGCCCGCGTGCAGCCGCGCCAGACCTATTGTTTTGCCGAGGCGGGCCTGCGCGGCTGGACCGGCGACTGGCAGGGGGCAAGCGCCGGCGGTCTCGCCTTTTTCGACCGGGTCTTCCTGCAGCCGAGCGGTTTTTACGGCGCGCTGGCCGATGCAGACGGCACGCTGCTCGACCCGTCGTTCGACATCTACAACCAGGCCTTCGCCCTGTTGGCCTTCGCCTATATGGCGCGCGCCTTTCCCGAACGCCTGGCCGAGATGGCGCAGCGCAGCGCGGCGCTGAAGGCAAAGCTGGAAGACTGGTGCAAGCACCCGGTGGCGGGCTTCGAGGAGGACAACCCGCCGCGCCTGCCGCTCTGCTCCAATCCGCATATGCATCTGTTCGAGGCCTGCCTTGCCAGCGAAGAGGTCGAGGGTTTCGATCAGGTCGGCTGGACCAATCTGGCCGACGAGATCGCTTCGCTCTGCATGGACCGCTTCATCGATCCGCAGACCGGCGCGCTTCGCGAGTTCTTCGACCATGACTGGGCACCCATGCCCGGCGATCTCGGCCGGGTGGTGGAGCCGGGGCACCAGTTCGAATGGGCCTGGCTGCTGCTGCGCTGGGGCGAGCGCCGGGGCGATGCGGGCGCCATTGTCAAGGCGCGCCGGCTGTTCGAGATCGGCGAGGCGCATGGCATCTGCGCAACGCGCAAGGTCGCCATCATGCAGCTCAACGACGATTTCTCGGTGCGCGATCCGCTGGCGCGGCTCTGGCCGCAGACCGAGTGGCTGAAGGCGGCGATCCGGCTGGCGGCGCTGAGCGAGGGCGAGGCGAGAGAGCGCTATCTCGGCTCCGCCGAACGGGCGATTGCAGCCCTGAACCTGTTTCTGGATGTCCCCGTGAAGGGCCTGTGGCGCGACAAGCTGCCGGAAAGCGGCGTCTTCATCGAGGAGGCTGCGCCCGCCAGCACCTTCTACCACATTCTCTGCGCCATCTACGAGGTGAAGGACTGCCTTGCGCGCATGCCGAAGTAACATATATTGACATAAATATATCTTTATGTCACTCCGAAGCCTGTCCAGCAGGTGAAAGGTTTTCCCATGTCTGCCATCACGGCCCTTTTCGGCGAACCGACCCCGGCGCCCGACGGCTCCGAGGTCGCACGTGCCCTCCGGCAGGCTGCGTCCGAGCGCATCCTCATCATGGATGGCGCGATGGGTACGGAGATCCAGACTCTCGGCCTGTCGGAAGAACATTTTCGCGGCGAGCGCTTTCAGGGCTGCGAGTGCCATTTGCAGGGCAATAACGACCTTCTGACACTGACCCAGCCGGCGGCGATCGAGGACATCCACTATCGCTATGCGCTGGCTGGCGCGGATATTCTGGAGACCAACACCTTCTCCTCCACCACCATCGCCCAGGCCGATTACGGCATGGAAGATGCGGTTTACGAGCTCAACCGCGACGGCGCACGCCTTGCCCGGCGCGCCGGCCTGCGCGCCCAGGACAAGGATGGCCGTCGCCGCTTCGTGGCAGGCGCCCTCGGCCCGACCAACCGCACCGCGTCGATCTCGCCGGATGTCAACAATCCCGGCTACCGCGCCGTCAGCTTCGACGACCTGCGGCTCGCCTATGGCCAGCAACTGCGCGGGCTGATCGACGGCGGCACGGATATCGTGCTGATCGAGACGATCTTCGATACGCTGAACGCCAAGGCAGCCGTGTTCGCGACGCTCGAAGTGTTTGCCGAGCGCGGTATCACGCTGCCGGTGATGATCTCGGGTACGATCACCGATCTCTCCGGCCGCACGCTCTCCGGCCAGACGCCGACCGCCTTCTGGTACTCGCTGCGCCACGCCCGGCCCTTCTCGATCGGCCTCAATTGCGCGCTGGGCGCCAATGCCATGCGGCCGCATCTGTCCGAGCTGTCCGGCGTCGCCGATACGCTCATCTGCGCCTATCCGAATGCCGGCCTGCCCAACGAATTCGGCGCTTATGACGAGAGCCCGGACGAAATGGCCGCGCAGATCGCCGGCTTTGCCGAGGATGGCCTCGTCAACATCGTCGGCGGGTGCTGCGGCTCGACACCCGCGCATATCAAGGCCATCGCCGAAGCCGTCGTCGGACAAGTGCCGCGCTCCGGTCTCGACACAAACGCACAGGCGAGGCTCTAAGATATGGCCGCTTTCCCACCCCGGCAGATCCCGGCCATCACCCCGCAGATGCGGCTCTCCGGGCTGGAGCCCTTCACGCTGACGAAGGACATTCCCTTCATCAACGTGGGCGAGCGCACCAATGTCACGGGTTCGGCGAAATTCCGCAAGCTGATCACGGCGGGCGACTATGCTGCGGCGCTGGATGTTGCGCGCGACCAGGTGGCGAACGGCGCCCAGGTCATCGACATCAACATGGACGAGGGCCTGATCGATTCCAAGCAGGCGATGATCGAGTTCCTGAACCTGATCGCCGCCGAGCCCGACATCGCCCGCGTTCCCGTGATGATCGACAGCTCCAAGTGGGAGGTGATCGAGGCGGGCCTGAAATGCGTTCAGGGCAAGTCCATCGTCAACTCCATCTCGTTGAAGGAAGGCGAGGAGAGCTTTCTGCATCAGGCGCGCCTATGTCGGGCCTATGGCGCCTCCGTCGTGGTCATGGCCTTCGACGAGCAGGGCCAGGCCGACAGCCGCCAGCGCAAGGTGGAAATCTGCACCCGCGCCTACCGCATCCTCACCGAACAGGTCGGCTTTCCGCCAGAGGACATCATTTTCGACCCCAATATCTTCGCGGTGGCGACAGGCATCGAGGAGCACAACAATTACGGCGTCGATTTTATCGAGGCGACGCGCGAGATCGTGGCGACCCTGCCGCATGTCCACATTTCAGGCGGCGTTTCCAATCTGTCCTTCTCGTTCCGCGGCAACGAGCCGGTGCGCGAGGCTATGCATGCCGTGTTCCTCTACCATGCCATTCAGGCGGGTATGGATATGGGCATCGTCAATGCCGGGCAGCTGATCGTCTACGACGCCATCGAACCCGAACTGCGCGAGGCCTGCGAAGACGTCGTGCTCAACCGCCGACCGGACGCCACCGATCGGCTGCTGACGCTTGCCGAACGGTTCAAGGGCGCTGCGGGCCGCGAGGCGAAGGAGCGCGACCTCCGCTGGCGCGAATGGACCGTGGACAAGCGGCTCGAACATGCGCTGGTCAACGGCATCACCGAATTCATCGTCGACGACACCGAGGAGGCGCGGCTTGTCGCTGCCCGTCCGCTGCACGTCATCGAGGGACCACTGATGGCGGGAATGAACGTCGTCGGCGACCTGTTCGGCGCCGGCAAGATGTTCCTCCCGCAGGTGGTGAAATCCGCTCGCGTCATGAAGCAGGCGGTCGCCGTGCTTCTGCCCTACATGGAGGCGGAGAAGCTGGCGGAAGGCGGCGAGGCGCGCCAGTCCGCCGGCAAGGTTTTGATGGCGACCGTCAAGGGCGACGTCCACGACATCGGCAAGAACATCGTCGGCGTGGTTCTTGCCTGCAACAATTACGAGATCATCGATCTCGGCGTCATGGTGCCTG